>NZ_JBFAJR010000051.1:0-39354 GCF_040655295.1 Streptomyces sp. NPDC050448 | reverse complement strand
GCGGGTATTTCCTCGGTGCAGGCATCGTCTGGGCTCCTCTCATGAAACCCATCTGACCCTCTGTCACTCAATCCCGCATCTCGGGGGAACCTCACACTGCGAGAACGCCGAACCCAGCCGCAAGATTCGTTGCTCGGAGTGTGGGAAGAATCCCTCGACGATTGTGGCCTTCGAGCCCCTCGGATTCGCCGGCGAACCACCCACCCCATCGAAGGCAGCGCGGACTGCGCCGACAAGACGCAGTCGGGCTGAGCTAGAACGCCGCGTGGCTGCGCTGGAGCAGGAGATCGAACTCCTGCGGACGGAACGAAGCGGGGACTGACACGTCTCTGCTCACCCGATCACGGCGTCGAGGTGCTGTTGCACTGGCGCGAAGAGTCCGTACGGGACGTACCGCGGGATCTCCGCGAGGGTCGCCCAGGCGACCTCGGCTATCTCGTCAGCGTCCGCGACCTGCGCCGTCCCTCCCTCCACCGCGCACGCTACGTATGACACCAGTCGGCCGGTGACTGGGTGGACGCGCTCACCGAGCAGTGTCACCACGGTCACATGCAGGCCGGTCTCCTCCTTCGTCTCCCGTACAGCGGCGGCTTCCCCTGTCTCGCCACGCTCGACCTTGCCTGCCGGGAACTGCCAGGACAGTTGTCCCTCCGCCACGCGGCGTCGCACCAGCAGCACCCGCCCCTCGTGGACGACCACGGCAGCGGCGACGGGTTGCTGCTGGACTTCGTCCGGGGAGAGGACTGGTCGCTGCTCACTCACCCTGGCTCCGTAGGTGGGACAAGACGTCGGTGAGCTCCAGGTCGTACCGGTCCTTGTCTCCTTCCCAGCGCGACATCACCGCCACTGCGGCCTCGGCCATGTCTACTGGTAGACCCGCCGCGCGTAGGGTCTCAGCGATGTCCTTCATCTCCGGCGCCCAGCGCCAGGCTCGTGCGGCCACGCTGGGCAGGTATCCGGGGTCCGAGAGGATATTGGAGGCCATCGCTTGCGCCTCGGCGGTGAGCTCGTCGGCGACTCCATGGGCATCGGCCAGTGCGTGGGCCACGCCGGCGAGGGTTCGGGCGGCTTTCTGGTAGCTGGCGAACGCCATCTTCAGCGCGGAGGCGGAGCCGACGCTGCCGCTCGCGCGGCGGACGTGCAACGCGGTGTCCTTGAACAAGGGCTCCATCGTGTCAACGGCCTGGGCTTCGCCGACCAGGTAGAGACGAGCCGCCCGTTGGCCGCCGGGCGGCGGACCAAAGATCGCTCCGTCGAGGACCGTGCCGCAGGGTCTGATCTCCTCCGCGATGCGCCGCATGCGCTGAGGGTTGATCGCGTTGGCATCCACGTACACGCCGGCGAAGGCGTGGCCGGCGACCGTGGCCGCCACGTCTTCGGCAGCCTGCGGCGGACAGATCGACAGGACGATCTCGCTGCGCTCCAGCGCCTCGGCGAGCGAGTCACAGGCGGTGGCGCCAGCTTCCTTCGCGCGCCGGTGGGTCGCCTCGCTTCGGCCTTCCGGCACCCACAGCACCTCGTGGCCTGCCGCGACGGCTTGGGCGGCGACGGCCGCGCCCATGGCGCCGGGGTGCAAGAGGGTCACGGTCGTCACTGGCTGCCTCCTGGCGGGAGCTGAGCGGGCATGCGTTCCTGATGAGCAATGATCACCTCACGGAGGCCGATCGCGGCAGGTGACCCGGCCCCGGGGTGCAGTGCGAGCTGACGGCTGAAGTGGCCGATCCGACGGTCGACGCTCTCTGTGCGGCGCCGGGCACTGACCCCGAGGACCGCGTGGATCTGGGTCGCCGCTCCGTCGATGGCTCCTCGGCCCAGCCGAGCCATCGCCAGGTCCATACGGGCCAGGGACATCTCACCGAGTCGCTGCTGCTCCGGAGGCGCGGACTGGAACAGCTCCACCGCTTCGTCGGCGCGGGCCTCGGCGTCGCTGAGGTGCTGTGTGCCCGCCAGCCACAGGTGCGTGCTGCTGGAGTAGAACAGCTGCTTCTCGACGGGGAAGGCCATCATCCCGCCGGGTAGCTCGTCGCCTTCGACGAGCTGTTCTCGTAGGCGGTCGGCGGCACGGAGGGCCGCCAAGGCATCGCTGGCCCGGTTGAGCTGGCCAAAGGCACGCGCCTTGATGCTCTCCAGCCGGATCTGCGCCGTGCCGGATTCCGGAGTGAACGCGCTTCCCGAGTCGGCGAGGCGTACGGCGTCTACCGGGCGCCCGTCCCAGTACGCGATAAGTGCCTGGAGCCCGCGCACCCAGGAGCGCAGTCCGTTGTGGCCCGCGAGCTCGCCGAACAGGAAGGCGGTGCGGGCCTGTGTCTCGGCCGCGTCATAGCGGCCCAGGTCGAAGCTGGCATTCGCCAGTACGCCGCACAGGACACCGGCGCCCACGTAGAGATCGGAGGTGTACCGCGGTGGCTGACGTCCTTCGAGGAGTTCGAAGGCGCGGTCACGCAGGGCACGTACCTCGCGGAACAGGGGCCCGACGGGCCGGTTGGGGTACGTCATGACGAGGCGGCGGATGTCAGCTTCCAGCTGTTCCAGCGTGTGCGGTCCCACGTTGCTGCTCTCTGCCCTGGCCGCGAACTGCGCCGACTCGTTTGCCGCCGCCATGACCACGTCTTCAAGGCCGTACTCGGATGGATCCACTGCATTGCGGTCGTCAGCCGCCTGGTGGTGCGGTGAGACACCCGGCTTGGACTCCGCGGGCCCGAGCAGTCGGGCGGCCGGGATGCCCGGGAACATGAACTCGAGGACGCGGCGTCCGACGGTCTGCGGGGTTCGGACCTCTCCGTGCGCGTACCGGAAGAACTGCCGCTTCTCGATCGTCGCCGTCGCGATCGAGGGAGGGCCCTCCAGCTCGGCTAACTGCTTGGCCGCCTGCTCGTACCGCCGCTTGAAGACCTGGTAGTCCTGCCAGCCCCGCTGGTTGATCAGGGTCTGGAAGAGGGTCGGTCCTGATGGCTCCACAGCCGCTCCCACATGCCGGGGTCCTTGTCCGGCATCCACGCTAGACATCAACAGCCGCCGATCGCAGATCTGTTGTCCAGAAATTCCAGGTGGACAGCAAATAGACATCGGTTAGGCACGAAAGGGCCGCGTTCGGCGTTACTCAGGGCCTCGTTCAGGCAGAGGCCGCCGGGAACACTTCGTCTTCGCCCCGGCAAGACAGCGGTCCAGCGAGGCCGATCCTCCGCCGTGGTTACGCAAGCCAGGCAGTTCAGGAGGCCCGCTCATGGCAGCGCACCACCAGCTCGCGTTCACCGTCGCCCACTCGGCAGCCAGCGCCCAGCAGGCGCGACACCGCGTCGTCGCAGGCATTTGTTCCTGGGGCATACGGCTCGACGAGGAGGCACTGGACGGCATCGAGCTGGCAGTCGGCGAACTGATCGCCAACGCCGTGCGACACACGGCGTCGGGGCCGGTCACTGTGAGCGTCTGCCAGGAGGGGCCGGTGCTCGTGGTCGAGGTGCACGACGCGGTGAGGGTGCTGCCGCAGCCGGGAGCCTTGAGCTGGAGCGCCGAGTCTGGGCGCGGTGTGTATCTCGTGTCCGTGCTCGCCGACCGGCACGGTGCTGAGCTGACGGCGACGGGCAAGCGCTGCTGGGCGGAGTTCGACCTGCCCAGCAGCCCGAGTGGTCAAAGGGCAGATCAGGGCAGCGGACGCGACCAGCGACTGCCCGCCGGTCGCGCCGGCGAAGGCGCTGATCGCGCGGCGACGAAGGTTCGCACACGGATAGCTGGCTCGTCGTCGCACACTCGGACGAGGGCCAGGCGTCGGACCTCGGTCGCGGCAGCCGACAGGCCCTGCGCGGGTCATCTGATCGACTGAATAACGCTGATTTGACAGCCAGTTGGGGGCCTAGACTCGTGGGCTTCCCCAGGACTCCGGCCGATCACGGTCGACCACGGGACACGTCGTCCCCGGTCCTCCACTGGGCCGGGCCCACGAATCAGCTCCTGTACCAAGTGGAGGTTTTCGCTATGCCCGAGAAGGTCACGAAGGAAAAAGTCCTCGTCTACGTCGTGCGCGACGGGCGCCTGCTGGTGTTCCGCCACACCGACTACTCCTACGAGGAGGTCGGCATCCAGGTCCCCGCGGGCAGCATCCGCCCGGGTGAGACCCCGGAGGCCGCCGCTCTGCGTGAGGCCCGTGAGGAGACCGGCCTGTCGGACTTCAAGATCGTCCGCAAGCTCGGCGAGACCGAGTACGACATCAGCCCGTACCGGTTCGAGATCCAGCACCGGCACGTCTTCCACCTGGAGCTGACCGAGCCGACCCCGGAGCGGTGGATGAGCCAGGAGGACCACGACGGCGAGCAGGAGCCGACTCACTTCGAGTGCTTCTGGATCCCGCTGGAGGCCGCGCACATTCTCCAGTCCGGCCAGGGCGCCCTGCTGGGGCGCTTGTCCGACTAGCCAGTCATCCGGTCACGGCAGCATAGGAGGGGGCAGCCGATGAACCTCAGCACAGAACAGCGCCACACGATCGAGGGGCTTTACCGGAGCCTGGACGCCGATGACACTGGCACCGCGGTGTCGGTCATCGTCAAGACGCGCGGCGAAACGTGCGACATCGACTGCCTCTACTGCTACGAGAAACGCAAGGAGGCCCCTGGAGGTGCCAGGGTCAGCGCCGACCAGATCAGGCGCCTGGCCGACATCTTCAAGGGCCGCAAGCTCGCCGTCGAACTCCACGGCGGCGAGCCCCTGACCGCGGGGCGGGAGCACATCGGCGAGATCCTCGGGGAGCTGGCCGGCATGCCGCAGGTCGTGCGTGTCAGCCTGCAGACCAACGGCGTCCTCCTCGACGCCGACTGGCTCGACATGTTCGACTCCCTCTGCCCGGACCTCCGGATCGGCATCTCCCTCGACGGCGACGCCCAGGGCAACGCCTGGCGCGTCGGCTACGACGGTAAGCCCGTGTATCCGCGCGTCGCCGCCGCCCTGAACCTTCTCGCGGAGCGGGGCAGGAGCGTCGGCGTGATCGCCGCAGTGACCCCTGCCGTGCTGGACCGCGCCGAAGAGGTGCTGGACCACCTCGCCGGCTTCGGTTCGGTCAACGCGATCAGCTTCGTACCCTGCTTCGACTCCACGATCCGCCGCTCCACGGCCCTGCCGAGCAGGCGCAAGTCGGCCAGCCGGGTGCTTCAGCAGGCCGCGGTGAACGCAGCCGATGGCCCGGCCTGGGCGATCCATCCCGACGAGTACGCCCAGTTCGTCCTTGCCGCCACCGCTCACTGGATCACCGCCGGGCACTTCGCCCGCATCAAGCTGGAACCGGCCGTCTCCACGATCCGGCGATTACGGGGTCTGACGACAGGCTTCTGCCACTTCTCCGACCTCAAGTGCGACCACGTCTTCACCCTCTACCCTGATGGCCGCCTCGGGAGCTGCGACGAACTTCCCTGGCCCCAGGCCCGCCTCACCCAGCTGGAGTCCACGGCCGACGACCACGAGGTGGTCCGCGCCCAGCAGGACTCCCTCCTCCTCGCCCAGGGCAAGGCCCTGATGGACAAGTGCACGACCTGCGACTACCGCACCAGCTGCGGCGGAGGGTGCATCGCCACCCGCTGGCGCCAGGACCCGGCCGGTGATCACGACGCGTACTGCGACTACCGCATGCGGATGATCGACGGCGTCGCCGCGCTGCTGGCCCAGCCCGCACATCCCGTCGGCGCTTGGTGCCAGAGCTTGCGCTGGCGCCATCGCACCCCGAACAGCATGCGCGACGTGAACGCCTTCCTGACCAGCTGGGACACTCCCGACCTCGTCGGCAGCGAAGTCAGGCTGCACACCAGTGAGCACGGCAACATCAACACCGTGGGCCTCGCCGGCATCCACGAGGCCGACGACCTGACCCCTGCCCACCCGATGTGGCGGGCGGCCATCGAACCCAGGGTCTGGCCCTTGGTCGACACGGTCACCCGAGCCTGGGGGCTCGTCACGTACGACAGCTGCCAGGGCCACCAGTACACCGGCGCGGACCTGGTTCCCACGGGGCTGCGCGTCGGGCTCCTCCCCCGCGACCGCCAGGAGTACGCCCGTACTGCCGCGGCCCTGTGTCGGGCCGCAGCCTTGGCGAGCGCCCTCCTCCCCGAAGGCGTCGAGGTCAACGTCGGCCGCTCAGAGCTCACCTGCGAGAACACGGGCACCACCACCCCGGTCCTCGACCTGAGCCTGGACCCCCGCTTCGGTCAGGGGTGGGACGGCTACTTCGCCCGCCTGAACGAGGCCGCCGCTGTGTTGGCCGCAGCCCTCGACGCCGAACGTCCCAAGGCCGAATCCGCTTGCGCCTGCCCGCTGCCGGTGTTGCCGCAAGCCCCCGAGGGAGTGCTGCGGTGAAGCCCGGCGGCACGGTCATCGTCCACCAGCTCCTGGGACGCATCGTCTACTTCCACGCCCTGTTCATCGAACCCGCCCTCACCTCCAGCGAGCAGCCCGGAGCGGGCGAGCCTTGCTGCAACCACAAGGACAGCGCGGGATTCTGGAAGCCAGAGGTCGGTGCCGTGCTGGCCAGTACCGCTTGGGCGGTCCTCGACGAAATCGCAACCACCGTCGGCGAGCACCTCCTCCTCTGCCCAGACTCCGATCGCCGGTGCTGCGCGGTCTGCCGCGTCACAGCTTCCGGCGCCGCCATCGCCGAGGCATGGACGGTCACCGAGCACCGCGCGTACGGGCTACCGCTGCCCGCGGGCCCCCTCGTGCGGGCCTGCCGCACCACGGCCGCAGCTCGTCTCGCGCTCGTCTTCACCCGGCAGCACGGGGCCTCGTGCGGCGGCCTGGCCCAGGCCGAGGCACCTGACGCCGGCCTATTGCCCGACAGCAGCGACTTGCCGTTGACCGGAGAGCTCCTCGCGCTGTGGCAGGACCCGCTGGCCGCCACCCGCAGCCCGGTCGTCAGCTGGCTCAACCACTGCACGGACCTGAACGACATCCACCGCGTGCTCCAGCAAGGGGGAACCACGAAGTGATCCACATAGCCGAGACCGTCGGCGTCGGAAGCATCGAGAACTTCCTCAGCGATGCCGAGCGGACCCACCTCGCCGACCTGATGAACGACGTCCTGACCAGCGGCGGCACCAGTCGCTTCGGTGACGAGCGCCGTACCTCCATCCACGAAATCCCCGGTCACAGCCCACAAGAGGCCATGGCCGTCTACGAGCCGGCCGGACGCGTCGAGATCCCCTCGATCCCCGAAGCCGCCGAAAAACTCCTGACCGACGCCTTCGAACGCGCCCGCCCGGCACTCTCCCGCGTCATGCCCTCAGTCACCCACTGCCGCCCGTGGACGTACGTCGAGTACGGGGTGGGCCAGCACATCACCAGCCACCTCGACGGCATCGCCCCTGACCCACTCGCCTGGCCCCGCCAAATCGCCGGCATCAGTGTCGTGATCACCCAGGCCGATGCCGGGGGCGACTTCTACGTGGAGACCGCCTCCAGCGACCGCCTGTGGAACGGCAAGGCCCCCGACGCCGACTCGAACGGCTACGCGGAGGGCATGTGGCTGACCCACGACGGAGCCGACAACTCCGCGGCCTGGTTCCAGCACATGCCCCGAACCCGCTGGAGCGTCGCCCCGGCGCCCGGTACCGCCCTGCTGTACGGCTCCCAGCTCGCGCACGGCACCCTTCCGGTCGCCGCGGGCCGGGTCGCCAAGTTCATCAGCTGGCTCATCGCCGAGCCCACCACGGCGGGGTGAGCGCGTGCTCCTGGCCCTGGAAGGCATAGCCGGCGCCGGAAAGAGCACCCTCCGCGACCGGCTCCTGGCCACCGCCCACGCCGAGGGCATCCCCCTCAGCCACATCGGCCAGTTCTCCTGGCTCTCCCACTCCGCCACCCGGACCCTGATCCGCCTGCGGGCCGGAAAGGCGGGCGACGAGCAAGAGGCCATCGAGGCCGCCGCCCAGGACCTGGCCCTGCACTCCCGCTTCAACATCGCCACCGCCCTCACAGCCGGCCCGGTCCTCGCCGACCGGCTCACCCTCTCCACCGCTTGCCTGCTCGCCCTGCTCCACCGGCAGCCCGTCGACGCGTACGTCGAGCTTCTCGCCGAGCGAACCCAGGCCCGTCCGCAGCTGACCGTTCTGCTGACCACCGAGCCCGGCATCTGCCACGACCGCATCACTCAACGTGCGACAGAGCGTCGCTTCTCCGAACAGCCCGAGGCCGCCGCACGGCTGGCCGACCTCTACAACGAGGCCGCCGATGCCTGGACCAAGGCCACCGGCCTGCCCGTGCTGAGGCACCCCTGCACGACCCACGCCGACCTCGAAGCCTTGGTGATCGCCTGCATGGAGGACCTCCGCTCGGCCGACGGTCCCACGCCCCCGAACAAGGAAGCGAGCCCATGAACCTGCACCCGATGCATCCCGCAGCCTGGGTCCTCGATCAGCTCCGCACGGACGGCTGGCACATCAGCAATCTCCTCGCGTTCACGCGGGCCAGCACCTTGGTCACAGCGAGCCGCCCCGGCCAGGAGGACGTCGTGCTGAAGGCGGGCTTCGGCAGCAACCACGTCCTGGCCGAGCTCGACCCCAGCGAGCGACCTGCCGCGTACGGCTTCTACTGGTACGCGCAAATGACCGAAACCGAACGCGCCCTCACCCGTGAAGACTTCCGCCACGAGGCGGAGCTGACCGCCACCGCTGGAGGAATCGATCACATTGTCCCGCTGCTGGAACAGGGCAGCTCGGAGCGATTCGACTGGTACACCATGCCTCACTGCGACGGCGGAAACTTCCGGGCCTTCATGACCTCGTCGAAGGACACCGGCAAGGGCCTCAGCATCCTCGCCGACGTCGCCGACGGCTTGGACAACCTGCACCAGCGCGGAATCGTCCACCGCGACGTCTACCAGGAGAACATCCTCATCGACCAGGACCGGGGCCTGATCACTGACCTCGGAGCCGCCCGCCGCCTGTCCACCCCGCGCGGGCCGGACCACCGCGGCCCCGAGGTCCACTGGCCGCCGGAGTACCTCACCGGCTACCACGAGGCCACCCCGGCAGCCGACGTGTTCAGCCTCGCCGTCCTCGTCTACCGCTACCTGTGTACAGACATCCCTCGGCTGGTCGGCCACACGAAGCTGCCCCTCATCCCGGAGCCTCTGCGCGACGTCGTGACCGCCGCGCTGTCCGACAGCGTGGGCGATCGGCCCACCATGAACGACCTGCGCATCGCACTCCTCACCGCAGCCGACCTGCACCAGCGCTGACAACACGAGGGAGCCCTCATGCCCAGGGCGAGATCTCCGCCCCTTAGCCGGCACCGCAGCACTGCAAGCGCACGAGCCGAAGCCACCGAGATCGAAAGGCGGAACACCTCATGAACCAGGACCGCATCGCCGACTTCCTCGCCAACGTCGAGGACCTGCGCGGCGAGGACGAGACCGTCCGTACCACCGCCCACACCTCCAGCGTCTCGGCCGAGGGCTGGCCGGCGGCCGAGGCGGAGACCACCACCGCCTGAACACCCTTAGCCGCTCGGCGCTCTGAGCGCCGCCGGTGAAGACCCCCGGGGCCGGGCCGCCAGCACCTGCGGCCCGGCCCCGGGCCCACCACCGAACAGGAGAGCCGCCTTATGCACACCCTCGCCGACCTCTTCGACCTCCCGCCGATCGACCGCCTGCACCACGAGCGCACGCAGAGAATCCACGCGGTCATCCGCCCCGGAGTCCAGGAGCCTCAGACCAGTACCAGTACGGCGGCTGACTACTGCCTGGCCCACCACGCCCTCGAAGGGGCCGAAGCCGCCGCCCGCGTCGGCGATGCATCGACCTTCGAGTGGTACGTCGCCCACCCCGGCGCGGGTGCCACCACGGCCTCCGTCCTCACAGCGGTCGGCGCCCGCGTGGTCGTCGCGCCCACACTCGCCGACCTGCCCCGATCCGCGATCTCCGAGACGCCCTACTACGTCCTGGGCCCCGGCACCGAACCCGCCCAACCCCACCTGTGCCACCTCGCGGCCGACGCCTACGCCAGCGCCGCAGCTGCGGGCTTCGGCGACCTGCTCGCCGCGCATGCGGTCGTCCTGTGCCTGCTGCGGACGAAGTACCTCGGCGAGACCCTCGACAGCTGGACCATCAGCCGCCTGCCCGGCACGGTCTTCATGGACCACGTCGACGACCCGGTCGTCCTGGCCCGCGACCTCATCCACGAGGCCGGGCACAACTGGCTGAACGACGCCCTCGCCGCGACGGGAAGCAAGATCAGCGACGCCGCACGCTTCCACTCCCCGTGGAAACAGACGATGCGGCCGGCGTTCGGCTTCCTCCACGCCTGCTGGGCGTTCCCGCTGACCATGCTGTTCACCGCCCACGCACTGAACAGCACCACGGGAGACCTGCACCGGTTCCTGACCGCCTACCTCGATCAGCAGCGAAGCCTCCTGGCTGGCACCGCGACCGATCACGCCCGCGCTCTGGAGCTGATCAGCGACGATGGTCTCCGCCACCGCCTCGCTGCCACCCACCACCAGGCCCTCGCCCTGTGAACATGCCCCGCGACGAGCAGCCCGGCCTGTCCCTGCTGGCCCACCGGCCAGGCGAAGAGCCCACCCTCCTCCACACCGGTCTGGCCAGCCTCGAACACGGTCTGGCCATCGGACCGGACACCACCTTCAACGTCGGCTCGGTCGCGAAGCAGATCACCGCCCACCTGATCCTGCTCGCTGCGCGTGACGATCTCCTGCGCCTGGACCAGCGGGCCTCGGACCTGCTGCCCCGCCTCAAGATCAGCGATGTCACCGTCGCGGACCTGGTCACCCACCGGTCGGGCATACGCGATGCCGAGTCCCTGCTCTCCCTCGCCGGCTTCCGGGACCTCGACCACTACACGGCCGACGACCTGCGAACCCTCGCCTACCGCCAGGACCAGCGCGCCGTCCCCGAAGGCCGCTTCCTCTACAGCAACACCAACTACCTTCTCCTGGCAGAGATCCTGGAATCGGTCCATCGCACCACGCTGCCCGACCTCGCCCGGCGCCGCGTTTTCGGTCCGCTCGGTATGCACGCCACCCACTTCAAGACGGACCCTCGCCAGGTCATCCCTGGAGCCGCATTCGCCTACCAGTCCACCCACCACGGCTGGCGGCGTACAGAAGTACCGGTCACCCTGCCCGGCCCCGGAACCCTGTGGACCACCGTCGGCGACCTCGACCGCTGGCTCACCCACCTCCACCAGCGCTGGCAGCACCCCCGCCAACTCCCCTGGCAGGAAGCTGTCGGCTACGAGCCCAGCGACCACGAGCCCTACCTCTATGGCCCGGGGCTCTACGCCGACGCTCGCCCCGGCTGCGATGCCGTCTTCCATTACGGTCACGAACAAGGCTTCTCCGCGGCTGCCCACGTGGAGGCGTCGGGGCTACGCGTGATCGCCCTGTCCAACAACGCCGGGCTCTCGGCAGACCGCGTCATCGCCGCCATCCTCCGGAACCTCCACCAGCCGCCGCTGCTGGCCCCGAAAGAGGCCCTCCTCCGCGCAGCAGCTCGGGAGCAAACCCCAAGCACTGTCGTCCAAGATCAACCCAGACCCGGAGACCTCGGCCAGCACACAGAGCTCGGCACCTTCACTTGCGACCAGGCCCCCGGCAACCTTCGCCTCACCCGCAGAGCCGACACTCTCCATCTGTGGCGCCGAGGTACATGCGACCGGCTCACCCCCGCGGGTTCAGGCATCTACGCAGGCAACGGCTACACCCTCACCGTGCCCAGCGGCACGGACCAGGTCGACCGCTTCACCCTCGACCTCGACCGCGCCCCCGGACTCACGTACATCCGCCAGTAGCCACCGCCGGAAGGCGCCATCTGGATCGCCTACCCAACCGGTAGAGACGCGAACCGAACTGGAGACTCCTGATGCTCAACCACCTGGTGATTCCCGGGATCGCGGCGTACGCCCACGAAGGTCTGCCCACGCCCGCCCAAACCGATGACTCGAACACGTGGGTTGACGGCGTCTGCTGGCTGTACTGCGGCCAACGCCAGACACTCGTCTTATGGATAGGGCCGGCGACCGTCGCGGGCATGCAGGCCCCCATGTTCGCCTGCAGCCCGTGCATCTCCGAACTCCACCAGCGGGTATGGCAGTCCATCCGTCTCCGAGACGAACCTCACCGAAGCAACACCCACGCGCGAAGCGAGGTGGACGAGCATCCCAGCCCCCGCGGAGGCCGCCACCGAACCCGCACCAGTACCAGCACTCATAGACCAAACGCCAGCCCAAGTAGCGATGGCGGATGATGATGGTCGAGCGATAGCCGACCCGGGGAGTGCCGTGAACCTGCTGCCGACCGCCACCAGCACGGATGTCCAGGAGCAGCAGCCCCACGTCGCCGTGCTCCCGGTCGGTTCTTTCGAGCAGCACGGCCGGTACCTCCCGCTGATCACCGACACGGCGATCGCCTGCATCATCAGCCGGGAGATCGCTGATGCCTACCTGGTCCACCTGCTCCCGCCCATCACCATGTCGTGCAGTCACGAGCACGCCGCCTTCCCCGGCACGGTCAGCATCAGCGCGAAGACCCTCTACGCCGTGGTCGACGACATCCGCGCGTCCCTCGCCCGCTCCGGCATCCACAAGCTGGTGATCGTCAACGGTCACGGAGGGAACTACGTCCTGTCCAATGTTGTCCAGGAGGCCAACGTCGACGGGCCTGCCGTCTCCCTCTTCCCCCTCGGAGCCGACTGGGACCGAGCCCGCGACCACGCCGACCTCGTCTCCGACCGCCACGCCGACATGCACGCCGGCGAGATCGAGACGTCCATCCTCCTTCACGCGGCGCCCGAGCTGGTGCGGGACGGGTTCGCCGATGCCGACCATGACGGCGGCAACCGTGCCTTCCTGCTGGTCCAGGGCATGAGCGCGTACACCGAAACCGGTGTGGTCGGCTTCCCCTCCGACGCGACCGCGGTCAAGGGCCAGGCCGTACTCGCCAGCCTGGCCAACAGCTTCGCGGGCCACCTGGAGATCCTCGGCCCCAGTGACTGAAACCAGCCAACACCTGTAATCGAAGGGTCCCGCTTTGACTCCTGCGCCACAGAGCTTCCCAGTCGGCTCGATCGTCCAGTACCTGGGGAACCGCGCCAATGTCACTGGTCACGCGGCCGACGGCAACGTCGAGATACGAATGCTCAGCACCGGAAGCGAGCTGTCCGTCCCTCCGGACAGACTGACCTCCCTGACGCCGCCTGCTGCTGCGCGGCCACCACTCTCGCGGGCTGGCCTGTTCGCCGGCGCCGGACTCATAGCCGTCATCGCGTTGGCATTCCTTCTCGACTCCGGCGGCAACGACCCGGACGAGGCCGCTTCGGCGACTCCACACGTGTCGGCGGTACCTCCAGCATTGAGCAGCCCCTCGGCCGTCTCACCAACGACTGCGGCGATACCACAGGCCGATGACACGCCCACCCCACGCGTGGCCCCCAGCTACGGTGCCGGAGTCCCCGCATGGGTGAAGCGCGTCCAGGATGTTGAGGCGGCCTACATCCTGCCCGGCAACCCTGATGAAGAAGACCCAGCCGACCGCAGGGACTCGGTCGTGATCAAGTACACCAGCGGCGACGCCGGCCAGCGCTGCACGGCGATGCGGGCACTGGCCGGGACCGAGCACGGTGTCATCGCCTACACCCCGACCGGGATGGCGGTGGACTCGAGCGACTGCCTTAGCGTGAAGCTCGGTGCGCCCTGATTAACCACGCTTCCGTAGCCTCCCGATGCCATGGCTGATCTGGCCCGCAGGCTGGGTATCGTCGCGGACAGTTAGAGTCCGATCCGTGAGCGAGAACGAGCACGAAGCGAGGATGGCCCACCCCCGCATGGCGGCTGGCGCTCTCTTTTTCGACGAAGCCGATCGAGTCCTCCTTGTCGAGCCGTCCTACAAGGACTACCGCGACATCCCCGGGGGCTACGTCGAGGAGGGGGAGTCGCCCCGGCAAGCATGTGCGCGTGAGGTCCAGGAGGAACTTGGCATTGCACCGCACATCGGCCGCCTCCTCGTCGTGGACTGGGCGCCGAACCCCGGAGAGGGAGACAAGGTCCTCTACCTCTTCGACGGCGGTCGCCTGAGCGCAGGCGACCGCCGGCAGATCGCCCTGCAAGCGGACGAGATCCGCGGCTACGACTTCCACGACGCCGACCGGGTGCCGGAACTTACCATCCCTCGCCTTGCACGCCGAATCGCGGCAGGCATCGAGGCCCGAGTGAACGGCCTGACTGCCTACCTGGAGCACGGGGAGCCGCCAGAAGTACGCTCCTGACCGCATTCGCGCTCCGGAGACTCTTGCCGCCCACCAAGAGAGCGGCAGCCTTGTGCAGCCCGATGGCGAGGTCCAACCGGCCGGGCATCGGTCCCGGAGGCCGCGCTTTCCAGCGTTCGGGAGGGTTTTTGCGCAGAGCGCGAGTGTCCTTTCACAGCTGTTAGCAGCCCCACGCACTCACGGAGGCCCTCGGTGAGAGGCGCAGTGGCAGGCAGGAGACGACCCCGCTTCTGCTGGGGCAGGTCCTGACGGCGCTACGGGAGCTCTAGACGATGGCGCACTGCGACAAGGCCGACGTGGGACGTGCAACACAGCAACGTGGGACTCTCCGTGTGGGACTCAGGCCGTAATGATGCATCGCACATGGGGCCACGCCCAGAGCCCGTGAGTGGCTAGCGCATTTCATCCGATTTAGGGTGAAAAGGCCCGCCTGGAAGGAGGGGTGATGTCAGTGCCATAGGGAAGAATCTTCTGTGGGGAGGGAGACTGATGACTGACGAGCAAAATGCCTCTGACCAGTGCATTCCTGCTCCGGGTGGCTGCCGCTGGTGCGGGATAGAGGCGCGGGAGCATGCCCAGCGGTGGAAGCCGCCCGTGGGGTGGCACAAGTGGGAGCCTCCAACGTTGGAGCAGCGGAAGGAGCGCATGCTCGCGCGGCGGAAGCGCAAGACTGGCGAGGCTAGGTCGGTGTTACGCGCCTTTAGCCTGCGGCCAACTTTCTGACCTCGCTAAAGATCTCTCGCAGCTGTGCAGGGACCTGATCCGGGCTGGTCAGCGTAGTTATCAGATCGAACATCATGTCGGGCTTTCCGCTGGGCCCATTGGGGCTTCCCTGGCGAAGCATGTTCAGCACCTCTTTGCTGAACTTCTGACCGGGACGTTGAGCTGCGAAGTCGCTCGCTGTCCAGGGCTCGTCCTTTGGCCAGAGCTCATTCGAGGCTGCGGCCCACAGGTCGTCCGAGAACAGTTCCTCCAACTCGTTGAACGACTCCGGTTCACCAACGAAGCGGACCACATCGTCAAAGGCATTGCCGAAGAACTGTTGGAGACGAGCCGACTTGAAGAGTCCCTTCGGCAAGTTGCGGCTGTCGGCATCCACCATGAGCATCACGGAGCGCTCGTGCTCGACCAGGTAGCGGGCCAGATGGAGTGCCCCCTCGTTGTTGAAACACGCCCATAGAGCGATGCCAGCCGACTGCAGGGACTGGCCCTCGGACAGCCCGAACAACATGGGGATCACCCGTTGCTCGGTCTCGCCTTCGACGGCCAAGAAGCAGCGCTCATGCAGGAGTACGGAGTTGCGCAAGCCCACGGCTGCTGCGATACGCCCCAGGTGGCCGTCAATCTCGTCGTGGGCGTCAGTCCCCAGCCGCTCTATCCGGGTTCGCCCGTCTTCCAACCGTAGGTGGACGACATCAGCGATGTCGACGCCGTCGATCAGATTCATAGAGTGGGTGGCCACGATGACGTTGACATGAGGCAGGGCACTCTGGTCCCTGATCAGCTGCATGATCTTGCGCTGGTGGCCGTAGTCGAGGTGTGTGTCTGGCTCGTCGTAGATCACGATCGTTTGCACTGGCGGTGGGGCATCCTCGGCAGAGTCCGGCTCGGCCGTGTGGTTCATGTCGCCGAGCTCCTCTTGCGCGAGTAGCTGGCTGTTCCACTCCCAGATCGCAAGAGAGATGCGGCGACCGCTACCTAGACCAGAGCGGTTGAGGCCGACGGCTTCACCCTTGGTGCGCGCGATGCGCAGCGGAGTGCCCCGGAGGCTATGGGTGAAGGAGACCTCGGGCTCGACGTACACCTCAGCCAAGTCATCACAGCGGCTCTGAATGTGCTCGCACAGGGACTTGGCGTCGTTCTGGAGTCGGTCCTTGATGCCGTCTTCAATCGTCTGCAGACTTCCCTGCAGCGTGGGGTCGGCCATGTGGGCCTGAAAGCGGCCCATCAGTGCCGTCTTGACGGCACCATCAGGATCAGCCGTCTTCCCATCGAACGGCATAAGTCGGGGCAGCCTGCGCTCCATGCCCTTGGGGGCGGGCACCCACGCCGCCGTCGAGGCGTGCGCCATGCCGTACTTGCGCAACGCCGGCTCGATGTCTCCGCGCTTGATGGACGTCAGGTCGGGCAGGACATCCTTGGCCAGCGTCCTGACCTCAGCAAGGGACAGCTTCGTGGTGTCGCGTAGTCGATCATCGTCCGCCAGCGGCGCCCAGCATTCCAGGACGGGGGCCTCGTCAGCAGTAGAACGTCTCCGTACACGCAGCTTCGCGGGAAGGCTGAACTCTTCTTGCTCCCACGCGTCGAGAGTGAACAGCCCTTCCACCCAGGTAGTCGAGCACCGCGACAGGGATGCCGTGTCCTCCGCATCGGCGGAAGGAGCCAGCGCGTACGTGCGGTCGTCCTCGGCCAGCTGTTCGTTCCCCACGAGGAAGGCGAGAGCAGCGAGCACGGCGCTCTTACCACCGTCGTTCTGTCCGGCGAGGATGGTCGGCGTGCTCACAGGGATGTCGCGTACATCCTCTAGGGACCGGAATCCACACACGGTGAAGCTGTGCATGTGCACCGTTCTCAGCCGCTCCGTTCCCTTGCACTGAGGGTCAGCCACGAGCTGCCTCAGCGTCCTGCCACAGCCATTGACTGGGACGAAGATCTCCCAGACGCATCATCCTAATGTCTTGCGGAGATGGCTCGTTGAACTCGTGCGCGGATCTGACCGAATCAGACCGATCCAGACAGGCGCGGGTCCAGCGAAGTGACCCTGTGGGGGATCCGCGCGCAAGTTCCTGCTCAGCCCTCGACCTGGAACCTCACCGCCAAGAGCGGCAGCGAGGGTAGCTGCGTGCACGGCGCAGTCAGGGCGTCAGTCGGTTCGGTCCGCGGAAGAGGAAGGCCGCCTCGCGGATGGAGTCCAGGCCGAGCATGACCATCAGGATTCGCCCGAGGCCGGCACCGAGACCGCCGTGGGGCGGGCAGCCGAAGCGGAAGATGTTCAGGTAGTCCTGCATCGGCTCGGTGCTCATGCCCTTCTCCTCCGCCTGCTTCAGCAGGACGTCGGAGCGGTGCTCGCGCTGGGCGCCGGTGGTGACCTCCAGGCCCTTCCAAAGGAGGTCGAAGCTGAGCGTCAGGTCCGACCGGTCCGCCGGGCGCATGTGGTAGAAGGGCCGGATCCTCGCCGGGTAGTGCGTGATGAACGCGAATTCGTGCCCGGTCTGCTCCTTCATGTGCGCGGCGATCCGACGCTCACCGTCCGGGTCCAGGTCCTCCTTCACCCCCTCCGGGTCCCAGCCGCCGGCCCGCAGGACCTCCTGCGCCTCGGCCATAGTGATCCGCGGGAACGGCGTCTCCGGCACGTTGACCTCGACCCCGAACACCTCAAGGATTCGCTCACCGTGGACCTCGGCGACCTTGGCGATGGCGTGGGCGAGCATCTGCTCCTCGAAGGCCATCACGTCCTCGACGTCGTCGATCCACGACAGCTCGACGTCGACGCCGGTGAACTCGGTCGCGTGCCGGGAGGTGAACGACGGCTCGGCACGGAAGACGGGGCCGATCTCGAAGACCCGGTCGATGCCGGCGGCCACGGCCATCTGCTTGTAGAACTGCGGGGACTGCGCCAGGTACGCCGACCGGTCGAAGTACCCGAGCTTGAACACCTCCGCCCCGGACTCCGAGGCCGTCCCCATCAGCTTCGGCGTGTGCATCTCGGTACAGCCGTGCTCCATGGCGTACTTGCGCAGCCCCTGCTCCAGGGTCGTCTGCACGGTGAACACCAGCTGCGCGGTTTCCCGCTTGCGGACGTCGAGGAAGCGCCAGTCGAGCCGGTGCTCGGGCCCGGTGTGCTCGTCGATCGGCAGCGGCGTCTCCGCCAGGTTCAGCACCTCGACCGACTCGGGGACGAGCTCCAGGCCGCCAAGCTTGACCTGGGCCGCGTCGACGACGCGGCCGGTGATCCGTACGGCGGACTCCGGGGTGAGGGACTCGAGCAGCTCCTCCAGCGGGCTGCCGTCGCGCTTGTGGGTCACCTGGACCATGCCGGAGGGGTCGCGCAGGATCACGAACTGCATCTTGCGCTGCAGCCGGAGTGCGTTCACCCAGCCGGACACGGAGACGGTCTGGTCGATGTGGCCGCGTAGGTCAGAGGTCAGAACGCGGCTCGTGGTGTGGATCATCGCAGCCCTCCAGGGGCGTCGTCATGATCCCTTGGGAGTGCGGGCGAGAAGGGAACTCGCGGTACCACCGCACTTTCGCCGCCACCCGAGGGCAGCGGCCTCATTCAGCCCTGTGACGGGGGCGAACCGGCGGGGCATTGGGCCAGGCGGCCGTTCCTCCCCGCGCTCAGGAGGGTCTTCACCTCGGGCGCGAGTCCGCCTTCCCAGCTACCGGCGGCTCTCTCTGCTCGCGTGCACTTCGGCTACTCGTCTCCGTCTACGCGTTGCCCACGAGGATAGGGACCATGCAAATCCCCCGCAACGGAATCACGGCGCTGGTATGAGACCTGGCTGAATCACGCCTTCGTCTAGGCCCCTACCTGCACGATCGCCTCGCCCATGGTCGGTCATGATCTTCGAAACCCGTTCGGGTCGTAACCCGCTCCCCATGGCTCGCCACGAACGCCAGCCCCTCGTGTTATCCACAGGCACGCAGGACCGGAGCCACTGCTGGCTAGGCTGTGTCTATGGCAACAGGAGCACCAGCAGTGGTAACGGATCTTGTGATCCGCACGGAAGCGCGCAGGCAGGAATCGTCCTCGGCGTTGGACGCTAAGCAGCGTGCGAAGCTCGGTCAGTACTTCACCCCTGCCCCTGCCGCGGACTTCATCGCCTCCCTCGCCAGGTTGGAAGCGTCTGAGACGATCCGCGTTCTGGATCCTGGTGCTGGTGCCGGCTCCCTCACGGCGTCCCTTGTCATGCGGATCTTGCGCGAGCAACCGCGGTCGCACATCTCTGTCACGGCATGCGAGGTGGATCCGCAGATGCATGCGACTCTGGCTGCCACGCTCGCCGACTGCGTCAGCACAGCGGAAGCAGTCGGCGGTTCGGTCGAGGTGAACCTCGTACCTGGCGACTTCATCGCGTGGGCGACCGAGGACGAAGGCTTGTTCGCTGAGACGCGAGAGCGTTTCGACCTGGTGATCATGAATCCGCCCTACAAGAAACTCGCTGCAAACTCGCGGGAGCGCAGGGCGGTCACCGAGAAATGCACCGAGACGTCGAATCTTTACTCGGCCTTCATGGCGCTTGGTGTTCATCTGCTGGCGCCTGGCGGCCAGTTGGTGGCGATCACGCCTCGGAGCTTTGCTAACGGACCTTACTTCCGGCCGTTCCGGAAGTATTTCCTGGACCGAATGCACCTCGATCATGTGCATGTATTCGAAGCTCGCAACAAGGTCTTCGCCGACACTGATGTGCTGCAAGAGAATGTCATCTTCTCGGCGACGCGCACCGATGCAAGTGACCGCGGCCCGGTAACGGTTTCGACCAGCAAGAGCTACTCGAGCGAGATTCGAAGCCGCAGTGTTCGTTATGCGGAGATGGTCCACCCGGAGGATCGAGAATTCTTTATTCACATCAGCGCCGACGAAGAGGACACGCAGCTAGCGCAGGCCCATGCCAGCCTGCCGGCCGCCCTAGCTGACCTTCGCTGTCAGGTCTCTACTGGGCGTGTGGTCGACTTCCGCAGTAAGGAGCACCTCCGGCCTGACCCCGTCCCTGGATCTGTTCCTCTGATCTACCCCTTGCATATGCGCGAGGGTGGCATTTCTTGGCCCGTCCCGGGCGCGAAGAAGAACAACGCCATCATGCTAAACGGGGACACCGAGAAGATGACGTTCCCTCGCGGTTATTACGTCGTAGTGAAGCGCCTCTCCTCCAAAGAGGAGAAGCGTCGCGTCGTGGCTGCCGTTTTCGATCCGAGCCAGGTTCCTTGCGACCGAATTGGATTCGAGAATCATGTGAACGTCTTCCACGAGGGTGGGGAAGGCTTGCCTGAAGACGTTGCGAGGGGCCTTTGTCTGTGGCTGAATTCAACGCTGCTGGATCGGTTCATTCGACGGTTTAGTGGCCACACTCAGGTAAATGCTACAGACCTGCGAAACCTTCGCTATCCAAGTCGAGAGCAACTCTCCGAAATGGGGCGGGGCTGGGATAGTGGCGTCTGGCTGGGGCAGGAAAAGATCGACGAAGTCGTCGAGCGGAATATCGAGAAAGCGGAGACTGGAAACTAAATGACTGGGCAGACCGTTATTGAATTTGATGGAGGCGTGCGTGAAAATAAGCTTACTGAGGCCCGTAGGCTTCTCCAGCTTCTTGGCTTCGACTCGGAGCGCTCCAATGAGCGCTCGGCCTATGTGCTTCTAGCCCTTCTGGAACTTGGTCCTGATCAGGACTGGACGCAAGCTGAGCGGTCCATGCTTCGGACTGTGCAGATCATGCAGTGGCTGCGCGACTTCTACGAGAAGGATTACGCTGCAAACAGCCGCGAGACGATTCGCCGGTTTACGCTGCACCAGTTCGTCGATGCCGGCCTCGTTGTGCAGAATCCAGATCAGCCGGACCGGCCGGTGAACTCGCCGAAGTGGTGCTACCAGATAGAGCCCAATGCCTATGGCCTCATTACATCGTTCGGGCAGGAGGGGTTCGATGAGCGGCTTGCCGAGTACCTTGCAGAGCGCCCCGGTCTTCAGGCGTTGTACGCGCGGGAGCGGGAGATGAATAGGATTCCGGTCCAGCTTCCCGGGGGCAAGAAGATCGACCTCAGTCCCGGTGGTCAGAACACCCTGATCGTGCAGATCATAAACGAGTTCTGCGAGCGGTACACGCCCAATGGTGAAGTGCTCTATGTTGGTGATGCTGACAACAAGTGGGCGATCTTCGAAGAAGGTTCACTCGCAGAGCTCGGTGTGGAGGTCGATTCACACGGAAAAATGCCGGACGTCGTGGTATTTCTTCGGGATCGGAACTGGCTCGTCCTGATTGAAGCAGCGTCCTCCCATGGACCGGTGGATGCCAAAAGGCACAGGGAGCTCAGCGAACTCTTCCGAGGCTCATCGGCTGGCCTCGTCTTCATCTCAGCGCTGCCGTCGCGTGCTGAGCTGCGTAAGTATCTGAAGGAAATCGCTTGGGAGACGGATGTCTGGTGCGCGGATAACCCCACACACCTGATTCACTTTAACGGTGAGCGCTTCTTGGGTCCGTACAGCTAGGATCGACGCAAAAAAGGGGCCGTTCCGCAAAATTGCGGAACGGCCCCTTCGGGTTTAATTCGGCGACGACCTACTCTCCCACGAGGTCCCCCTCGCAGTACCATCGGCGCTGGCAAGCTTAGCTTCCGGGTTCGAAATGTTACCGGGCGTTTCCTCGCCGCTATGGTCACCGAAAATCTGGTGAGCACTTCCTAGCGTAGAAGCGCTTTCGTTGGCTGAGTATACAGGCGGATAATGGCCGCTGTGCACCTGGCTTGTCCTGCCGCGAAGGCCGACAGGGCTGGCCCGGAGGCGGCTGGCGACGGCGTTCCGGCCGGCCGATGGGCTGGTCGCCCTCGGCTCCCGGAGGTCCCCGAAGTGGCAGGTGAAGGCCTGACGGTCGTGGTCCGTGTGTCGGTAGTGGGTGAGAACCGGCCAAGTGTGCCGCTGGGTAGCGAGGTTATCTAGCCACTCGGCCTGCGCTGTGCGTGCAGGTGGCTACGCTGCGTGCCTCCCGAGATCTTGTGACGCGGGCGGATCTGACCTGAAGGAGGACGCTTGAACACGCATCTGCGCTTTGCGCCGGAGATCCTGATCCGCCTTGGGGAGGAGCTGATCCCGCACCCCGACCTCGGGGTGATTGAACTCGTCCGCAACGCCTACGACGCGGATGCGACGAAGGCCATCGTTCAGCTCCACAACGCCACCCAAGCTGGCGGCACCCTTGTGGTCGAGGATGACGGCGACGGCATGACGGCCGAGGACATCCGCGAGGGCTTCCTCCTTATTGGGAGGTCGCAGAAGTCCGGTGCAACAGACAGCCACTCCAAGCGTCGTCGCATCGGTGAGAAGGGGCTGGGCCGCCTGGCGGCACTGCGCCTTGGGCGCCGGGTGGAGCTGCTGTCCCGCCCGCGTAGCGAGCCCGGCGTAGAGCACAGGCTCGTCATCGACTGGTCCGACTACGAGTCGGTTGGCTCGGTCGAAGAGGTCGAGCTCACGGTTGTCACGCAGGCAACATCGAAGAAGCCCGGCACCTCATTGACTGTTCACCAGTTGCGGCAGGGCTTCGAGAAAGAGCAGATGGATCGGCTTGCTCGTGCCATGCGCTTGGTCACCGGGTTCTTCAATGACGAGGACACAGGTTTCACCGCGACGCTCATTGCGCCCCAGTTCGATCGGGTCTCGGACGCAGTAAATCGAAGTTTCTTCGACGAGTATGAATACAAGCTCGAAGCCAATCTCGACGAAGAGGGGTACGCGAGTACCGTCCTCTACGACTGGAAAGGCCGCGTAATCACCCGAGGGGAGCACGTCGACATCGCGCCGGATAGCCGCGGGGGGCGACTCCAGCCTCCTCTGAGGTATCAAGCGCCAGCGGCGTCCTTCGAGCTGTGGATGTTCCTGCTGGACAAGCGCTCGTTCGAACTTCGTGGCTCGAAGAATCAGTTCACTGCTCTGCGTCCGTGGCTCAAGGTTGTCGGTGGCGTTCACCTCTTCCACCGAGGCCTGCGTGTGCATCCCTACGGTGATCAGGGCTTCGATTGGCTAGACCTCAACCTCTTGAGGGCCCGTAACCCGCAACTTCGCCCCTCCACCAACAACAGCATCGGGCGTGTATCGGTCGATGACCCGGATGGCCTTCTCATTCCGAAGACAGACCGGATGGGGTTCCAGGAGAACGTCGCGTTCATTGAACTCCGTGATTTTGCCCGAGGCGCCACAGAGTGGGCGGCAAGGGAACGAAAGAGGATCCGAGACGGTGAGAAGCTAGGGATTCCTTCGCCCGCCCAGCGTCCTTCGCCTGTCCAGCGTCCCGCGCCTGTCCCTGTTACGGGCAGCCCCGAGGCGCCCAGGAGCTCGGCGGACGACCGTAGGATTTGGGAGACGGCATCGCAACCGGAGCTGTTGACGCTGGCGCCGAGTCTGCCTGCGCAGCGCGACGAGGCACCCTTGCCAGCGATGCGACCGGAGCACCTCTTGTACCGGTCCCTCGCCACTGCTGGGATCCTTGCTTCCGCGTTCGGGCGTGAGACAGCAGCTGGAAGCGACGCCAGCGAAGTAGGTCGCGGGATGATCGACCTTGTGGGAATCGCTACACGAGCGGCCCGGGCAGGTGGTTTCCGCGTCGACATCGTCGACCTGAACGAAATGATCAGCCGTGCCTTGGGCGCGGTACGCCCCCAGCTGGAGCGACGCGGCATCTCTATCAACGAGGAGTACTGGGACGAGCCGATCCATGTCGCGGCCGCAGTGTCGGACCTGGAAGCGATCGTCTTCAATCTGGCCGCCAATGCCATGAGCTCATTCGCGCGTGCCGGCGATCTGTTGGGGGACCGAGTCGTGCAGGTCCGGACTCGGGTTGAGGAGGGCCGCGCGGCTTTCGACTTCTCCGATTCAGGTCCGGGGATTGTTGATGTCGACGTCGCACACATGTGGCGTCCGGGCGTAACTGGTCCGGAGACCGAGAGCGCCGGATTCGGCTTGACAGTCGTCCGTGATGCCGTTGCCGACATGTGTGGCAGGAGGTCGGTGGTTGAGGATGGGGATCTCGCGGCCGACGCGTACGGGGAGCTGGGGGGCGCGTCCTTCCGTATCCGCCTCCCTATGCGGATCGCCCGCGAGTAGCCTGGATCTCTCCTCAGGCCCCCCATCCTCGGTGCGCTTCGGGGCCGTGTGGACTCCAGCCGTTCAGGTACGGCTTCAGTTCCTCTGGCTTCGGTTCGCGGGCGGTGGGCATTGCGGGGAGCTGGGCCAGCGGGTCGAGGTGCCGGATGTACTGGTGCATCCATGCCAGCCACTGTCGCGTCGAGGCCACTTCCGCGTCGTCCCCTTCAGGGTCCGCTTCGATTCGGCGCTCCAGGGCGTTGGCATACGCGCTCAGTACCGTCGCTTCCTGCCATTGGCGAGCCTGTGAACGGAGTACCTCGGCGAACTGGTCTTGGGCAGCCTGCCCCTTCGCCTTCTCCATGGCCGCCCGCCAGCGGACCTCGCGCTCTGCCTTCGACCGCTCCTCGTCCGCCTTCTGCTGCGCGTCCTCTACGGCGCGGGTTTCGATCTCCCGGAGCACGGCTCCCAGGATGTCCTCCAGCACCCAGCGCTTGCGATCGGCCCAGCGGGACTGCCGGCTGGATCGGCTGTAGCCGAGTTCGATCACGAGGCTCTTCGAGCGCTCTGGGTCGGTGGACTGGGGAGACTCCTTCTGGATCGTGACGGTGTAGGTGAAGCCGTTCACGACCAAGTCCAGTTCGCCCTCACGGAGGGAGTAGCTGGAGGGGTAGTGCCGCCCGTTGTACGTGTAGGCATGGCTGCGCCGGCGGGAGGAGACTTCATGCTCCTTCACCTTGTGCCCTCGACGTGCTGCCTCGGCGGCGAGGCCCTGGAGAAGCAGCAGCGATCGGCGGCGCAGCGGGGCGGCCATGACGAGTCGACCCTCGTCGTCTCTCAGTGCGGCCACGACCGGATGGGGAGAGAGCAACTGAGTGGGTACGTGGACGGGCGGCGCCTCATCCGGCCTCTGCCTCAGTGAGTTGGGGTGTGGCCCCTCGACCAGGGAGATCTGCAGGTCGCGATTCCACATGCGGAGGCTTTCGATGCGTTTGCCCTCGGGTAGGAGATCGTGGCGCTTTGCGTAGTCGATCACGCGTCGCCACTCCGTCACCGTGGCGTCGTCGGGCTCGGTGAAGGTGACCCGCCTGTCCGTAACGAGTCGCTCGATGAGCTCCTTCGCCTTGGTCCGACGAGCGAGTGCCACTGGCCTGTCGGCGTAGGCCGCGGAGTGGGTGCCGCCGGCCGCCTTCCCCTTGGCGGTCTTCTCTTCCCCGGCGTGCGAGGGGTCGTCCGGGTGGTGGCCGTGCTGGATGTAGAAGGTGCCTGCCTCGGTGACCTGGGCGTCCACCTCGCCCCCGCTGCGCTTGACCGTCACCAGCCCTCGGTCGCGCAGCGCGTAGGCCGTGCGGAACTCACCGGGGTCCCAGGGCTCCTCGGACTCCTTGCCGCTCGCGAGCCGGCCGAGTAGGGCGAGCTGTCGTTCGTTCAGGGGAGACCAGCGATGCATGGAAACAGCTCACCCCGGAGCCGAGCCAGGGGCAATGACTCGTACGGGTGGTCGCTTCTGTCAGCATCGAAGACCTGCGGGTTTGCGGTTGTCGGACGGCCTGCTTGCGTGAGCGCTGCGTGAGCGGACTGGGTGGCACGAGGTAGGACCAGGTGTCACGGCGATCAAGGCCACAAGCCTCTGATCAGGGGGAATGGGATTCTGTGGCACGGCTCGGCACAAGCTGGGATGATCTTGTGGGGCCTCGTAATGCGTAGGTCTCGGGTTCGAATCCCGAAGGCGGCTCTGTAGAAGCCCCAGGACTCACTCGCCGTGACCTGGGGCTTTTGCTATTTCCGGCATCAAGGCCGCGAGCGGCCTCGGCCCCGTTCTTGTGCCGCACGCGCGCGGCCGGATGGAGCGGGCCGGCCGTTGCCGCGGCCCGGATGGTGGCCTCCCGCCCGGGCGGGGCGTGCGCGGACGGGGTGGTGAGGGCCGGCGTCGTGGCCGTTCTCGCCCGCCCGCCGCGCGGTGGAGCCGATGGCAGTCCGCTACGAACAGTGGCGGGACGGTCGGGTGCGACGGCCCCGGTCGCTCGGGTGCCCGGGCGGGGCTAGGTTGGGAAGGCTGGACCCGGGCGACGCGTGGCAGGAGGCGGGCATGTCGGCACGGTTGCGCAAAGTGGCGGTAGGGGTGGCCGCAGCGGGGCTGGTGATGGTGCCTCTGGGGTGGGGAGCGGGGTACGCCCTGGACGCGCCGGTGGCCGCTCCCAGTGCCCCGGCTTCGGCCACGGTCGCCGCCGACGGGGAGTTTCCGCAGCTGACCCCCGCCGTGGCACGGCAGTTGGACGACGCCGTGCGGAAGGTGATGAGCGAGGCCGCGGTGCCCGGGGTGATCGTGTCGCTCTCCGCCCCCGGCAAGGGCGCGTACGTGCGGAGCTTCGGTGTCGCCGACAAGGCGACCGGCCGGTCGATGGGCACGGATCTGAACATGCGCATCGGCAGCGTGACCAAGACCTTCACCGTGACCGCCCTGCTCCAGTTGGTCGACCAGGGCAAGGTCGGGCTGGACGACCCCATCGGGAAGTACGTGGCCGGGGTGCCCAACGGGGACCGGATCACGTTGCGCGAGCTCGCCGGGATGCGGAGCGGGCTGTTCAACTACTCCGAGGACGATGGCTTCTTCAAGGCCCTGACGAGCAATCCCCGACGGCCTTTCACCCCGCAGGAGTTGCTCGGGTACTCCTTCAGGCACCCGGTGCTGTTCGAGCCCAACGCGAAGTTCTACTACTGCAACACCAACCTGATCCTGCTGGGGCTGGTGGTGGAGAAGCAGAGCGGGCAGAAGCTCAACGACTACATCAACCAGAAGGTCGTCGTGCCCGCCGGGCTGCACCACACGTTCTTCCCCGTCGCCGCGGAGTTCCCGAGGCCGCACTCCCAGGGGTACACGGACCAGACCGCCACCGGGAAGGTCGAGGACGCGGCCGACTGGAACCCCTCCTGGGGCTGGGCGGCCGGCGCCATGATCTCCGATCTCGGTGACATGAAGACCTGGGCGAGGGTCCTGGCCACGGGCACGCTGCTGAAGCCCGCCACCCAGGCCGAGCGCCTGAAGGTCGTCGACGCGCTGCCCGGCACCGGCTACGGCCTGGGCATCTTCAACGTCCAGGGCTGGATAGGCCACAACGGCTCACTGCCCGGCTACCAGGCGCTGACCGTGTACCTGCCCCAGCCGAAGGCCACGCTGGTGGTGCTGCTGAACACGGACATCTCCTACGAGGGTTCCGAACCCAGCACCCTGTTCGGCGAGGCGATCACCAAGGTCGTCACCCCGGACCACGTCTTCAGCCTGCCCGCCCAACCGGTCACCGGGCACTGAGTACATGAAGCCCGGCTGATCCGGAGCGACCGCCGTTACTTGGCGTCCGCGTAGCACTCCACGACCGCCGTGGTGAACGGGAAGCGGACCGGGGTGTCGCCGAAGGCGATCCGGCCGGCCCGGTCGCCGGCGGCGCGGATCGCCTCGGCGACGGCCTCGGCCTCCTCGGCCGGGCAGTGCACCATCACCTCGTCGTGCTGGAAGAACACCAGCTCGGCCCGCATCCCGGCGCCGGCGATGGCCTGCCGGAGGGCCGCGAGCAGCAGCAGGGCCCAGTCGGCGGCGCTGCCCTGGACGACGAAGTTGCGGGTGAACCGGCCGCGGGCCCGGGTGTTGGTGGAGGCGTAGCTCGGCGTCCAGCCGTCCTCCCTGTCCTGCGGGATACCGGCTTCGCCGTCCTCGTCGGCTCCGGCCGGCGGCGGACAGGTCCGGCCCAGCCAGGTCCGTACGAGGCGCCCCTCCTCGCCGGCCCTGGCGGCGTCGTCGACGTACGCCACGGCCTGCGGGAAGCGGCGGCGCAGCGCGGCCAGGTTCTTCAGGCCGTCGCCGGAGGTCTGCCCGTACACGGCGCCGAGGACGGCGAGTTTGGCCATGTCCCGGTCACCGGAGAAGCCCTGGCGGGAGATGGCCGTGTACAGGTCCCCGGGGCGCCCGGCCACCTCCATGAACGCGGGGTCGCGGGAGATCGCGGCCAGGACGCGGGGCTCCATCTGGTCGGCGTCGGCGACGACGAGCCGCCAGCCGGGGTCGGCGACGACGGCCCTGCGGATCACCTTCGGGATCTGCAGGGCCCCGCCGCCGTTGGTGACCCAGCGGCCGGTGAGGGTCCCGCCGGGGACGAACTCGGGGCGGAAGCGGCCGTCGCGCACCCAGTCCTGGAGCCAGCCCCAGCCATGGGCGGTGTAGATCCGGTACAGCTTCTTGTACGCGAGGAGGGGCTCCACGGCGGGGTGGTCGAGCTCCTGGATCTCCCAGCGGCGGGTGGACCCCAGCCGGATCCCGGCCTCGGCGAAGGCCTTGACGACATCGGCGGGCAGCTCGGGGCGCACGCGCCGGCCGAACGCGGCGGAGATCTCGTCGGCCAGCTCGGCGAGGCGGCGGGGCTCGCCGCCGCCGGCGTAGCGCTCGCCGAGGAGCTCGGTGAGCAGCGCGCGGTGGACGTCGGCCCGCCAGGGGAGGCCGGCGCGGTGCATTTCGGCGGCGATCAGGAAGGCGGCTGACTCGGCGGCGGTGAGCAGGCGCATGCGGTCCGGGTGGGCGGTGGCGGCGTGGCGTCTCGCCTGGTCCTCGTAGACGGCGACGAGCGCGTTCAGGGGGAGGGGGGTGGGCTGCGGGTCGAAGAGGGAGTCCTGCGCGGTGCGCGGGGCGGGCGCGGCGGAGCGCTGCGGGGGATCGGGCGGTACGGGTGCCCCGCTGAGCCGGGCCCAGGCGGCTGCCGCCGAGCGGGGTTCGCCGAAGCGGCCCTCGTGGGCGAGGAGGAGGAGCTCGGCGTCCTCGATGTCGTGGCAGCGCTCGACGCGGGCGCCCGCGGCGAGCAGGCGGGGATAGACGGCGGCGGTGCTCCGCCAGATCCAGCGGGTGCCGGCGGGGGCGGAGCGGATCGCGTCCGCGGGGTCCTGGAAGGTGAGGGGGGCGGAGGGCGCGGTGGTGAGCGGCCTGGCGTGCCAGAGGCCGTCGGCGGCTTCGGCCAGGGCCCAGCGGGGGGTGCGGTCGCTCATGGGTGCGAGTGTCCCACCGGGGGCTGACAGGGCGGTCTCCTTGCGGTGGCGCGTCGGCTTCCGCTGCGCGGGGCCCTCTCCCCGCCCCGCCCTTCCGCCGTTCCCCGGGCGTTGCCCGGACCCGTCGGGGGCTCCGCCCCCGAGCCCTCCCCGCGCCACCGCCGGGGGACCCCCAGCGCCTCGAACGCCGGCGGGACCGGGGTGGGCCGGTGGGGCTGGGTGGGGCTCCGCCCGGACCCGGCGGGGCTCCGCGTCTGTGGCGGTCGTGGGGGGCGTGCCAAGCTGAGGGGGTGAGAGAGATTGTCGATCGTGCCTGTGAAGCCGCCCTGTACAGCCAGGACGACGCCGGACTGGATGCCGGGGCCTCGGTGCTCGTGGGGGACGGCGGGCAGTGGGGCGGGGTCGGGCGGGAGCTGTTGGGGCGCGGGGAGGGCTACGTACGGCAGGCCTGGGAGCGGGGGTGGCAGCCCGCCGACGTGCTCCGGCTGGTGGGCCGGGATCTCGGCGACCGGCATCTGCGGATCACCCGCGACCTGATCGCCGGCGAGGCGCGCCGGTACGCCCGGCTGCCCGAGCGGTGGACCGACGCCGAGGTGTGGTGGGCGGACGACGCGGAGTACGGCGAAGGGCTCGCGCAGCGGGAGCGGGCGGACCGGTTCACCCTGGCGACCGCCGTGCTCGAGGTGTTCCGGCTGCTGATCCGGCTGCCCTCCATCGAACCGGTGGGTCCGGTTCCCGGGGACCCGGCCGCCGATGCCCTGGAGCACGCGCACATCGAGCCGCGCATGCTCGGCCGGATCCGGGCCCTGCTCGCCAAGGCCGAGGCGACCACCTTCCCGGAGGAGGCGGAGGCGCTCAGCGCCAAGGCCCAGGAGCTGATGGCCCGGCACACCGTCGACGAGGCCCTGCTCGCGGCGAGCGGCAGGGGCCCGGCCCAGGTGCCCGGGGCCTGCCGGATCGGGGTCGAGGCGCCGTACGAGGAGGCGAAGGCGGTGCTGCTCGACGCGGTGGCCACCGCCAACCGCTGCCGGGCGGTGTGGAACAGCGCCTTCGAGTTCTCCACCGTGGTGGGGTTCGAGAGCGACCTGGAGGCCGTCGAGCTGCTCTACACCTCGCTGCTCGTGCAGGGCACGGCCGCCATGACCCGCGCCGAGGCCGCGCAGCGCTCCGGCGGGCGCAAGCGGACCAAGACGTTCCGGCAGTCCTTCCTGCTCGCGTACGCCAGCCGGCTCGGTCAGCGCCTCGCCGAGACGGCCGAGCACACCGTGGCCGAGGCCCCCGGCAACCTGCCCGCCCTGGTGGCCCGCGACGTCGCCGTCACCTCCCGGGCGGACGAGATGTTCCCCCGGACCACGACCACCCGGCTGCGCGGGGCCACCGACCACGCGGGCTGGGAGGACGGCACGGCCGCCGCCGACCGCGCGCACATGGGCGGCAAGCGCCACCCGCTGCCGCGCTAGGTCGGGCTCGGGCCGGTTTCGCCGTCAGGGCCGTTCGCCGTCGCTCCGCAGCGCCTGCGTCTGCGACTTCAGGATGCGCATCGACTTGCCCAGGGAGCGGGCCATGTCGGGCAGCTTCTTCGAGCCGAAGACCAGCACGCAGACCACGAGGAGCAGGATCAGGTGCCAGGGCTCAAGGGCGTTGCGGAGCATGCGCGTTCCCACCTTCGGGCGGCGACAGGGTTTCGGGTGGAGCCCGACCATCGAACAGCTTCGCGCGCATCCGCACAAATCTGAAGAAGTTCTGAAAAGGCGCGGGATCGCCCCCGGTGCCCCTGATCCTGCCTTGATCCAACCCTTATAAGGGTCTGATTCGCCCCTGATCCACCCGAGTTCGCCCCTCACAGTGATCGAGGGAGCACCCTCCGCGTGCACGTGCATCTGCCCATGCATGCGCTTATGAACACAGCTATGATCCGGTGCAGTTGACATCTGCACTATCGGGGGCTTCCTGTGGACCACGCGTACAACGGGATGGCAGCTGCAGAACTCGACGGAGTGACCTGGCAGAAGAGCAGACACAGCAACTCACAAGGTTCCTGTGTGGAGTTCGCCAAGCTGCCGGGTGGAGCTGTCGCCATGCGCAACTCGCGCTTTCCGGACGGGCCGGCGCTCGTCTACACGCCGGCCGAGATAGAGGCGCTGCTGCTGGGCGTCAAGGACGGCGAGTTCGACCACCTGATCGCCTGATCGCCCGAATGGACGGCCGGAGGAACGGCCGGAGGAACGGCGCACTGATCTAGCCATGCACGTGCACTGGCCGGGACTGATCGAAATGATCAACCCCGGCCAGTTGTCTTGTGTGTGGTGGTTTGTGCGCTCACGCCGACCGCGCGCACCCCTCGCCCGCCCGCGGCCTACTCGTGCAGCATGAACAGCGCCCAGACCACCTTGCCGGTCAGCCGTCCCGCGAGCGGGTGCCAGCCCCAGCTGTCGCTGTACGCGTCCACGAGGAACAGCCCGCGCCCCGACTCGAGGTCGCAGTTCTCCTGCGTCCGCTCCGGTGTGAACGACCCGCCCGGGCGGTCCTCGCTGGGGTCCCGTACCGCGCACACCAGCCGGGTGCTCCACCGCATCAGGTGCAGCCGCACCGACGCCTCCGGCTCGCCCGTACCGCCGGCCCCGGGCCGGGTGTCGTCCGGCAGGGCATGGCGCAGCGCGTTGGTGACGAGTTCGGAGACGACCAGGGCCACGTCGTCGAAGCGGCCGTCGAGGCCCCACTGGGACAGGGTCGACCGGGTGAACGAGCGGGCGCCCCGCACCGCCTCGAAGCGGGCGGGCAGAGCGCAGGAGGCGGACCCGGAGACAGCCGTGGGATCGACCGGGGGCAGCCCCTGCCGTAACGGCTCGAGCATGGTCGATCCATTCGTCCCCATGCGAGGCACTCCCGGGATTCGCGGGCGGAGCGGCGGCTCCGTCCAGAAAGAACTGCGGGGTGGGTCCGGCGCCGGCGCGAAGAGCACGCAGGTGCGCGGCACCATCGTTCCGAATGCAGAAGCTGGATGCAAGGGCAGATGCACGTGCACGCGCCGGACCTGTCCACTCCCGTGATGGTTCTTGCTCATTTCTTCCTACGCATACTTACGGACTTCTTTTGCGGCAGAGCGGATTCCGTTACAGAACGAGCACAGGCGGATGCGTTTTGGTGGCAGACTGCGGGCCCTGGGGTACGGGGGCCCCGATGGGGGCCCCTCCCGCGCCGGAGGCGCAGGGGGAGCAGACCACGCGCAGACCACGCGTACACATGGCGATGGGGAGGGCAGGACTAGTGACCGCAGAAGCGAGCGGTTCCGTGGTGCGCCGCATCCTCCTGGGCTCTCAGCTCAGGCGACTCCGAGAATCCCGCGGCATCACCCGTGAGGCGGCCGGCTACTCGATCCGCGCATCCGAATCGAAGATCAGCCGCTTGGAGTTGGGAAGGGTGAGCTTCAAGGCAAGGGACGTCGAGGACCTCCTCACGCTCTACGGAGTCACGGACGGCGCGGAGCGGGAGTCCCTGCTGGGGCTGGTCCGCGAGGCCAACGCGGCCGGCTGGTGGCACAGTTACGGCGACGTGCTGCCCGGGTGGTTCCAGACGTACATCGGCCTGGAGGGCGCGGCCTCGCTCATCCGGATCTACGAAGTCCAGTTCGTCCACGGCCTGTTGCAGACCGAGGCCTACGCCCAGGCCGTCGTCAGCCGCGGCATGCCCGGCGCCACCCAGGCCGAGATCGACCGGCGCGTCGCGCTGCGCCTGGAGCGCCAGAAGGCACTCGTCTCCGAGAGCGCCCCGGTCTTCCACGCCGTCCTCGACGAGGCCGCGCTGCGCCGCCCGTACGGCGGCCGCGACGTCATGCGCGGCCAGTTGGAGCACCTCATCGAGGTCTCCCAGCGGCCCAATGTGCAGCTCCAGGTGATGCCGTTCTCCTTCGGCGGCCATGCCGGCGAAAGCGGAGCCTTCACCTTGCTGCGCTTTCCGGAGTCCGACCTCCAGGACATCGTCTATCTGGAACAGCTCACCAGTGCCCTCTACCTGGACAAAGACGAGGAAGTGGCGCAGTACGAAAGGGCGATGGAGCGGCTTCAGGCCGACTGCCCCGACCCCGACCGGACGCGGGATCTTCTCCGCGGCCTGCTCCAACTGTCTTGATTCGCACGTAGTATGACGTCTGATCAGTGCATGATGACCGATCGGTCTCCGGTGCAGCGCACGGGTGCGCGCTCGCAGTAAGGGATGGCATGTCCATATTCGACGACCTGGCTCACCAGTACATCGACGGCGAATGGCTGGCCGGCACCGGTTCGTGGGACATCATCGACGTCAACCCGTACAACGGGGAGAAGCTCGCGGCCATCACCGTGGCCACCGTCGAGCAGGTGGACCGGGCCTACCTCGGCGCCGAGCGCGCCCAGAGAGAGTGGGCCGCCATCGGCCCGTACGCTAGACGCGCCGTCCTCGAACGCGCCCTGCGGATCACCGAGGAGCGCGAGAAGGAGATCGTCGAGGCGATGATCGACGAGCTCGGCGGGACCCGTCCCAAGGCCGAGTACGAGGTCCACCTCGCCAAGGAGTTCATCCGCGAGTCGATCCAGCTGGCCGTCCGCCCCGAGGGCCGGATCCTCGCCTCGCCGGTCGAGGGCAAGGAGAACCGGGTCCAGCGACTCCCGGTCGGCGTCGTCACCGTGATCAGCCCCTTCAACTTCCCGTTCCTGGTCACCCTGAAATCGGTCGCCCCGGCCCTGGCGCTGGGCAACGCGGTGGTGATCAAGCCGAACCAGAACGCACCCGTGGTCGGCGGCGGGGTCATCGCCAAGATCTTCGAGGACGCGGGCCTGCCGGCCGGGCTCCTCAACGTGCTGGTCACCGACATCGCCGAGATAGGCGACGCGCTCCTCACACACCGCGTCCCGAAGGTCATCTCCTTCGCGGGCTCCGACCGGGTCGGGCGGCACGTCGGATCCGTCGCCGCCCGGCACTTCAAGCGGACGGTCCTGGAGCTCAGCGGCAACAGCGCCCTCGTCGTCCTCGACGACGCCGACCTCGACTACGCGGTGGACGCGGCCGTCTTCAGCCGCTTCGTCTACCAGGGCCAGGTCTGCATGGCCGCCAACCGGATCCTCGTGGACGCCTCGATCGCGGAGGAGTTCACCGAGAAGTTCACCGCCCGGGTGCGGAGCCTGAAGACCGGCGACCCCCACGAGGCGGACACCCACATCGGCCCGCTGATCAACTCCTTCCAGGCCGACGCCCTGACCGCGCTCGTGGACCAGGCCGTGGAATCCGGGGCGCAGGCCCTCGTGCGCGGTTCTACGCGCGGCAACCTGGTGGAGCCGACCGTGCTGGCCGGCCTCCCCGAGGACTCCCCGCTGCTCGGCCAGGAGATCTTCGGCCCGGTGGCGCTGCTGGTGGTCTTCGACGGCGAGGACGAGGCCGTACGGCTGACCAACGCGACCCCGTACGGGCTGAGCGGCGCCGTGCACACGCGGGACGTGGAGCGCGGCGTGCGGTTCGCGCAGCGGATCGAGACCGGGATGATCCACGTCAACGACTCGACCATCGGGGACGAGCCGCTCGCCGCGTTCGGCGGGGAGAAGTCCTCGGGCCTGGGCCGGCTGAACGGCGAGGCGACCATCGAGGCGTTCACCACCCAGAAGTGGATCTCGGTCCAGCACGGCCGGACGAGTTTCCCCTTCTGACCTCGCTCTAGACTCGTGCGAGTCAGTGGCGGGCAGCGTTCCGGGGGAGACCTGAGTTGAGCAACATTCCGGAGACGGGGCGCACGCCCCGGGTCCAGAACCGCCTGGTCATCATCCAGGTGGTCGTCTTCTCGCTGCTGCTCACCCTCGGCGGGCGCCTCTGGTACCTCCAGATACGCAATGGCCAGGAGTACACGGACGAGGCGAAGAACAACCACACCCAGCAGGTCGTCCAGCCCGCCGTGCGCGGCTCGATCCTGGACTCCCGCGGGGTCCCGCTCGCCGACAACGAGACGCGCATGGTCGTCTCCGCCAGCCGTACCGACCTCACCAAGATGAAGGACAGGGGCAAGGGCGTCCTGACCCGGCTCGCCGGCGTCCTGGGCCTCAATCCCGAGGACGTGGTCAACGGCGTCCGGCTGTGCGACGCCAAGACCCCCAAGCCGTGCTGGAACGGCTCCCCGTACCAGCCGATCCCCGTCACCGACGAGGCGACCACGGACCAGGTGCTGGAGATAAGGGAGCACGCCGAGCAGTTCCCCGGCATCACCGCCGAGCCGACCGCCCTGCGCCGCTACCCCGCCCCGGACCAGGCCAACACCTCCCAGGTGCTGGGCTACCTCTCGCCGGTCACCGACGCGGAGATCACCAAGGCGAAGAAGACCGACTCCCCGTACCTGCGCTCGGACCAGGTGGGCCGCTCCGGCCTGGAGCGCACGTACGACAAGGAGCTGCGCGGCAAGGCGGGCATCACGCGCTACGAGGTGGACAACCTCGGGCGGGTCATCGGGCAGGCCCAGGCCGACAAGCCGACGCCCGGCTCGAACGTCGTGACCTCGATCGACTCGCGCGTGCAGGCGGTGGCCGAGCGCGAGCTGAACAACGCGATGATCGAGGCCCGCAAGCAGTACGACAAGATCACGCACAAGGACTACGAGGCGGACTCGGGCGCGGTCGTCGTCATGGAGGCCAAGACCGGCCGGATCGTCGCGATGGCCTCCAACCCGACCTACGACCCGAATGCCTGGGTCGGCGGCATCTCCGCCAAGGACTACACGGCCCTCACCGCCAAGGACTCCAACTACCCGCTGCTCAACCGCGCGATCCAGGGCCAGGCCGCCCCGGGCTCGATCTTCAAGGTCGTCTCCTCGACCGCCGCGGTGAACGCCGGGTACCCCTTCAACGGGCGCTACGGCTGCCCCAGCTCGTACTCGGTGGGCAGCCAGACCTTCACCAACTTCGAGTCGCAGGGCTACGGCGACATCACCATCGGCCGGGCCCTCGAAGTCTCCTGCGACACCGTCTACTACGGCATCGCGGACAAGGAGTGGCAGAAGGACGGCGGCATCAGCCCGCGGAAGGACCCGAGCGACTGGTTCTTCAAGACGGCCCACGAGTTCGGGCTGGGCAAGGCGACCGGTGTCGACCTGCCGAACGAGGTGAACGGCCGGGTCCCCGACCGCCAGTGGAAGAAGGACTTCTTCGAGGCGAACAAGGCCGCCTGGTGCCGGGACGGCAAGAAGGACGGCTCGTACGCCGAGAAGATCGCGTACGAGAACTGCCGCCAGGGCAACCAGCTCCGCGAGGGCGACGCGATCAACTACTCGATCGGCCAGGGCGACACCCTCGTCACCCCGATCCAGATGGCGTCGATCTACGCGGCCATCGCCAACGGCGGTGCGCTGCACCAGCCGAGCATCGGCAAGGCGATCGTCAGCGCCGACGGCACCTCGGTCAAGGAGATCGCGCCGAAGGAGCAGGGCCGGCTGCCCATGGACGCGGAACTGCGCGACGACATCGACGGCGCGCTCGCCGCGGTGGCCACCACGGGCAGCGCGGCCTGGCGCTTCGGCGGCTGGCCGCAGAAGCAGATCCCGATGCACGCGAAGACGGGTACGGCGGAGGTCCAGGGCAAGCAGACCACCTCGTGGTTCGCCTCGTACACCGGGGACTACGCGATCGTCATGACGATCTCCCAGGGCGGTACGGGCTCCGGGGCCTCGGGGCCGGCGGTGCGCAAGATCTACGAGGCGATGTACGGGCTCGACGAGAAGGGCAACCAGGACCTGTCCAAGGCCCTGCTGCCGAAGCCGCAGACGGCGCTCCCGGCGATCCGCCCGGACGGCGCCGGAAACTAGGGCGGCGGCACGAGAGCGGGAAATAGGACAGAAGCTGACCGCAATGGTCCGTAGCGTGGTTCTTGTCAGCAGGAAGACCCACGGAAAAGGCGGTTGGTCATGGCTCACCTCTCCGAAGAGATCCCGGGCGACGAGCGCGGCACGCTCCTCCTCTTCGTCGAATCCCAGCGCAGGGCGATCCGCGCATCGCTGGCCGGACTGAGCGAGGAGCAGGCGGCGAGCCGTCCCAGCGCCAGCGAGCTGTCGCTGTCCGGGCTGGTCAAGCACGTCGCCGAGGTCGAGCTGGGCTGGCTGCGCATGGCGCAGCAGCGGCCCAACGAGATCAAGCGCAGCCCCGAGACCTGGAGCGAGTCCTTCCGCCTGGTCGGGGCCGAGACCGTCCCGTCCGTCCTGGCCTTCTGGGAGGGGGTCACGGCGGAGCTGACGGCCTTCGTCCGGGACCTGCCCAGCCTCGACGAGACCTTCCCGCTCCCGCCGGCGCCCTGGTTCCCCGAGAACGGCAAGGTCTCGATGCGCTGGATGCTGCTGCACCTGGTGGAGGAGTTCGCGCGGCACGCGGGTCACGCGGACGTCGTCCGGGAGTCGCTGGACGGCACCAAGGCCATGGGATAGCCCCCGGGGGCGGACTTGCACCTCACGTGGCGTGAGGAACCACAGTGGTGGGCGTACCCGACCAGAGGAGCGGAAACGATGGGCTACTCCGTGGGACAGGTCGCCGGATTCGCCGGAGTCACGGTGCGCACCCTGCACCACTACGACGAGATCGGCCTGCTCTCCCCGAGCACCCGCAGCAGCGCGGGTCACCGGCGTTACGACGACGCCGACCTCGACCGGCTGCAGCGGATCCTGTTCTACCGGGAGCTCGGCTTCCCGCTCGAAGAGGTCTCGGTCCTGCTGGACGATCCGGATTCGAACCCGAGAGAGCACCTGCGCCGGCAGCATGCCCTCCTGTCCGACCGGATCGCCCGGCTCCAGCAGATGGCCGAGGCCGTGGAGCACGCCATGGAGGCACAGAGGATGGGCATCAATCTCACGCCCGAGGAGAAGTTCGAGGTCTTCGGAGACTTCGACCCCGACCAGTACGCGGACGAGGCGCACCAGCGCTGGGGCCACACGGACGCGTACAAGGAGTCCGCCCGCCGGGCGGCCGCGTACACGAAGGACGACTGGAAGCGCTTCCAGGACGAGACGGACGGCATCAACCGGCGGTTCGCCGCGCTGCTGGAGGCCGGTGCGGCCGCGGAGTCCGAGGAGGCCATGGACGTGGCCGAGGAGCACCGCGGCTGGATCGACCGCACCTGCTACACCTGCTCGCACGAGATGCACACCTGCCTGGGTGAGATGTACGTCGCGGACGAGCGGTTCACGGCCTACTACGACGCGGTCCGGCCCGGCCTGGCGGTGTTCGTGCGGGACGCGATCCTCGCGAACGCGGTCCGCAAGGCCTAGACGGCCGGATGTTCCCCACACGGCCCCCTCCCGGTACCTGGAACCGGGAGGGGATCCTGTGCGTTGATAATGGAAACCGCCGTCCTGCGCCATGCACCCGCGGACGCCCCCGCCGCGACCCCCCGATCCAGGAGAGCCCGGAACTCGTGTACACGCTTGCGCTCGCCCCTGAGTGGCTGTCCCCGGACTATCTGATCGCGCACTACAGCCTCAAAGGCATTCTGGTCATCGTCTTCGCGGAGTCGGGGCTGTTCGCCTTCCTGCCCGGTGACTCCCTGCTCTTCACCGCGGGCCTGCTGGTCGCCAACGGCGAGTACATCAAGCAGCCGCTGTGGCTGGTCTGCACCCTGATCTCGGCTGCCGCGATCATCGGTGACCAGGTCGGATACATGATCGGCAAGTTCTTCGGGCCCAAGATCTTCAACCGGCCGAACTCGAAGCTCTTCAAGCGGGAGAATCTGGACAAGGCGCACGAGTTCATGGACAAGCACGGCCCGAAGGCCATCGTGCTCTGCCGTTTCGTGCCGATCATCCGTACGTTCGCCCCGATGGTCGCGGGCGCCGGCTCGATGAAGTACCGGACCTTCCTGACGTACAACGTCATCGGTGGCGTCGCCTGGGGCTCGGGCCTCACGGTCGCGGGTTACTGCCTCGGCCAGATCACGTTCATCAAGAACAACGTCGAGGCGATCCTCGTCCTGATCGTCCTGCTCTCGCTCATCCCGGTGATCTTCGAGGTGCTGAAGGCCCGCAAGGAGTCCAAGGCGAATGGTGCCGAGGCGGCGCCGGCCGGGGGCGAGCGTCGCCGCCACGCCAAGCGCTGACCCGCCTGACCGCCCGTACGTACGCCCCGGAGGCCGCCCCCCCAGGCCTCCGGGGCGTCTGCGCGTCCGGGGGAGGCTAGGGGGTGTCCGGCGGATCAGGGCCGGATACCCCCTAGATGAATGAGTCCAAGGGGTGTGGTTGCGGTCAGTGATCGTAGGCAGTCAGTGATCGTTTGACGGGTTGTCCGGTCCTGTCGTTGAACCA
>NZ_JBFAJR010000050.1:0-39712 GCF_040655295.1 Streptomyces sp. NPDC050448 | reverse complement strand
CAGAAGGCATGGATCAACGACCCGGCCAAGCGCCGGGAACCCACACCACAAACCTCATAGCGTCACGACCGTCTCACTGGACTTGAAATCTTCCGGTCTGGGATGACATTTTTTGTCAGGCTCGCCAAGCGAACGACGCATTGTTGTTCTTGGTGTAGTTCAAGTTGCGCGTCCAGGCAACGTCGTCCACGGCACCCTTGTAGCCACTGTTGTAATACACGTCAGCCACATAGGTGGCGTGGCGATTTGCCGCCGACGCAGCATTGTTCTTCAGGCCCAGTCCCGACCCCGGCCAGGGGCTGCTCACGCCGAAGTAGCAGAAATTCAGGGGCTGTTTGTTGACGGATTCCGTGTAGCGCTCATCGCTGAAGTCGTAAACGTTGTACCCGATGTTTCGGTAGGAGCCGTGAAAGTCAGAGTTGAACCAAAGTGTGAACTTGAAGCCCGAGTACCCCGGGTCCTTGCAGACCTCTTCGCTGAAGTGGTTCTCGAACTGTGTGCTGGATGCATGCGCCGACGGAGCCATGACGAGCGTCGTTGTGGCAGCAGCGACTGCAGCCATGACGAAACGAGACTTTGTGCTGTGCTTCACTTTTGCGCCCTTCAGTGCGCATCCGCGAGAGAGCTGGAACTTGATCTGGTGAGCAGCACAAAGTGATCTGGCAGCGAAATCGATGCCAGGCATGGCGCGCAGCGGCCGCCCAAGGGGCGAACGTGCGCGAGCCAACCCCCTGAACAATCCCAGATCTAGCCCGGGCCCCCTGGATGCGCGTTCGATGTCGCCTTCCCCATACCGACGGTCGATCGGCAGAAGCCCTCGCTTCACGGCGACTGGATCATTAAAACATCATTAAATTCCGCCAAATCGGGCATTAATGTACGCAGCGAACGGTAACGATTTGATATCGTCCCGCAAATTTCGTGACATGAAGCCGATATGCGCCAGGGTTTGGCTCGAACTGCCCTGCTGGGCAGGGGCGTTGCTACCATCGGTTTCAAAGTCGTGGTGATCAAGTACCTCGGGTACCTGGCCTACGTGGAGGGCGCCTTCGAGCGCACCGGGGCGGCTACCAGGGGCGACGCGGTCCCCTGGGCAAGATGCGCGAGGACCTGGCGCTGTTCGCTGCCGTCCTGCGCCGTCCGCACCCGGCGTGGGACCGGACCGACCTGGCGCGCACGGCCGCCGGGTCTCCGGCTTGGAAGTCATCTCATTTGGCGAGTCTGCGGTAGCAGATGAGGGTGCAGGCGATGTTGGTGAAGGCGAGGAAGTGGTCGGCTTTGCGTTCGTAGCGGCGGTGGAGGCGGTGGCAGCCGGCGAGCCAGGCCATGGTGCGTTCGATGGTCCAGCGGTGGCGGCCCAGCCGCTGCGAGGACTCGATTCCCCTGCGGGCGATGCGGTGTGCGATGCCGCGTCCGCGTAACCATTTGCGCAGGTGGGGGTAGTCGTAGCCCTTGTCCGCGTGGAGCTTGGCGGGCTTGCGCCGTCGGCGTCCGCGGATGGGCGGTATGCCACGGACGAGAGGTTCAAGGGCCTGGCTGTCGTGCAGGTTCGCCCCTGAGATTCCGACGGACAGGGGCAGACCGGTCCGCTCGGTGATCAAGTGGATCTTCGAGCCGCACTTGCCCCGATCGACAGGATTCGGACCTGTCAGATCCCCTTTTTCAGGGCCCGCATGTTGACCGAGTCGATCGCGCAGCGCGACCAGTCCAGCTCGCCACGGGCGCCGAGCTCGTCGAGCACCAGGCGGTGGAGCTTGGCCCACACCCGAGCCTTCGTCCATTCGGAGAAGCGCCGGTGGGCTGTGGCCCCCGACGGCCCGAACGACGCGGCGGGCAGCTGCTGCCACGTGCAGCCCGACGTGGCAACGAACACGATCGCGGCCAGCACCTCCCGGTCGCCATGCCGGCGCCGACCGCCGCCCTGAGGCCTCGACGGCGCCTCCGGGACCACGCGCTGGAACAACTCCCACAACTCATCCGGCACCAGCCGCTCAACAATCCCCACCACGACCGACAGCCTACCTGCCGATCCAAATGAGATGACTTCTAAGACCGTGTCCTATGCGGCCATGGGTCGTTGGGCTCGTCATGGGGCGGGGTACGTGGAGTTGGATTGTTCCGGATGGGCTGTGGGAGATCGCGAAGCCGTTGATCCCGCCGTCGAGGGTGCGGCTGCAGGGCGGCGGCACGCAGGACACGCCTGATGAGACGCTGTTTGCCGCGATCGTCTACGTGCTGGTCAGCGGGTGCGCTTGGCGGTCACTGCCACCGTGCTTCGGCATATCGAAGTCGACGGCCCACCGCCGCTTCCTGATCTGGTCGCGGGCCGGAGTCTGGGGCCGGCTCCATGAGGAGATCCTGCACCGGCTCGACGACGCCGGCCTCCTCGATCTCTCCCGGGCCATCCTGGACTCCGCCCACGTCCGGGCCAAAAAGGGCGAACTCACAGGTCCGAGCCCCGTGGACCGGGGCAAGCCGGGCTCCAAGATGCACATCTTGTCGGACGCGGCCGGGCTGCCCCTCCTCGTGGGTCTCTCAGCCGCCAACACCCACGACAGCCAGGCGCTGAAGCCCATGGTGCTCGGTCACCAAACGAGACACGACCCCCACCGCGGCCGTGACCTCAAACCGCGGAAACTGCACGCCGACAAGGCCTACGACATCCCCGCCCTGCGGAAATGGCTCCGCGGGAAACGCATCGGCGTCCGCATCGCCCGCAAAGGCATCGAGTCTTCCGAGCGCCTTGGACGCCGCAGATGGGTGATCGAGCGGACCATGTACTGGCTGACCGGCTACCGCCGCCTCAACCACCGCTACGAACGCCACCCCCGCAACTACCTCGCCTTCCTCGGCCTCGCCGCTGCCGTCTGTTGCTACAAGCGGCTTGTCCGCCTCACCACATAGGACACGGTCTAAGGAGTACTACTATCGTCGCCTGTACGCCGACGCGGTCCGCGCCGTCACCGCGGCCCGCCACGCCCCGCGTGTCGACCCCTTCAGGATAATCGTGGCCGGGAGTAGCCAGGGCGGAGGACTGGCCCTCGTCGCAGGCGCCCTCGTCCCCGATGTCGCGGCCGGGATGGCGGACGTACCGTTCCTGTGCCACTTCAGCCGTGGCGCCGAGGTCACCGACGAAGCCCCGTTCCGCGAGATCGCCGCCTACTGCCGCATCGTCAGGGCGCTTGAAGGGGTGGAGGCCGCCGGAGACGTCGGTGTCTGTTGCCTAGCCGACGATCATGCCGGTGACGCTATCGATGATGGTGGATTCCCCAGTAAGAAGACTCTGGCGCTCCAGATAGCCCACAACCGTGACGCGCGCGGGCTCCAGGGCGTGATCTTCACCCGTGACGACCGGGCGGGCGAGGGCAAGCTGTCCTCGCGCCTGGGTCTGGTGACCGAGGCGGTCGAGGCGCCGGAGGGGATGGACCTGTACGCGTACCTGGTCGCCCAGCTCTCCAAGGGCGGCAAGGCGGACTATGTGATCGTGGACGAGGCGCAGTTCCTCGCCCCCGAGCAGATCGACCAGCTGGCGCGCATCGTGGACGAGCTCGACATGGACGTCTTCGCCTTCGGTATCACGACCGACTTCCGGACGAAGCTGTTCCCGGGCTCGCAGCGCCTGATCGAGCTGGCGGACCGCCTCGAACAGCTCCAGGTCGAGGCCCTGTGCTGGTGCGGCGCCCGTGCCACGCACAACGCCCGTACGGTGGGCGGGGAGATGGTGGTCGAGGGCGCCCAGGTGGTGGTCGGGGACGTCAACCGCCCGGCGGAGGAGATCGGCTACGAGGTCCTCTGCCGCCGCCACCACCGCCGCCGCATGACCTCCGCCGCCGCCCACGCGGGCGCCCTCTCCCCGGACGTCCTCCCGGTCAACCACGGCTGACCGGCCTCCCCCTTGCCTGTCCCATGGTCGTTTCCGGGATGGTGGAGCGACCGCGGTGAAGGACAGGTCCTCGGAGGCGTCCAGGCCGGTGGCGCCGAACAGCCGGGCGGCAGCCTCGCGCGTGAACCGCCGGACGGTCAGCTCCGCTGGAAGAACTCCACCTCCGCCAGGGCGACATGGCGGTCCTGGGCCGACCCGGCGGGTGCCTCGAGGGTCAGCCGGATCGTCGTGGCGTCGCTGATGCCGGTGGGGAACGTCTGTGGACCTGGCTTGTCGCTGAGGGTGAGCTTCTTGCGGACCTTCTGGCCATCCCGCGCCGTCACTTCCATGTCGATCCGGAGCGCCCGCCCCTGCTTCGCGTACTCCTCCGGTGATGACGAGGCGCCGTTGATGATGATCACGTCGACCAGGCGGAACGGCTTGGCGAAGGTGTACGTCACCGAGGCACCGGGGCCGGGCACGCCCCAGTAGCGGTTACTGAGCCCGTCCGTGGCATGGCTCACCGGATGCCCGGGCAGCTCGGCGCTCGCCTCGACGCGGGTGGCGGTCACCGCCTTGGCCTTGCCGAGCTTGTCCCGGGTGTCCTCGATCAGGTGGCGTCCGGCCGGCAGCATCAGGAAGCCGGCCGCGCACAGGGCCAGCACCACGGCCAGGATCACCAGGAAGCGCACCATTCGGCCCGAGCCCGCCCGCCTGCGGCGGCGAAACGGCCAGATCGTCCGCCACCACGGCAGGGGAGCCGGTGCGGCGGTGGGCGTCAGCGGCGCCGCGCAGCGGCGGCAGAAGCGGCGGTCCGGCGGGTTGGGCGCGCCGCAGGCGGGACACGGCACCCCGGCCACGTCGTCGCTCACCGCTGCCGGACGCACGACCGGGCGCGGCGCGACAGCCTTCGCGGGCCGGACGGGCTGCGGGGAGGCGACCGGCGTCGTGGCGGCCGCCGGCGGAGCGGCAGGTGGCGGTCCGCCGGGCGGCCGCGCGGCCGGGGGCGCCGTCCCGGGGCGGGAGGCGCCGGTGGCAGGCCGGGCAGCGGGTGGCGTCCGCGGGGCGCTCTCCGGTCCTCCGTGCGTCCTGCGGGCGGCGGTCCGGTCCCCCTCAGCTGCCGGACGGGGCTCCGGCGGCGGCGTCCGCGTCGGAGCGGGCTGCGCCGCGGAGGGGTCCGCTCCTGAGGGCGCGGGCGGGCCGGACTCCGCGTCGGCGGGCGGCCGTGAGCCCACCCGTTCCGGGGCGGTGACCTCCGGGGCGCCGTCGCCGTCCTCCGAACCCGCAGGGGGCACGGAGCTGTTCCGCGTCGTCCTGGCCGTACCCGGCGCAGGGGTGGAGTCCGACCAGCCCAGGTAGGCGCCGCAGTTGCCGCAGAAATCGTCCGTCACGCCATTGGACGCCCCACACACGGGACACGCACGCAACGCCGTCACCTCCCTTCACCCGCGGGCGGCCCGGACAGGACCTCCACCCGGCAGACCGTGTGGACGGGGCACAGGGTGCGGACGAGCGAGCGGACCCGGTCCGCGTCCACTTCGTACGCCTCTCCCTTGCGGTGCGGCCACACCCGTACCAGGACCTCGTCGGCCGGGGGAGGGGGCAGCTCGGCGCCGCCCGTACGGGACCAGGTGGCCCCGCCGTCCCCGCTGACCTCGGCGGACAGGCCCAGCACCAGGCGCAGGGCCTCGATCAGGCCGCGCCGGGTGCCGCGCCATTGGTGCAGTTCCACCGCGCGTGCCACCGCCTCGCGCCGCAGCTCGAGCGGCCACCGCGGGTCGTCGACGCCGCCGACCCAGGTGGCCAGCCAGGACACGAAGTCGGCCGGGGCCAGCCGGGGATCGAGGTAGGAGGGCAGGTTGTCGAGGGTCGTGAACACCGGGGCCAGGACCGTGTCCAGGCCCGCCGTGAACCGCTGGGCGAAGTCGTCGTCGGCGTACAGCGCGGGCAGCTGCTCGCCGATCGGGTGCCGGCTGGGCAGGCCGGGGACGGCGGCCCGGCTCATCCGCGCACCTCCGGCTCCGGCGCCGTCACGACCACCTGGTGCTGGTAGGAGAAGACCAGCGCGCCCGCGCCGATGTCGATCCGGTCGACGGGGGCGCCGCGGCGCCCCGTGATCGGGTCGGCGGCGAACATCCGGATCTCCTCCACCAGCACGTCCCCGATGGCGCGTTGCAGTACGCCGAACACCTCGCCGTACTGCACGGGCCGCCCGAACGGCCAGCCGGTGCCGTCGGGCCCGCCGTGCAGCGGGTTGAGGTGGCGGAACAGCGCGGCGAGCGCCGCGTCGCGCACCCGGTCGGTGTCCCCCTCGCGGGCCGACAGCCGGGCGACCACGGTGACGCCCTGGTAGACGGGCGGCTCCACGACGAGGCGCGTGCCGATCAGGCGCCGTTCGTCGAGGGTCGTGGTGATCGCGGTGAGCACCTGGTCGGAGGGGATCAGCTGCTCGAAGCGGAGCCGGTCGCCCTCGTCGGCCACCGCGTCCGGCACCACCAGGACCCGTACCGCGCCCGCGCCGGCCGCGCCACCCGCGCCGTCCGTGGCGGGCAGACAGCGGACCCTGCGCACCGAGGGCGCCGCCTGGCGGGCGATGATCTCGTAGTCCTCGGCGGTCACCGCGCGCTCCTGCATGCGCAGCGTCTCCGGCGCCCGCAGCTTGGCGTTGTCGATCGTCTCCCCGGCGACACCGCCGCGCGCCGCCTCCCGGTTGGTGACCCGGGCGACGTACGGGACGGAGCTGCGCAGTACGGAGATCGCGCCGCGGGCGACGTTGCCCGCCGGGCCGCCCCCGGTGCGGTAGCGGGCCACACGGACCTGGGAGCCCTTGGGAGGTACGGCCCCGCAGGGGCGCAGAGTGCCGTCGGCCTCGCGCAGCACCGGCGGGAACGTGAACTCGCCGGTGGTGGCGTCCACGCGCACGTGCCGGTCGTCGGGCCCCGAGCGGCCGAAGTGCTCCACCACGTCCCAGCGCTGCCATCCCTCGGGGGAGGACACCTCCACCACCGGGGGCTCCCCGTCGAGCAGCACGGGCGGGCGGCCGAGCCGGAAGGTCTGCCCCGCCACCCCCTCCGACGCGCCGAGCGGTACGTCGGTCACCCGCTCGGCGTGCTCCACGTTCATCGTGCCGCCGATGGTGAAGACGGCGGCCTCGCGCACGGTCGGGGACTCGGAGTAGAACGGCTGGCCGGGTTCCGGCTCGGTGACCCGGCAGCGCAGCCAGCCCGCGCGGGTTCCGCTGATCAGCGACGCGGCGTGTCCGGCCGGTACGTACACGATGACCTCACCGGGCCGGTTGAGACCGCCGGTGCTGTCGGAGCCGGTCTCGCAGCGCTGCCACCGGCCGCCGTCCCACGCCTCCCACACCAGCGGGGGCTGGCGCGGGTCGACGCCGACTCCCTCGACGCGGCTGTCCAGGCGCACCGCGACCACGCAGCGCGGTACCGCGGTCGGCAGGCCGAACAGCAGCGCGTCGCCGGGCTTGGGCGTCACCTGGAAGCACGGTATGTCGCGGCCCTCGGCGAGCGCACCGGTCCGGTCGGTCAGCTCACCGGTGCGGGGCGCGGTGACCAGGCGCGTCAACTCGCTCGGCACGATGCGCAGATCGTCGGTGGTGGCGAAGACCACGGCCTCCTCGGTCTCGCCCGCCGCGGTCGTCACCTCGGTGCCCGCGGGCAGCGTCACCGTGTCGGGCTGCGGGGCCGACAGCCAGAAGTCGACGTCGGCGACGGCGGCCGAGGGCGGGTACAGCTGGATGCCCAACAGGTCAAGGAACGCCAGGTAGTTCTTGTCCGGGACCCGGTTCAGCCGGTACAGCAGCTGGTCCACGAGGTAGGCGAACGTCTCGATCAGGGTGACGCCGGGGTCGGAGACGTTGTGGTCGGTCCACTCCGGGGCGCGCTGCTGCACGTATCGCTTCGCCTCGTCGACGAGTTGCTGGAACCGTCGGTCGTCCAGGTTGGGGGAGGGCAGGGCCATCAGTCCGCGACCATTTCCTCGGCCCCCTCCTCGGAGGGGATCGTGTAGAAGGGGAAGACCAGGTTGCGCCGGTCGTTGGTGGTGCGCACCGTGTAGTGCACATCGATGTAGAGGGTGCCCGCCTCCACGGAGTCGAAGGCCACGACGACCTCGTCCACCGCGATCCTGGGCTCCCACCGCTCCAGTGCCTCGCGCACCTGCTGGGCGACCCGACCGGCGGTGTCGCCGTCGCCGGGGGCGAAGACGTACTCGTGGATGCCGCAGCCGAACTCGGGCCGCATCGGCCGTTCGCCGGGCGCGGTGCCCAGCACCAGCCGGATGGCCTCCTCCAGCTCCCGTTCCCGCTCGACCATGGCGATCCCGCCGGTCGGCCCGACGCGCAGGGGGAACGCCCAGCCGCGCCCGATGAACCGCTCGCTCATCACACGCCCCCGATCAGGACGTTCGGGGCACCGGTCAGGACCATCGCGCCGCACGTGGTCTGGTCGCGCGCCCGCGCGGCGGGCAGCCCGCCGATGAGTACCGCTCCCGCGGCGAGCCCGGCCGGGTTGGGCACGATCACGTCGGCCGGTCCCAGCGCCGCGTGCGGCGGGATCGGGCAGACGTGCAGGCTGCCCACGACGGCGGCGGGCAGGCCGCCGATCAGCACCGTCGCCACCGCCGCGGCGGCGCCGGGCGGCGGCGTGGCGAGCCGGCCACCGTGGTTGGTGGGGTCGCCGGTACGGGCTGCGGCTGGCATCGGGTGCTCCTCGGGGAAGGCGGTCGTGGTGCAAGGGGTATGGGAGGACTCAGTTGATCCGGATGAGTCGGGCCTTGAGGACGGCGAGCAGGCCGCCGTTGACGGTGACGTCCGAGGTTCCGGACACCCGCACCGACCGACCGCCGATGCTGACCCCGGCGGTGCCGTCGATGTCCACCTGGCGGCCGGACACCTTCACGGTGCCCTGCCCGGCGTCCAGCGTGATGCCGTTCTTGTCCAGGAGGACGGAGGTCAGCGGACGGTTCCGCCCCGCGTACACGGTGAGCTCGATCCGGTCCCGGCGGTCGTCCATGCGTACTTCGAGCCGCTCGTCCCCGGTCACCAGCCGTAGCCCGGAGGGGCCCGGCGCCGCCGCGTCCAGCAGCTCCACGCGGTGGCCCGAACGCGACACCACCGAGCGGCGGTTGACCTTGCCGCTGGTCTTGTCGATCAGCGGTACGTCGTGCGGTGAGGGCTGGTCCACGCCGTTGTAGAGCCCGCCGATGACGTACGGACTGTCGAGCAGTCCCTGCTCGAACCCGACGAGCACCTCGTCGTTGACCTCGGGGCTCACCACGCCGCCGCCCCCCTTGCCGCCCCACTGGACGGTGCGCACCCAGTCGGTGACGTAGGTGTCGTCGAGCCAGGGGAACTTCAGGCGTACCGCGCCGCGTTGGGAGCCGTTCGGCTCGCGTACGTCCGTCACTACGCCGATCGCCAGACCGGGGATGCGCGGGCCGCGTCCCGGCGCGTTGGCGCCGGTCACCAGGCCGGTCAGGGAGCGGTCCGGGCTGGCGCTGACCCACACGGTGGTGCGGTACCCGCCGTGCGGCTCCAGAACGTGCTGCACGGCCGTCGCCGTGTACCGGCCGGAGAACGCCTGCCCCACGTTGCCGAGCGCCACCGGCTTGCCCGCCCGCAGCAGCGGGTTCCCCTCGGCCACCGCCTCCAGCTCGCCGAAACCGGCGCTGGTTTGGGCCGCCGCCGCTTTCGCGACCGCCGTCGTCTCGGCCTGCGTACGGTACGGGGTGTCGGTGACAGCCACCGCAGACTTTCCGAACCGTGCGGCGAACTGGGGGCTGATGCCCGGCACCACCGTGTCGCTGACCACGGACGGTTGCTCGGCGACCAGCGGTCGCTTGGTGGCCACGTCCCAGCCGCGCACCTGCACCTTCGAAGCGCCGTCGGCGGCCGACAGCGAGGCCCGCAGCGCCAGCAGGTTCCGCCCGTACTCCAGGACCATCGGGTTGCGCGTGGCCGACGTGGACGGGGCGGGTGCCCCGGAGGCCTTCACTGGCTTGGTGAACTGGAGCAGCCCCTTGTCGTCGACGCGCACCTGCGCGCCGCTCTCGCCCGCGAGGAACTGCAGGAAGTCCCAGTCGGAGACGTTCGCCTGGGACAGCTGCTTGTACGTCACCGGCGCGGCCTCCACTTTCCCGACGGCCAGTCCGGCGCCGGCGGCCACCTTGCGGACGATGGCGGCGGCCGTCATGTTCCGGTACGCCACGACCTTGCGGCCGCGCTGGAGGCGGTGCGCCTTGGAGTAGGCGCGTACGACGGTGAACGAGCCGGTGCGGTCCCGGTCGATCTCCAGGGCCGTGACCTCGCCGTTGAACAGCCGCTCCCGCGCCTGCCCCTTCACGGTCATCACCGACACCCGCAGCGGGCTGCCGATGGTGACACCGGTGGCGCGCAGGAACTCGTGGTCGGGGTCGCGGTAGGTGAGTACCGCGGTGTCCGGCAGGCCCACGTTCTCGTCCACCACGCAGCTCACCAGTTGCGCCGCCCAGATCTGCGGCAGTTCGCCGGGCGCCTCCACGATCGGGTCGGCCGCGAACGACCGGCCCCCGGATTCGGACGGGCTCACCGCTGCTCCTCCTCGCCGTCGCCGTATCGGTGTTCCTGCAGGGCCGGCACCACGAGCTCGGTGCCGGGGGCGAGCGCCATGGGGTCGTCGATGCCGTTGGCCTCCGCGATGGCCCGCCAGGCCGTCGCGTCGCCGTACTCGCGCCAGGCCAGCATCGCCAGACTGTCGCCCGCCACCACGATGTGCGTGCTGCGGGCGGTGCGTGCGCCGGAGGTCGGGTTCTGGCCGGCCGGGTCGACGCTCGCCTCCTCGATGGACAGAGAGCAGGTGGCCCGCAACGGCTTGCCGTCCACATCGAAGAGCGTGTACGACACCGACAGGTTCGACAGGACCCCGTCGAACGACGTCGTCCGCGCGCTGCCCCACTCGAAGCGCACCCAGGGGCTCGCCGGCTTCTTGCGGCCGAGGCTGGCCGGGGTCGGCACGCACGCCTTCATCAGCTTCTCCACCGCCTGCTCCACCGAGTTGTCGTGGGTGGCGGTGGCGTCCAGGAACACATCCAGGCTCAGGGTGCGCGGACCGCTGCCCACGAATTCGGGCAGCGCCGACTGCCCCGCCATCCGGGACGGGGACCGCCGCCACTCGGTGGTCTTGCCCAGCTGCAGGGTCGACGGGTTGAACTGGAGATCGAGCTTCGCGATCGTCCCGCCGGGCTTGGCCCCGACGGAGGCGGGGGGCTCTTTGAGGGTGAGCTGGGCCCTGGCGCGGCTGGCGCGCGCAGATGAGGCCATGCCGTGGACTCCCTTCCGGAGCGGGGGCGACGAAGAGGACGAACAGGGGGTGCCGGGCGGTCAGGAGGGCAGCAGCCCCGCGTGGGCGATCTCCAAGGTCTCCACCGCCGCCGCGGAGTTGGCGGGGTCGAAGGACGGCCCCTGCCATCGGACCGGGACGATCCCGAACACCTGCCAGCTGATGATCCGGCTCAGGTCGGGCCGCAGGGCCACGATCTCGCCGTCCTTGGGCTCGACCCGCCGCAGCGTCTCGTCCAGCCAGCGGCCGATCTTCGCGGTGTCGGCGGTGACGGGCCGGGAGAGGGTGATGTTCGACCAGGTCACACGGCCCGGCAGCTGCCAGGTGAAGCCGTTGTTGCCGCCCTCGGCGTAGCTCTCCATCTCGACCTCGGCGCCCATGCCGGAGCAGGTGTGGAAGGCGCCCAGATCGTTGCCGCCGATCGCCAGCCGGAAGAACACGCTGGTCGCGAAGATGTTGTCCGTCATCGGTCCGTCGTCCGTTTCTCGTTCGTCCGTGTTCTCAGCGTGCTCAGCGTGCTCAGCGGCGCCCGTCGAAGGGCCTGCCCGCGCGTTCCCGGCCGCGCCGCAACTCGGTGCGCAGCAGGCGGGCGACCGGATCGAGCAGACGGCGTGCCAGATCGTCCAGGTCGGCGTCGGGGACCTGCGGAGCCGCATCGCGCGAACTCTCGTGCCGGCCGGACGCTGTGGTGCCCTGGGCCGTGGCCGGGCGCCGGCCGCCGCGTGCCGCGGGCGCGGCGGTCTGGACACTGATCGGACCGGGGTTGTTCCGGCTGCCACCCGTGTCGCGCTGCACCGGTGGCGTGCTCGCCCGGTGGGGTCCGCTCGCCGGTGGCGCGGGACCGGTCGCTGCCGGGGAGACGGCGGGGGCCGAGGCCCTGGGCCGCACCACGGGGACGGGGTGCGCCGACGACGGGGCCACCACGGACGGCTGGACCACGAGCGGCGGTGCGTGCGGGCCGGTCACGGGCAGGGGGGTGGCCGCGACGCGGGCTGCGGCCGACGCGGGCGCCGGACGCACAAAGTGCGCGGGACGCGGGCCGTGGCCCGGGGAGGCGGGGGCAGGGGCACGCGGCGCGGGCGTCGGCGAGATCGTTCCTCGCGGCCCCTCCGCGGCTCGCTGGACCTGCTGCGGTGCGGTGGACGGGGCGGGCCAGCGTGCCGCGACCACGGGACGGCTTGCCGGGCGGGGAGCGGGGGCGGCCGCGCTCCCCATGTCACGGGTGCCGAGGGCCAGGGGCCGTGCCGCCAGGAGCTGGAGGGTGCGGGGCGCGAAGGGCGCTGCCGCGACGGCGCGCCTGTGGTGCGGGGTTCCGCTCCGGCCGGTGACGGCGTCGGCGACGACGAGCGGAATCGGGCGGGTGCTCCGGGTCGGTGACGACTTCTCGGTACGCCGGGATCCGGAGGGCATGGCAGGAGCAGTGCTCTGCGGTGTCGGGAGGTCCGGCGAGGTGGTGGCCCGCTGGACGAGCGGGGGAGCACCGGCCGGGGCGCCGGGCGCGGGCCCGGGTGCGGGGGACGCGGAGGTCGTTGCGGCGGAGGGTTCGGCGGTACGGCGCTGCACGTTGCCCGCCCCCAGCAAAGGCGCGTGGCCGGCCGGCACGGACGGTGCCACCGGGCGCAAGGCGTCCGTGGGCGCGGGCGCGCGCTGGACGCCGGCGGGGGAGGCGGGACGCGCGGCTCGGAACGGGGACGACGGGCGAGTGGGCACGGCGGCGCTCGGCGGCAGTGCGGGCAGGGGCGCCCCCAGGCCGGTGCGTACGCGAGGCGTGGGCGTGACCGGGTCCGGGCGGTCGGCCGCGGGTTCTGCCGGGCGCTGGACCATGGGCATCGCCGGGGCGGGCGCGGAGTCGGGCGCCGTTGCGGGGCGTCCCGACGGCGTGGCCGTGGAGGGCAGTTCGGTGAGGGGGGCGCCGAGCGGTGCGCGGCTCCGCGCACGCTGCACCGGCGTCTCGGAGTCGGCCTTGGTCGTGGGCGCGACCGGTCCCGGGTCCGGGCGGTCGGCCGCGGGTTCTGCCGGGCGCTGGACCATGGGCATCGCCGGGGCGGGCGCGGAGTCGGGCGCCATCGCGGGGTTGCCCGGCGGCGCGGACGTGGGCTGGAGTTCGGTGCGGGGGGCGCCGAGCGGTGCGCGGCTTCCCGCACGCTGCACCGGTGTGTCCGGGGCCGTCCGCTCGGGGGCGGAGCGCGGGGCCTCGGGGGGACGTACGACGGACACGCGGCGCCCGGGCGTGGCAGGCACCCGGGCGACGGTCAGCGCACGGCCGACGGCGCGCGCTCGGACCACGGTGGTGCGGGTGGTGCCGGTGGTGCTCGCGGTCCCGGGGGTCTCCGGGGCGGGCGGCTCCTCACCCGTGCGGCCGGGACGGGCGCCTGCGGCCGCCGGGACGGAGGCGGAGGCGGACCCCGCGGAGCCAGAGGTTCCGCCGGATCCGGGCGTGCGCGTCGCGGCCCGCTGGACGGGCGGACCGGACGGGGACGTGGCGGCCCGCCCGGCAGCAGCCGCTTCCCGGGCCGCCCGGGCCCCTGCGGCGGATGCCTCGGGGACCACCGCGATACGGCGGATCAGCGGGAACCGCGGAGGCGTCGGCGCACGGCCGGGCGCGGCAGGGGACACGGCGGTGCCGCTGCCCGTCGCCGCGGCCCGCTGCACATCGGGAGCGGGCGTGCCGAGCACGGCTGCGGAGTGCGTGGACGTGAGGCCACGGGTACCGGGCGCCCCGCTGGACCCGGTCTCGCCCGACGCCCCCGATGGGGCCCGGTGCGCGGGCGTCGGCGCGCCTGACGTCCCGGCCTCCGACCGGACCTCCCGCGCGCCGCCAGGGGCGGTGGCCCGCGCGACGACGGGGCCCAGTGCGCCGCCGACGGCCCCGCGGGACGGTGATCCGGCGGTCGGCATGGACCGGGCCGCGTCCGCCGTGGACGCGGACGCGCCCGATCCGGACGCCTCCGGACCCGAGGCCGCGACGCGCGTACCCGAAGGACTCGGCCCGGACGACCTCGCGCCCGACGAGGGGGTCCCGGCCTGGGGGGCACCGGACGAAGGGGCGTCCGATCGCGCACGGCGCGAGATCTGCGGGGTGTCGCGCTTCCGCGGTGAACCCGGAGCCGATGACCGTACCTGTTCGAACGGCTCTTCTGTCCCGGGCGTGGCGTCCGCTTCGTACGGGCTTCGCAGCGCCCGCAGCAGCAGCGGGCCGCCGCCGCTGTGCGTGGGGCGGGCGGTGGCGGGGCGGGCGACCCCGCGCACGAGACCGGCCGGGGCGGACGGCAGCAGGGCGTGGGCGAGCCCGGTGTCGAACGACGGATCGCGCCACGCGGCCAGGCCGGACCGGAAGGCCAGCCCGTCGCTGACACCCATCGGCGCGCGGGACACGGTCAGTTGGGGCGGCGCCGTCATGCGCCAGCCACCGTCCCAGTCGCCGGGCACGCCGACCTCCCGTGCGGCAGCCGTGGGCGCCGAGCCGCCAGAGGGCGCCGCCCGCCGATCGGTCGCGGCGTCCGGCACGGCGGCGCGCCGACGCAGCCTGTCCCGCCATGCCATGTGCTCAACCGCCTTCGTTCACACGGGTGTTGATACGAGCTATCTCGGTGACCCACTCCTGGCGCTCGCCGTGGGTCAGGTCGAGGATCTCCTCGCGCTGCCAGTGGAAGTGGTAGGCGATGTACGCGATCTCCTCCCTGAGCCGGGGGAGGGCGTACGTCACGATTCCCCCAGGCGCCCACCGGAGAGGTCGACCTCGAAGCCGCCTTCGCAGTGCGGGCAGGTGACCGCCGCGCGGGTGTGCCCCTCGCTGTTGACGCGCCGGTAGAAGTCCTGGAGGAACGCGACGTCGGTCGCGTACATCCGCTCCACGATCCCGGCGTGCACGTCGGTGATCGCGCCGAGCCGGGTGATCACCTGGCTGAGCAGTACGACGCTCAGGTACGCCGGGTTCTCCTTGACCCGCAGGTCGATCTGCGGGCGCAGCTCGTCGCGGGCGGTGGCCAGGCGCATCGAGCCGTGCCGGTGCACGGTGCCCGCCTCGTCGACGTACCCGCGCGGCAGCTCGAACTCGAACTCGGTGCGCAGCCCATGGTCCTGGCGCGGCGCCGGCGAGGCGGCGGCGGGGGGTGCCGCCGCCTGCTCCGGCGCCGCGGCGGGCGCTGTGACCTGGAGGATCTCCTCCAGGTTGCCCGCTGTCACCGTACGGCGTCTCATTCGACGACGATCTCCTCGAACACGATGGTCACGGACTCCGTGGCCGCCGCGGACTCGCCGGCCTTGAGCGAGGGACCTTCCCACTTGGAGGCCCAGCCGTTCATCAGCTGGATGCGGCGGACGGTCTCGCCCGTGGAGTCCTTGATCTCGATGGTGAGGTTCTGCCGAGCGGTGTCGACGGCCCCGTTGTTCAGGGTTTCCTTGATCCACTTGGTGAACTCGCTGCTCTTGTCGAGTCCCCGGGTGATCGTGACCTCACCGGCCTGGCGGGCGCCGGGCTGCTTGCGGATGATCTGCTTGCCGTCCTTGCTGACCTGCCGGACCTCGACGACCTCCTCCTCGACGGTCAGGCCGCTGATCTCCTGGACCGATTCGACCAGGTAACCACCGAGCTGCACGCCGAAGATGTGGGTGGAAAGAGCATCGCCCTCTGCCATGACTGTCTGTCACCTTTCCTTGCTGCTGTCCCGGCTGACCCGGAGTTGGCGGACCCGAGGGTCACTCGTCGACGAGGCTGGTGCTGTCGGAGAACTGGGCCAGCCGGAACACCACGAACTCGGCGGGCTTGACGGGCGACACACCGATCTCACAGATCACGCGGCCCTGGTCGATCGACTCCTGCGGGTTGTTGTCCCGGTCGCACTTGACGTAGAACGCCTCGGCGGCCGTACGGCCGAACAGCGCGCCGTTGCGCCATTCCTCGGTGAGGAACGCGGTGACGTTGCGCCGGATGCTCGACCAGAGCCGGTCGTCGTTCGGCTCGAATACCACCCACTGCGTACCCAGGAGGATGGACTCCTCCAGGTAGTTGAAGAGGCGGCGCACGTTCAGGTAGCGCCAGGCCGGGTCGGAGGACAGGGTGCGGGCGCCCCAGATCCGGATGCCCCGGCCGGGGAAGGCCCGTACGCAGTTCACGCCGATCGGGTTGAGCAGGTCCTGCTCGCCCTTGCTCAGGCGCAGTTCCAGGTCCACCGCACCACGGATCACCTCGTTGGCGGGGGCCTTGTGCACACCGCGCTCGGCGTCGCTGCGCGCCCACACACCGGCGATGTGGCCGCTCGGCGGGACGGTCGTGTTGCGCCCGGCGGCCGGGTCGAAGACGCGCACCCACGGGTAGTAGAGGGCGGCGTAGCGGGAGTCGTAGCCCGCCTCGTCGTTGCGCCAGGTGCGCACCTGCTGCGCGGAGAGCCCGGGCGGGGTGTCCAGGACGGCAACCCGGTCGCCCATCTGCTCGCAGTGCGATATCACCGCGAGCTGCACGGTGCGTACGCCCTCGGCGTCGATGTCGCCCCGCTGGTAGGCGCTCATCAGGTCCGGCACCGCGACCATGGTGATCTCGTCAATGGTCTCCAGTCCGGCGAATCCGGTGCGGGCGCTCGCGTCACCGACGTACTCGGCGGGGTCGAGCCGGGACACCTCGCCGTGGCCGGCCGAAGCGGGCGAGGCCGGGGCGTCGGGCAGGGCCACGGTCTGGGCGGCGGGCCGGGTCTGGCTCGCATTGCGCTGCTCGGTGACCTCGATCAGCTTCGAGGCGCGGGCCTGGGTGACGAGGTAGCCCTTGACGTTCTTGCGGGCGGACACCTCGTAGGTCTCGGCCACCTGCTCGCCCTGCCGGACCAGGACCTTGAAGCGGTCCTCGGGCGGGTTCTCGCCGTCCGCGTCGGCGATCTCCACGGAGACGCCGGTGACGCCGGGCCGGGCCGCGATCAGGAAGCCGCCGAGCTCGGCCGGCTCCGCCGCGCGGGTCTGGGGGCGTCCGCCGGTGGAGGCCGGTGCGGAGGAGTCCTGGGCGGACCCGCCGATGCGGACGACGTACGCGGCGCCGCCGCCGTTGGCGAAGTACCCGTAGACCGCGTGGGGCAGATAGGTGCCCTCGGTGAAGCCGCCGAAGTGCTGGCTGTACTGGTCCCAGCTGGTGACCAGCGTGGGCTCGTGGAACGGGCCGCTCTGGGCGAACCCGACGAACGCGGCGACGGCGGTGCCGACCCCTTCGATCGGGCGAGCACCGGACTGCACCTCCTCCACGTACACGCCCGGGGTGAGGTACGTCGGCATGCTCGCTCCTTCGCGTTATGGCTTTGCAATCAGGTCTGTCCACAGCCTTTCCGGCGGCCGTCGCCGACGGCAGGGGCGTTCGGACCTGGACGGGGGCAAGTGCGCTGCCCTCATGGCCGGCCCCGCCGGACCGTCCAGGCAGCACGCCCGGCCCGTCCGCCGCCGCCCGGCTCACACGTGCGTGACCTGGTTCACGTACGGCCCGAACTCGCCCTCCAGGAGCAGTCGGCCGAGCTTTCGGTACTCCTGGGCGACCGCCGTCACCACCTGGGGCATGGTCAGCGGCTCACCCGATGCGGCCGCGAAGTAGGCGGCGGTCACCGCGCAGGCCCGGATCGAGCCTCCGGCCAGTTCGAACCGCTCCGCGCAGAAGCCGAGATCGAGGTCGTCGGCCCGGGGCAGCCGGTCGCCCAGGCACCGTTCCCACAGGGCCAGGCGCTGGGTGGCGTCGGGCACCGGGAAGTCCGCGACCACGTCCAGGCGGCGGGTGAACGCCTCGTCGAGGTTGGCCCGCAGGTTGGTGGTCAGGATGGCGATGCCGTCGAAGGACTCCATCCGCTGGAGCAGATAGGCCGACTCCATGTTGGCGTGCTTGTCGTGGGCGTCCTTGACCTCCGAGCGCTTGCCGAAGATCGCGTCGGCCTCGTCGAACAGCAGCACCGCGTTGACGGCCGACGCCTCGGTGAAGATCCGCTCCAGGTTCTTCTCGGTCTCGCCGACGTACTTGTCGACGACCGTGGACAGGTCCACCACGTACAGGTCCATGCCCAGGTCGGCCGCAACGACCTCGGCGGACATGGTCTTGCCGGTGCCGGAGGAACCCGCGAACAGCGCGATCACCCCGCGCCCGCGCCCGCCGCCGGGCCGCATGCCCCACTGCCCGAGCACCTGGTCGCGGTGGCGGGCGCGGACCGCGAGTTCCCGCAGCCGGCGGTGGGTGGGGGCGGGCAGGACCAGGTCGTCCCAGCCCACCGCGGGCTCCACCCGGCGGGCGAGGCGGGCGAGCCCGGCGCCGTTCTGGGCCCGTACGGCGGTGCGCAGGTCATCGGGGGAGACCGGGCGGCCGTCGAGCGCGGCCGTGCGCACCGCGGTGTCGGCGGCGCGCCGTAGCTGCCCGGCGTCGAGACGGTGCGCGGACACCGACCGGGCGAGGGCGTCGGCTTCCCCTGCCGCGCCGTGCTCCCCGGCGGCCCGCTCCAGCGCGTGCCGCCAGCGGGTGACGTGCCGGTCGGGGGCGGGGGCCGCCACCGTCAGGGTGACGGGAGTGTCGGCCGCCCAGGCCGGTTCCCAGCCGCTCGTTCCGTACGTGAACAGGGGGATGCCGCGCAGCACCGTGCACAGCGTGCGCAGGACGCGGGCCCGCTCATCGGGCTTGTCGGGCAGTTCCTCCAGCGGCCCTAGCAGCACCCCGGCGCCCGTCAGGCGGGCCTCGCGGGCGGCGGCGCGGGCGAGTTCGGGCACGGTACGGACGTGGTGGGCCAGGGCCGCGGCGTCCAGGGCCAGGGGGCTCAGCCCGCACGCGCGCAGCGCGGCGGCGGCAAGGCCGGCGGGATCGCCGCCGCGGGTCCGCAGGTGGACGTGGCCGCTGCCGCTCGTGGCCGCGGCGACGGCCCGGTGCAACTCGGCCGGGTCGACGGCCGGGTCGTCGGCGGCCTCACCGAGTACGTCGGCCAGCCGCGGGTCGGGCGAGGTGTCGCCGAGCAGGTGGGCGGTGACCCGGTCCGGGACGGCCAGCACCCGGGACAGGGGCGGCCGTTCGGGCTCGGTGACCTCCAGCAGGCCGCCCGCGACGAGCGGCGCGGTGGGGGAGAGCCGGAACCGCGCGGCCGCCGCCCCGGTGCGGCCGCACAGTTCGAGGGCAAGGCCGACGGTGGGCCGACGGCGGGTCAGGTCGTCGTTGAGGTAGCCGTAGAGCTGTTCGAAGCGGGCGTCCAGGTCCGGCGCGAGGGTGACCAGGAGCAGGTCCAAGTCGAGCGGCGTCAGCGCGAAGCGCGTGGCGAGGACGTCGAGCGGCGAGCCGGGCGGGGGGTCGGCCGGTGCGAGCGCGGGCAGGCCGGGGTCGTGGCGTGCGTCCAGGAGGCGGGCCACCGCCTCGGGGGTGAGGTACTGGCCCCGGTAGGGGTCGTCCGGGTCGGGATCGACGGCGCGCCGCAGCGCCACGGCCTGCCGCACCCGCTCCTCGACGATCTGGAGCCGTGTCCACAGGTACGGGGTCGTGTCGGTCGGGGTCGGGGTCGGGGCTGGGGGCGTGGGCGCCGGCTTGAGGGTGTGCGTCACGGCTGCCGTTCTCCTCGTCGGCGGCGCGCGGGAGCCTTCGGCCGCTCCCGGGAGCCGCCGAGGCCCTCCGGTCCCGGCTCGCTCAGCTCGACGTAGCGCAACCGGCGCGCGTTCTCGCTCTCGTCCGGCTCGGCCTGTGGCACGGAGCGCACGACGAGCCCCTCGGTGACCGGCGGGGCCGTGACCCTGCTGATGCCCGCCAGGGGTGCCTTCACACGCAGCCCCAGCGACGGCTTCAGCTCACCGCCCAGGGCCGACCACACGTCGGAGGCAGCCGGTGCGTCCATCCCGGTGCCCCCCGCGTCCACGTCCACGAGCAGGCCGAGTTCGGCGAGCGTGCCACCGAGCAGGCGCGGGGGCAGCGTGTCGGTGGACACGAGGCAGGCCAGTGCCTGGGAGAGCAGCCGGTGCTCGTCCTGTGGTCTGCTCGCCCACGCGGTGACCAGGTACGTCAGCTCGAACCAGCGGGGCGGGGTGCGGCGCGCGACGACGAACCCGTCCGCGTCGTACACCTCGCCCGCGCCGCTGCCGCGCCGGGTGTGGTCCTCGCGGATGTCGTACAGGAACACGCAGACCGTGGGCGCGCTGCGGCGCGCCGCCCAGTCACGCGTCGGCGCGTCGAACACCACCTCGACGCCCGACGCCTCCAGACCGGACTCCGCCAGCAGCCGGCGCAGTCCCTCGTCGACTTCGTGGATCACCGGCGGGTCAGTTCGTCGGGCGGCTGCACCGTGCCGCTGACCACGAGGAAGTCGGTCTGCACCGGGGAGAAGCCGGGGCCGCTCGCGACGATGACACGGGGGCCGGTCTGGTCCTTGGCCAGGATCAGCAGCTGGCCGATGAACGTGCCGTCGCGCCGGGGGAAGGTCGGTGCCGCCGCTGTCGTGATGCCCGGCTTCCACGTGAACAGCACCGGCGCGCCGGGCGGGAAGTCCTCGCCGCGTACCGAGGTGACGAAGCCGGGCTTGCCGATCGGCGGAACCGCGACGATGCGCGGCTGGAGGATGCGCAGCTGCTGCTCGGCGGTGTTGTCGCCGAGGTCGGCGTCGGTGCCGGTCGTGGTGAGGCTGCCGGTCACCCGGCCGGTGAGCGCCTTGTCGGGGCTGAGGACGACCTGGAGGACGGTCCGGGCGCCCGGTGCCAGGTCCGGCAGCGCGCACACCCAGCTCTGGTCGCAGCCCGGTGGCGGCCCGTTGTGGGGCACGCCTTCGGGGAGGCCGATGCGCAGCCGCAGGCCGGTGGCCAGGGCGTTGCGGCCGTTGCGGACGGTGTAGGTGACGACGACGCGGCCGCCCACGTACCCGGGGTTGGGCTGCGCCGTGACGCGCACCCCGGGGCCGGCCGGGGGTGCGGGCGGCTCCGGCTGCGGCGTGGGTGTCGGGGTCGTCGGGGTCGGGGTCGTCGGGGTCGGGGTCGGGGTGGGGCTCGGCGTCGGGGGTACGGGTGCTTCGCGCACCGGCACCACGGTCCGGTCGGCGTTGTCGCTGGGGCGGGGGTCGAGGACGGTGCCGGTGACCGACCAGTCCACCGGCTGGTCCCCGGGGGTGACGCCGGTGAGGGTGACGGTGACCGTCACGGTGGTGCCGGGGGACACCACGCCCAGGGCGCAGGTCAGCGCCGCCGCGTCACAGGTGGCGCCGGGCGCGGTGAGCGCGGTGACGCTCACGCCGGCCGGGGGTGCGACGGTCAGCCGGGTACCGGGTGAGGCCGCCGGGCCGTGGTTGACGACGTCCACCCGGACGGTGGCGGTGCCGCCGACGGTGAGCGGCGCGGCCTTGTCCGGTGCCTGGACCGCAAGGTCCACGGACTGCTGCACGCTGGGTTCCTTCTGGCGGCCCGGCAGGCCGGTGACGAGCAGGTTGTGGGCGCCGGAGGCCACGTCCACCAGCTTCAGCTTCTCCGGGCTGTTGGGAGCGCGGGAGCCGCGGGCACTGAGCACCAGGCTCTTGCCGTCGGCGGTCCAGGCGGCGTCGCGGGGCTGGAACGGTCCTTTGGCCGTGGGTTCGGGCAGTTCCCGGCCGCAGGCCCCCGGCACGTCGCGGGCGGCGTCGGGCAGCAGGACCCGGCACGCGCCGCCCGCTACGGAGGCGAGCAGGATGCCGCTGCGCTCGTCGACGCGGCCGCCGCCGTTCTTGCGGTTGAAGGCGATGGTGGCGCCGTCCGGTGAGAACGCCGGGCTGTCGTCGATGACTTCGCAGGCACCGAAACAGACGGTGGCGCTCAGGTCGCGCTGCTGGTCCAGGCGGTCCACGGGCACGGTCCAGATGTGCTTGTTGCCGCCACCGCCGTTGATCACGAGGTTGCGGGTGAAGGCCAGTGTCGTGCCGTCGGAGGACCACGTGGGCTGGGCGTCGCCGCCCCGGGGCTGGCCCGCGGGCGGGGTGATCTCGCCGCGGATCGCGCCGGTGGCGGCGTCCGCGATCAGGATGCGCGAGGGGCCCGCGGCGCCGCCGACGCCGCCGGGCGACGTCCGCGTGAAGGCGAGGGACTTGCCGTCGGGGGAGAACGTCGGGTCGGTGTCCCAGTCCTTGGGGCCGCGGCCCGCGAGCGGCAGGGGCGCCGCGTGGGACCCGTCGGCATCCGCGATCCAGATCCGTTCGATCCGCCCGTCGGGCGTGTCCTCGAAGCGGGTCACCACGATTCTGCGCCCGTCGGGCGTGTAGTTCTGCCGCTCGGTCCACGGGTCGTGCCCGGGGGCGGGCTGGAACAGCGGGTCCTTGGCCGGGTCGGTGTTGGTGTCGGCCGCCGGGTCCTCCTTGAGGATGGTCAGGCCGAGGTCACGGGGGTCGGAGCCGTCCATCCGGGCGTCCTGCAGGGTCACCACGTGCGGCCCGGCCGCCGAGGTCCGCTCGACCACGACGCCGCCGCCGTTCAGCGGACCGAGCCAGGTGGCCGAGCCGAGCTCGCGGTCCTCGCTGAGCACCACTTGGGGCGTGTCCGCCGAATGCGCGGGCACCCGGAAGACGTGGTCCCAGTCGCCCTCGCAGTCACAGGTGCGGTCCGGGCTGAGGAAGAGCACCCCGTCCCCGTCGGGCAGCCACGCTGCCCCGTACGTACGCCAGCCCGCCTGGGCGCCCGACAGCAGCGGCCCGTCGCCGCGCCCGTCGGTCCACCGCAGACGGGGCCCGACGGGTCCGGTGGCGGTGTAGGCGATGACGTCCCGGTTCGCCGCGTCGTCCACCGGGTTCCACGCCGGCTCGGTGGCCGTGCCGTTGGCGGGATCGGTGACGCGGGTGGCGCTGCCGCCCCGCAGGGGACGTACGTAGACCTGCCGTCCGGCGGCCCGGTCCTCGTCGCTGGAGTACGCCAGACGTCCGCCCTCCGGTGAGACCGTGGGGTGCTCCTCGTTCGCGGGAGTGTCGGTCAGCCGGGTGAGGCGGGTGCCGTCGGTGCGCACCTGCCACAGGTCGCGCTGGGTGCCACCGGATCCGGCGGGCGGCGCCGAGTCGAAGACGACCGCCCGGCCGTCCGGGGTCAGCCGGGGGTGCGCCACGTCGAGGCCGCTGGTCAGGCGGCGCACCGAGCCGTCCGCGGACCGCAGGTAGACCTGCGGGGTCTTCTCGTCGCGGCGGCTGGCGAAGACCAACTGGTCGCCCAGTGCGGCGGGCTGGAGGTCCTGGTGCGCCGGCCCCTCGCCGAACAGCGGGGTGCTGGACGTGCCGGTCGCCACCCGGCCCAGGCTGCGGTGGCGCGTACCGGCGTACGCGACCCGGCTGTCCCCGGCGTCGGCCGCGAGGGTTCGTGCCTCGGCGTCGCCGGGGCCGGTGGCTGCCGTCACCGCGAACAAGGGGATCAGCAGCAGCAGCGACGCGCCGACTCTCCCCCACCGGGGTTGCCGACCGCCGGATCCACCCGTGCCCATCAGGGTCCACCTCACCGTCCGGTGCAGCATCTACGTATGACCCCGCCACCCTGCGGCCCAGCACGTGCGGACCGGCAGGGCCGCGGGGCCGGACCCGGGGGAAGCACCCGGTGCGCTTTCGGGCAGTGGCGGGGCGGCCCACTCCGGCCGGACGACCGGCTGCCGGGCCCTGCCGTACGGTCAGATCAGCCCGTTGCGCAGGGCGTAGCCGACCGCATGCGTGCGATTGCGCAGTTGCAGCCGCGTGATGACTTCGTGCAGCACGTTCTTGACGGTCCGTTCGGAGTACGAGGTCTTGCGCGCGATCTCCGCGGTGTCCAGGCCCTCCGACACCAGGCGCAGCATGTCCGCCTCGCGAGGGGTCAGGGTGGACAGGGACACGGCGTGCGGGTCGAGCGCCGAACGCTGCAGGCTGCCGACGTGGTCGAGGAGCTTCGCGAGCAGGTCACCGGGCAGCACGCCCTCGCCGTTCGCTATCGCCAGGACCAGCCGCAGGAGCCGGTCCTGGTCCGCCTCGGCGCGCCGCAGCACAGCGGTGACCCCGGATTCGATGGCGCGCTGGAGCGCGTCCCCGGATTCGAACGTGCCGACCACGAGCCCGGTGCGCGTATCGGAGTTGTGCCGCAGCCGGTGCAGCAGAGCGGCCGTCTCCTCGTCCACGCTGTCCACGGTCACGAGCGACACCTGCGCGTCGGCGGCGTCGGCGTCGTCGACGAGCTCGATCTCCGGTCGCTGGCGCAGCTGGTGGACGACCCCGACGCGCAGGATCGGGTCCGATGCGTACACGGCCACGGTGACCCGTTGGGCGGCGCCGGACGAGGAGACGGGTCCGTTGTTCTCAGGCTGGGGCATGTGTCGTACCTGTTCCGTGATGCGTACGTGGGGATACGGATGGGGAGGGTTGATCAACAGGTGGTTCCATACGAGGAGTTGAGGACAGCCCGCAGGGGCATCGGGGCTGCCCGGAGCGTTGCCCTCACGCCCTTGGAAGTGGCCGCGGCGTCGCCCTAGCGTCGAGGTGTGATATCCCCAGCAGCCTCTTCCAGCCCTGGCGCGCCCGACCTCGACATCCCGCCGGTGTCGGTGACGCCGGGTGGTACCGCATCCACCAGCCTGACCGTCCGCAACGACAGCGACATCGTCGAGGCGTACCGCCTGGAGGTCGTCGGCGACTGCGCTGCGTGGACCACGGTGGAACCCGAGCGCGTCTCCCTCTACCCCGGCACCTCGGAAACGGTGACGATCCGCCTGGCCCCGCCGCGTTCGTCGCAGGTGCGGGCAGGCGATGTGCCGCTCGCCGTGCGCGTGCTGCCCACCGAGCACCCCGAGTCCGTGCGGATCCCCGAGACCACCGTGCACATCGAGGAGTTCCGGGAACTGCGCGCAGAGAGCGCTCCCAAACGCCGCCGCGGCTGGCTGCGCGGGCGCTATCGACTGGCCGTGCGCAACGAGGGCAACGCCCCCGTACGGCTCGGATTCACGCCCGCGCAGCCGGGTGAGGAGCTGAAGTTCGACTTCCGACCCACGACACTGAAGCTCGAGCCGGGGGAGTCCGCCGAGGTGGTGCTGCGGGTCCGCACCGGCAAGCCGGTGTGGTTCGGATCCCCGGTGACCTGGCCGTTCACCGTCGAGGTGGCCGAAGCCGGTGACGGTGAGGACGGCAGGGAGCGGCCGGAGCCGGACGCCGTCCGGGCCCCGCTGGAGGTGGAGTTCGTCCAGATCCCGATCTTCCCGACGTGGTTGCTCGCGGTACTGGCCGCGCTGCTCGCGCTGCTGCTCGCCTGGTTCATGCTGGTGCGCCCGGCCGTGCGCAGCACGGCCAAGGAGGCCGCCGACGAGGTGGTCCAGAAGAGGCCGGCGCCCAGTGCGGACGTGAACGGGCAGACCCCGGGGGCCGGTGGCGCCAACCAGCCGGGCGGCGCAGGCAAGAGCCCCCAGCCCGGGACGGGCGCGGGCGGTACGGGAGCCAGGGCCGGAGGCGGAGCCGGAGCCGGATCCGGCGGGGGCGCCGGAGGGCAGCAGAGCTCGGCCACCATCGACCTGCAGACCGGCGGTGGGCAGACCAAGACCGGTGCCTACACGGTGCCCGCGGGCAAGACGTTCGGGATCACGGACATCGTCGTCGCCAACTTCCAGGGCGACGAAGGGGTGGTGACCATCAGCTTCGGTGACCGCAAGATCACGACGATCGCGCTGGAGACGTTCCGCAACCAGGACTACCACTGGGTCACCCCCATCAGCATCACCGAGAACCAGACTGTGACCGTCCAGGTGACCTGTGCGAAGCCGGGCACCCCTGCCACCGGTCGTCAGGCGCAGGAGTGCCACGAGGTGCTCAACGTGAGCGGTGTGCTGAGCGACCTCAGGTGACCCAAGCGGAATGGCCATCGTCGGTCAGGTCGTGCACCAGGGTAAAGGCGGCCTTTGCAGCACCGTCCGGAAATCGGTACTCCGGGTGATCGATCGGACGTCCCCTTACCGATCGTGCGTTCTCATCGCGCCAGCCCTGTATCGGCGAACCCTGGGTAGCCCCGTGATAGTTGACGAGGCGACAAAGATGGCCTGATTTCGACTCCCTCCTGAGCTCCGGTCAGTGCGTGGGGACTCCCACCTGCTGGCCGGAGGCCAGGACCACCGTGGCGGCGCTGAGGTCGACCGTGTTCGGCAGCATCGCCTGCGGCCGCAGCAGGTCCTTGAGCAGGAATCGCATCAGATCGGCGCCGGACATCGCCTTGAGCCTGTCCGCGAGCTGCGGGTTCACCTCCCCGAGGCGCTGGATCTCCACGACGGCCCGCTCCACCAGACCCGGCACGATGTCCCGGCCCATCAGGGTGTTGGACCGCAGCCGCTCCGCATGGACCTGCTCCTGCGCACCGGATCCGTAGGTCATGGTGCTGTGCGGGTCCGACAGCGCCTGGGTCGTGGCGAACATGATCTGCCCCCTGCGGTCGTCGTTCGGCTCCTTGGCCATCGCCTCCATGATCTTCTCCATGTCCATCGCGTCGGCCCCCGCCCCCGCCCCGACGTCGAACTTGCGCACCGGCAGGGTGAACCCCTTGGAGAAGGTGTCCTCGCGCGTGCCCAGCTTGCCTTCCGTCTGCGCCGGGTCCTCGGGCTTCGCGCGCACGGTGGGGTACTCTCGCTGCGCGAAGTCGCTGAGCATCAGCCAGCCCTGGTTCATCAGGGGGGACGCGGTCAGGGGGATCTCGATCCGGGCCGGCTCCTCGCCGCCGAACCGCGTCTCGCGGAACGGGCTGCCCGGCACCTCCAGGAAGAAGAAGACGAAGCCCTCGTTGGCCAGGACGTGCTTGTCGTACGCCTCCGAGTTGTTCGGCGCGTCGGGGTTCGCCCTGAGTAGCTCGGTCTTGGACTTCATCTCCCCCTGGTCGAGCATCTGTTCGGCGCGTGACCTGGCCGTGTAGTGGCACAGCACGCTCTGCTGGAGCTCGGTCGTCAGCTTGGTCCTGACGCCGTCGGCCCAGTTCCGGTCACCTTGGCCGCCGGCGATCTCCTTGGCCATCCCGGCCCGGTTGAGCTCCGACAGTTCGCGGAAGTAGCTGGCCCCGTGCATCTGGAACGCGGCCGCGCTGTCGGCCCACTGCTCCTGCTGCCACAGCATGCCGTTCTCGGTCATCGCGTCGAACGGCTCCCGCGCCCCGTCGGGGAACTCGTTGTCGCGGACGAGCTGGTCGTTCACCAGCACCAGTTCGTCCTTGATGACCTTGAGCGCTGCGGACAGCCAGGGCTTGACGGTCGCGGTCGCGTCGTCCTCGGCCGGGGCGATCTGGAGCGTGAGGTCCGTCAGGGCCATCATGCAGTGCATGGGGTCGCGGTTGGGATCGCTGTCGTATGCGGCGATGCTCGTCCGCACCCGCGCCACCACCGGGTCCGCCGGCTCCTGGGTCCGCGCCATGAGCCGGCCCAACAGCCCTCCGGTACGCGGCGGGTCGGCCGGCAGCGAGGGACCGAGCTCATCGGGCCCCTTGCGCTGGACGACGGCCCGCTCGCCGGACACCGGCGCGTGTGGTCCGTGTTCCTCGCAGGCGGCACGCTGTGCGGGTGCGGGAGCGGCCATGGCCCGACTCGCGTTGGCCTCGGCCTCCCGCTCGAAGCGGTCGCCGGGGTCGCTGACCCGCAGCCCGTGGCCCGTGTCCGTCCCCGCGACCGGCCCCTGCCGCTGCTGGATGACATGGGTGAGCTCGTGGGCGAGGGTGTGCTTGTCCTTCCCGCCGTCCGTGACGACCACGTGGCTGCCCGAGGTGTACGCCCGGGCCCCGATCTCGGCCGCGGACCTCTGCGCGAGGGGGTCGGAGTGGACCCGTACGTCGGAGAAGTCGGCGCCGAGCCGGTTCTCCATCTCCTCGCGCAGGGGTCCTTCGAGCGGCCGCCCGGGCGACCGGAGCACGTCATGTGCGGTCGCCCGCTGGACCGCTGCGTCCTCGTGCCCGGGGCCGGCGCCGTGACCCGCCGCGAGCATGCGCGTCACCGCCGCGTTGCCGACGGACCGCTGGAGCGCCAGCAGCGTCTCCGCCGCAGGAGCGGCGGGGGCCCGGTCCTCACCCCGACGCGCCTGCCGGGACGGGGCGGAGCTGTCCTTGGAGGCATCGGCTGCTGCCTTGTCACGGGCGGGGATACGCATGGGGCATGCCTCTCGGGGATGCGGCGGGACGTACACCTGCTTACCCGCGAAAGCCGCCTGGGGACATGCCCCTTCGGGCAGACCTGGGGGACATCCCGCTGCTCCCGACGCGCGCCACCACCCGCTGCGTAGGCACGAGGCCCGAACGGCGTTGCACCCGGGAAGCCGTCTGCCGTGTTCATGGCCCTGCCGCCCGGCATGCTCGCTGTACCCGAGGTTCGGGGCAACCCGGGCCGGTCGCCCACGCCGCCGCCGAAGTCGGCCTGGCCGGCTGACGCTGTGGGCACCAGGGTCAGGAGCGCGGCCTGGGCTGCGATGAGGGCTGCGGCGCCGAGGCCCAGGGAGTGGGTGAGGCGGGGCACGGAGGAGCCTTTGAGGGGGTTGGTTCGGTGCACTGCCGCACTGGTCGGTCTTGCGGGCGCTGCGCGTGTGCGCATTTCCCCCCCGAGCCGTTGTGCATCCCGCCGTCTGGGCATCGAAGCTCCCGCCGGTCGACGCAGTGTCATGGAAGTGACCTCACCTGAGTTGGAGGATGCTCAAGAGAGAAGACTTTGGCGCTCCAGATCGGGCACAACCGGTCGGCCCGCGGGCTCCAGGGCGTGATCTTCACGCGTGACGACCGGGCGGGAGAAGGCAAGCTCTCCTCCCGCCTCGGCCTGGTCACCGAAGCGGTCGAGGCGACCGAGGGCATGGACCTGTACGCGTACTTGGTAGCGCAGCTCTCCAAGGGAGGCAAGGCCGACTACGTGATCGTGGACGAGGCGCAGTTCCTGGCCCCTGCCCAGATCGACCAGCTGGCCCGTGTCGTGGACGACCTCGGCTTGGACGTCTTCGCCTTCGCGATCACCACGGACTTCCGTACGAAGCTCTTCCCGGGCTCACAGCGTCTGATCGAGCTGGCCGACCGGATCGAGCAGCTCCAGGTGGAGGCCCTGTGCTGGTGTGGGGCCCGCGCGACGCACAACGCCCGCACGATCGACGGTGAGATGGTCGTCGAGGGCGCCCAGGTCGTGGTCGGCGACGTGAACCGCCCGGCGGGGGAGATCGGCTACGAGGTCCTGTGCCGCCGCCACCACCGCCGCCGCACGACCTCGGCTGCGGCCCAGGCCGGCGCCCTCTCCCCGGACGTCCTCCCCGTCAACCACGCCTGATCGATCGATCCGGCATCTTCAGCCGCGGGCTGACGGACTGGACGTCTTCGCCTTCGGTACCGCGACCGACGTCACGCCAGGCCGATCCGTGCCGCGGTAAGGAGGCTTCAGGCCAGCTCCAGCCTCACTCGAACTTCACGTCGTTCCGTAGACGCCTGTCATCTAATGAATATCTGCAAGATGCACCCTTCATTTACGAGGTCTTCGATGACGGACACGAACGCACCCCTCGCCTTCCCTCAGGACCGGACCTGCCCCTACCGGCCGCCTGCCGCCTACGACTCGCTGCGTGCGACCCGGCCGCTGTCGCGGATCACCCTTTTCGACGGCCGTGAGGTCTGGGCGGTCACCGGGCACGCCGTCGCCCGCGAACTGCTGGCCGACCAGCGCCTGTCGTCCGACCCCAGCCGCCCCGGCTTCCCCTTCCTCACGCCGTACTTCGTCGACATGGGGGACCGCAAGTTCCCGCTGTTCGGCGTTGACGACCCCGAGCACCGGACCCAACGGCGCGCCATCATCGGTGAGTTCACGCTCCCGCGGGCCGTCGCACTGCGCCCGCGGATCCAGGAGATCGTTGACGAGCGGATCGACGCGATGATCGCGAAGGGGTCGACCGCGGAACTGGTGAGCGCCTTCGCGCTGCCCGTGCCCTCCATGGTGATGTGCGCCGTGCTCGGAGTGCCCTACGCCGACCACGACTTCTTCGAGACGCAGTCGCTTCGGCTGGTGCGCGGTCCTGAGGCCACCGATGTGATGGACGCCCTCAACCAGCTTGAGGCGTACTTCGGCGAGTTGATCGACCGCAAGCGCAAGGAACCCGGCACCGGCCTGCTCGACGACCTCGTGCAGCGCCAGGAGGCTGAGGGCTCCTTCGACTGCGAGGGCCTGATCGCTCTTGCGCACGTCCTGCTGGGCGCCGGCCACGACACGGTCGCCAACATGATCTCGCTCGGCGTCTACACGCTGCTCCAACACCCCGAGCAGCTGGCCGAGTTGCGAGGCGACTCCACGCTGCTGCCCGCCGCGGTGGAGGAGCTGGTGCGAGTGCTGTCGATCGCGGACACCGTGCTGCGCGTGGCGGTCGAGGACATCGACGTGGCCGGGACCACGATCCGGGCAGGCGACGGCCTGGTCTTCGCAGCCTCCGTGGTCAACCGCGACGAGAGCGCCTACCCCGAACCGGACACCCTCGACTGGCACCGTCCCTCCCGCCACCACATCGGCTTCGGCTTCGGCATCCACCAGTGTCTCGGCCAGAACCTTGCCCGCGCCCAGCTGGAGATCGCTCTGGGCACCCTCATCGACCGTCTGCCCACGCTGCGCCTGGCCGCTCCGGCCGACGAGATCCCCTTCAAGCTGGGTCAGACCGTCCAGGGGATGGTGGAACTCCCCGTGACCTGGTGAGAGGGGCGACGGACATGCACATCGACATCGAGAAGGACGTCTGCATCGGCGCGGGCCAGTGCGCCCTGGTCGCTCCGGACGTGTTCACCCAGGACGACGACGGATTCAGCACCCTCCTGCCGGGCGGCGACGGCGGTCACAGCCCATTGGCGCGGGAGGCGGCCCGGGCCTGCCCCGTTCGCGCCATCACCGTGTCGGAGACGGTGAGCTGACCCCGGTGGGTCCGGGAGCACGACGCCGAGCCGGCGCAGCGGTTCCGGCTCGGCGATCACCTCGTACGCGGGGCGACACCTGCTGAGACTACCCACGTTGGTGATGCCCCCGACGATCGGTTCGGGCGAGACTGATCAGACCTCAGACGCGCAGGGCGGCGGCGTAAGCCGGGCCAGGAGTGACTCTTCCGTCGGCCGTCCGCATCGGCACTCCATCCGAAGGACCTCGCTTCGCGGTCGGAAGCCCGTCTTCGAGGAGACAGGCCAGGAGGCGTACGAGCCGGCCCGAGTCCGGCCGGAGAGCACCGATCCCTTGGTCGCGCCCGCCTGTGAGGACAACACGGAAGAAGGGCTGGGGATGCCGTGCAACAGCTTGAGGTAGCGCTGATCGGCGCAGGACTGATAGCACGTATACATCTGGACGCGTGGGTCGATGCCGGAGCGTCCGTTCGCATCTATTCCACGGACGACCGGGCCGCGGACTTGGCACGCGAATTCGGCGTCAAGGCCGTCGGATCCCTGGACGAGGCGCTGGACGGTGCGGATGCCGTGGACATCTGCGCCCCGACGGGCAGCCACCACGCCATAGCCATGGCCGCCATTGCCGCGGGTGTGGACGTGGTGTGCGAGAAGCCGTTGGCGTCCAGCACTGCAGAGGCCGAGGAGATCGTCGACGCGGCGGAGCAGGCCGGCGTGCGGCTCTACCCTGCCCACGACATACGTTTCGTTTCCGCGTATGCCCGGCTGCACGACCTGGTGGCAGCCGGCGGCGTGGGCGCCGGCGCCGTCGCCCGGTTCACCGTGGCCGCCTACCACCCGCGGCCCTGGACCGGGCACGCGTCCGCGCAGTCGGGCGGGATCCTGACCGATCAGATGATGCACGGAGTCGACATCGCCTATTGGATCTTCGGGGACGTCGTGCGGGTGCACGCCCAGTACCAGGGCGAGATCGCCGCACCGGCACCCCAGGGGGCCGTCGCGGTCGGAACCGTCGTCCTCACCCACGCCAGTGGCGCGCTCAGCCAGATCGTGAGCCGGTGGACGGCGACGCCGCAGCCACCCGTTCGCGTCACGTACCACGTCTCGGGTACGGGCGGGACGGTGCAGTACGACTCCGAGTGGCCTCAGGAGATCCAGGGCTACGGCGCCAAGGCCGGGAACTTCGCGCACTTCGGCGAGACGCCGTTCTCCTCCGAGATCCGCGAGTTCGCCCAGGCATTCATGGGCGGTCCCGAGCCGCGTCTGGGGCCTCGGGACGCGCTGGCCGCCGTCCGCATCACCCAGGCGGCGGCCGAGTCCGCATGGACAGGCCGTGCCGTGGAACTGCCCGTGAAGGGGGCCGCATGAAGGTCGCTGTGTTGTCGTTCGCCCACGAGCGCGCCGCCACGTACGCCCGGCTGTTGCACGGCATGCCCGGCGTCGACGTGCTGATCGCAGACCCTGACGGCTCGCCGGACGATCCGGCTCGCGGTGAGGCCGTGGCCCGGCAGCTCGACGCAACGTACGTGGGCAGCTGGGACGAGGTCTTCGCGCTGCGCCCCGAGGCCGTGGTGGTCACGAGCGAGACCGCCCGCCGTCGGGAACTGGTCGAGCGGGCGGCCGGGATCGGGGCACACGTGCTGTGCGAGCAGCCGATGGCGACCGACGAAGCGGATGCCCAGGCCATGGTGCGCGCCTGCGCGGACGCGGGTGTACGGCTGACTCTCGCCTCCCCGGCGTGCTTCAGTCCGGCGTTCGACGCCGTGCGCAAGGCGCTTGCCGACGGTGACGCCATCGGTCGGCTGACGACCCTTCACGGTGTGTACAACAGCCCGGGGCCGACCCTGTCTCACCCCGAGCGGGCGCCCCGGGAACCGGCCGAGGAAGGAGCGCTGGCTGCCAACGCGGCGTTCCTGCTCGACATGGTGGACGCGGTGCTCGGCGGAGAGCCTGCGGAGCAGGTGTACGCACAGACGAACAGAGTCCTCGGCGGGGAGCCGGGCGTGGAGAGCGCGGCACTCGTCACCGTTCGCTATCCGAGCGGGACGGTCGCGGCCATCGACTGCAGTCGGAGCGTGTCGGCGAACCAGGCGGCAGCAGGTGGACCGAGCATGACCTTCATCGGCGACCAGGGGAGTCTGGAGTTCAATGCCCGCCCGCGGCTGCTCGGTGGATTCGACTCCGCCACGGGCGGTGAACGGTGGGAAGCCGGAGGGTCCGACTTGTACGCGGTGATGCTCGGCGAGTTCATCGCCTCCGTCGGCACGGGACGGGGAGCCGGCCCGGACGGTGCAGCCGGGGTGCGCACGCTGCGGATCATCCAAGCGGCCTACGCGTCGGCGCGCAGTGGCCGGCCCGTCGATCCGGCCGTTCGGCCCTGATGGAAACCCGCCGCCGCCTCGGGAAGCGACCAGCCAAGGGCTGGCGCCTTCCCGAGGCGGCGGCGGTTCGTGTGTTCGGGGTCTTTCAGACGGCTTCGCGGACCAGCACGGAATCCGAGACCAGGGGACTGCTCCGCGTCGTCTCTTCGGGCGCATCCTGTGCGGACTGCTTCTCCTTCTTGCTGCGGCTCCAGCGGCGCATCACCGGCTGCTCCACCAGGCTGTACAGCAGCCAGGCGGCCAGCACGTTCGCCAGGAGCAGGGCGATCTGCAGTCCGACAGCCGGGACGAAGTCGAAGGTACGGCCTCCCAGCAGCTTTGAGCGGCCCCAGAAGATCACCACACCGTGGACGATGTAGAAGGCGAAGGAGATGTTGCCCAGCCACAGCATGGTCCGGCTGGTGAGCCAGCCGCCGGCGCCCCGGAGATCCCTCGAGGCCCCGGCGCAGATGATCATGGCAACCGGGATGATCGTGCAGGCGCTGAAGAAGTACGGGGCCGGAACGTTGTTGGCGAGCCAGTACCCGCCGGCGAAGAGGGCCGCCGAAGGCAGCAGGCCGATGCGCGGCCACAGGTTCGCGGCGACGATCCGGGCCAGGATCATGCCCAGCACGAACTCGAACAGGCGCGGCGGCGGGAACGAGTAGGAGAACCAGAACTGGTTGAGGGTCAGTTCGTACCCGAGGTCGAGGCCGCCCCGGACGTACTTCGTCACTGCAGCCACGCCGATCACGCCGGCGACCATGCCGCCGGCCCACAGCCATAGCCTCCGCTCCGCGATCCGGCGCACCGGGATGATGAGCAGCGGGAACAGTGCGTAGAACAGCAGCTCCGAACAGAGCGACCAGGCGACCGGGTTGAGCGCGCCGAAGACCACCGGGTCGTTGCTGAAGGTGTGCACCAGGAAGAGGTTCGGCAGCCAGGCGTGCATCGGCGTGGCGGCGGTGAACAGCACCATCGCCAGCACCCAGGTCACGATGTGGTTCGGATAGATCTTCAGCGCACGACGCCGCCAGAAGCTCGTGACCCGGTCCCCGGGCGTGGCCGACCACGTCAGCACGAAGCCGCTGAGCACGAAGAAGAACGACACCCCGATGGCGCCGGCCTTCTCGCAGAAGTCGGCCAGGGGCTTCGCGATGTCGGGATCGGCGAAGAAGTTGACCGGCTGCGTCCGGCTCAGGACGTTGCTGAGCATCGTGCTGTGGGTGAGGAACACGAGCATGGCGGCCACGAACCTGAGGCCGGTGAGCGAGGGCAGCGGGGCCCGGCGTTGCGGTGAACTGCTGACGGTCGATGCGGCGGCTGGGTCTGCCGTGAGCATGGCTGTCCTTTCGATCGGAGATGCGGCCTGCTGGGCGGCCGACCCGCGGTGAACCGGTGCATGGGCACTCGACAGCCGATGACACGTCGGCTTCGTACTCCAGCTCTCGGAGCGGAAGTTAGTCAGCCGAACCTGGGCCCTGGTAGCACGGCGCTCGAGGCCGGGTCGGCATGCACTGTATTTCCGGGATGGCTGCTCGCGTGCGGCAGACCTTTCGGAGGAGTATTCCGAGCCCGCAGGTGAAGCCCAGCCGAGTTGCCGCCCGGGCCCTACCAGGCTGAGGGATGTCGTGCCGTCAGGGCTCGTCTACTGTGAAGTGAGAGATCTAAGAATGCTTTCCTGCGACGATTCGCGGACCGCCTTGGGACACGGTTTCCCGAATTGGACATTATCTCGAGTGAGAAGGATTTCATGAGCGACGCAATTTCCTTCGAGGAGCACTGGGCGCGGACCCATCAGTTCGACCCTCCTGCGATATTCGATTCGCTGCGTGAAGAGCGCCCGCTCGCGAGAATGGTCTACCCCGACGGTCACGTCGGCTGGATCGCCACCAGCCACGAGTTGGCGCGCAAGGTCCTCAGCGACCCGAGGTTCAGCCACAGCATGGAGTTCTGTCACTTCCCGACGACCCACTGGGGAGAGCTGACGCCGAACTCTCCCGAGATTCCCGGGATGTTCATCTACATGGACCCGCCCGACCACACCCGGTACCGGCGTCTGCTGACGGGTGAGTTCACCGGCCGTCGGGCGAGCCAGATGACGTCGCGCGTCGAGACCATGGTCGCCGATCAGATCGCTGTGATGCGCGAGCGCGGGACGGCTGCGGACGTGGTGGAGGACTTCGCCGAACCGCTGGCCCTGCGGGTGTTGTCCGAGGTGATCGGCCTGCCCTACGGGGAGCGCGACCGGTACGCGAACGCGCCGACCGTCATGCACGACCCGGACTCCAAGATGGAGGACGTCGGGCCCGTCTACGAGCAGGCGCTCTCGTTCTTCATCGAGCTCATCGAGCGAAAGCGGAAGCAGCCCGAGGACGACATCCTCAGCCGGCTCATCGCCGACGGTCAGTTGACCGATGAAGAGCTGTGCAACATGGTCGCCCTGCTGCTGTTCGCTGGCTACGGGACCACGGCGCCCGCGCTGGCCGTCAGCGTTTTCGCGCTGCTGCACCACGAGGACCAGCTGGCGGCGGTCCGCGCGGACCCGGCGAAACTCGACGGCGCGGTGGAGGAGCTCCTGCGCTATCTCACCATCAACCAGTACGAGATTTTCCGTACTGCGTTGGAGGATGTCGAACTCAACGGTGAAGTGGTCAAGAAGGGGGACACCGTCACGGTGTCCCTGCCTGCCGCCAACCGTGACCCGGCCAAATTCGGATGCCCCGCGCAGCTCGACATCGAGCGCGACACCGCAGGCCACATGTCGTTCGGCTACGGCGTCCACCAGTGCCTGGGGCAGAATCTCGCACGCGTCGTACTGCGAGTCGGCCTGTCCGCTCTCCTCCGGGAATTCCCCGACCTTCGGCTGGCCGTCGATTTCGACGAGGTGCCGCTTCGGCTCAAGGGTTCCGTCTTCGCGTTGAAGAGCCTGCCTGTCTCCTGGTAGCTCTTTTCTCTGAAAGGATTTGCGGCGCAGTGCGTACCGAACTCATCAGGCCACTTCCCGTCGCACTCCTGGAGAACGCGACCCGTTTCCCCCACAAGGTGGCCTTCGCAGACGACCGGCGAGCGGTCACCTACGGCGACCTTGAGGCGCGCACGCGCCGGCTCGCCGGACATCTGGCGGGCCTGGGTGTCCGGCGCGGGGACCGGGTGGCCATCTGTCTCGGCAACACGGTCTCCACTGTGGAGAGTTACCTCGCGGTCGTGCGCGTCGGCGGCGTCGGGGTGCCGCTCAACCCCGCCTCGGCCCTTGCCGAGCTGGAGTACGTGCTGGCCGACAGCGGGGCCACGGTGGTCATCACCGACTCCGCGCAGGCGGAGAGGTTCCGGCGCTCACTGGCCGTGGCGCCCGACATCACGCTGCTGGTGACCGGCGACGTCCCGGTGGGAGCGGGAGCCCACTCGTACGACGAACTCGCCATCCGCGAGCCGGCCGTGGCCGCCGGGGACGACCTCGGCCTCGACGACGTGGCCTGGATGTTCTACACGTCGGGGACGACCGGCTGGCCCAAGGGCGTCCTGTCGACACAGCGCAACTGCCTCTGGTCCGTGGCCTCTTGCTACGTGCCGATTCCGGGACTGACGGACCAGGACCGGGTGCTCTGGCCCCTCCCTCTGTTCCACAGCCTCTCGCACATCGCGTGCGTCCTGTCCGTCACCGTGGTCGGTGCCACGGCCCGGATCATGGACGGCAGTTCCGCGGAGGACGTGATCAGGGCACTGCGCGAGGACAATTCGACGTTCCTGGCCGGGGTTCCCACCACGTACCACCACCTGGTGACGGCCGCCCAGCAGAATGGTTTCTCCGCACCCGACCTGCGGATCGGCCTGGTCGGCGGAGCAGTCACCGGATCCCGGCTGCGCCGCGACTTCGAGGAGATCTTCGGCGTTCCGCTGGTCGACGCCTACGGCAGCACCGAGACGTGCGGGGCCATCACCATCAACCCGCCGGACGGCGCCCGGGTCGACGGCTCCTGCGGCCTGCCCGTGCCGGGCGTCGGCGTCCGCATCGTCAACCCCACCACCGGGCTCGACGTGCCCGTCGGACAGGAGGGGGAGGTGTGGGTCAGCGGACCGAACGTCATGGTCGGCTACCACAACAGCCCGGAGGCGACGGCCGCGGCGATGCGGGACGGCTGGTACCGGACCGGAGACCTGGCCCGGCGTGACGACGCCGGCTACTTCACCATCTGCGGCCGGATCAAGGAACTCGTCATCCGCGGCGGGGAGAACATCCACCCCGAGGAGATCGAGGCGGTCCTGCGCACCGTCGAGGGCGTCGCCGACGCGGCGGTGGCCGGCGTACCGCACGAGACGCTCGGGGAGGTACCGGTCGCATACGTGGTCCCCGGCCCCTCCGGCTTCGACACCGCGACGCTGATCGACCGGTGCCGCGAGCTGCTCTCCTCCTACAAGGTGCCGGAGCAGGTCCACGAGGTCGACGCCATCCCGCGGACCGCGTCGGGCAAGATCAAGCGCCGCCTGCTGGCCGATCAGCCGAGCCGACTGCGGTACGAGGCGATCGCACACCACGACGCGCTGCTGGGCAGCCGACCCGACGCGACCGTCGCAGCAGCCCTGCGTGACCGGCTGTCCGGCCTGGAGGAGCGCGCGCAGCTGGCACTGCTGGAAGACCTGGTCCGTACGCAGGCCGCCGTCGTACAGCAGCGGCCGGGACCGGATGCCATCCCCTCCGACCGGGCTTTCCGCGACCTGGGCTTCACCTCGATGGCCATCGTCGCCTTGCGCAACCGGCTGGTGGAGAGCACCGGGCTGCCGCTGCCCACCACCGTCGTCTTCGACCACCCCACTCCGGTGGCGCTGGCAGGCTGCATACGGGCCGAGGTCCTCGGGATCACCGGGCCGGTGACCGAGCCGCTCATCGCGGCCGACCCCGATGAACCGCTCGCGATCGTGGGCATGGCGTGCCGTCTGCCGGGCGGCGTGGCGGGTCCGGAGGACCTGTGGCGGCTCGTGTCGGAGGGCCGGGACGCCCTGTCGTCCTTCCCCGAGGACCGTGGCTGGGATCTGGACGGCCTGTTCGACCCGGACCCCGAGCGTGCGGGTACCTCGTACACGGATCAGGGTGGGTTCCTGCACGAGGCGGGGCTGTTCGACGCGGGGTTCTTCGGTATCTCGCCGCGTGAGGCGCTGGCGATGGACCCGCAGCAGCGGTTGCTGCTGGAGGCCTCGTGGGAGGCGCTGGAGCGGGCGGGCATCGACCCGGTCTCGCTGAAGGGCAGCGACGTCGGTGTGTTCTCCGGGCTGTTCGGCCAGGGGTACGGGACCGGCGCCGCCGCGGTGGCACCGGAGCTGGAGGGCTTCGCGACCACGGGTTCGGCGACGAGCGTGGCCTCGGGCCGCGTGTCGTACGTGCTGGGTCTCGAGGGTCCGGCGGTCACGGTGGACACGGCGTGCTCGTCGTCGCTGGTGGCGATGCACCTGGCGGCGCAGGCGCTGCGGCAGGGCGAGTGCTCGATGGCGCTCGCCGGCGGTGTGTCGGTCATGGCGACCCCCGACCACTTCGTGGAGTTCTCCCGGCAGCGGGCCCTGGCGGCCGACGGGCGGTGCAAGGCGTTCTCGTCGGCGGCCGACGGAACCGGCTGGGCCGAGGGCGTCGGTGTGGTGGTGCTGGAGCGTTTGTCGGTGGCGCGTGAGCGTGGTCACCGGGTGCTGGCGGTGCTGCGCGGCAGTGCGGTGAATCAGGACGGTGCGTCGAACGGTCTGACGGCGCCGAACGGTCCGGCGCAGCAGCGGGTCATCCGCAAGGCGCTGGCCGGTGCCGGGCTGGTCTCGGCGGATGTGGACGTGGTGGAGGCCCACGGGACCGGTACGGCCCTGGGTGACCCGATCGAGGCGCAGGCACTGCTGGCGACGTACGGGCAGGGCCGGGACGCGGAACAGCCCTTGTGGCTGGGCTCGTTGAAGTCGAACATCGGTCATACGCAGGCGGCGGCCGGTGTGGCCGGTGTGATCAAGATGGTGCAGGCGCTGCGGCACGGGGTGCTGCCGGCGACCCTGCACGTGGACGCGCCCACCCCCCAGGTCGACTGGTCTGCAGGCGCGGTGGAGCTGCTGACGGAGGCCCGGGAGTGGCCGCGGAACGGCCGGCCGCGCCGGGCCGGTGTGTCCTCGTTCGGTGTCAGCGGCACGAATGCGCACCTGATCCTCGAGGAGGCGCCCGCGGAAGAGACGCAGGAGCCGCCGCCGCCTGCGGGTGTGGTGCCGTTGGTGGTGTCGGCGCGGAGTGCCGGTTCGCTCGCGGGTCAGGCCGGGCGTCTTGCGTCGTTCGTCGAGGGCTCCGGCGGGGTGCCGCCGGCGGAGGTGGCCGGGTCGCTGGTGTCGGGCCGTGCGGTGCTGGGCGAGCGCGCGGT
>NZ_JBFAJR010000049.1:0-40091 GCF_040655295.1 Streptomyces sp. NPDC050448 | reverse complement strand
CATCTCGAAGCGTGAAGAACGGCCGCGTCACGTACGCCCAGATCCCGGGGATCTCAGCAGGTCGAGTGACCAGCAACGTTAAACGCCAAGCTCAGTGGCGTGATCTCTTCCTGCCTTGTTGACCATGGAGGCGCAGTGCCCGACAATTCACGCGACCTACACAACTGATGCACCATCACCACACGTACTCTGCCCGCCTGGTGGAGACCAACACGTGCAACGGCGCCCTGCACAGCAGTGGCAGGTCCGGGCCGACGGCTCGATCCTCAACCCGCGGTCCGGCCGCTGCCCGGACGTCCGGGGCGTGGCCGACATCAACGGCACAGCGGTCCAGCTCTGGGACTGCTACGGCTCCGCCCGCCAGATCCGGCACGCGCCCGCGTGGCAGTCCCGTCAACCGAATCACCCTCAACTCCAAGGATCTCTCCGATGCGTCGTACCGCTTCCCTGTTCGCCACCGCGCTGCTCGCGGCAGCCGCCGCGCTCACGGCGCCGGCCGCCGAGGCCGCAGGGCCCGCGCAGGCCTCCGGCCCGTCCGACAAGTGCTACGTGAGCGCCACTCCCCAGGGCAGCTTCACCGGCACCTGTGCGGGCATCGACCCGATGCAGACCTGGCACGTCGTGATCACCTGTTGGATCTACAACCCGGGCAGCTCGACCCCGATGCTCTGGCCGGGCACCACCAAGGGGTGGGTCACCGGCAACACCACCACCCCCGCCAGCTGCGGCGCGGACCGCGTGAATTCGGTGGAGATCCAGTTCGGCCCCGCGCCGACGGGCGGGCCGACCGGCCAGATCACCGGCTTCGTGAACAAGTGCCTGGACGTGCGCATGGGTACCAGCGTCAACGGTACGCCCGTCCAGATGTGGGACTGCCTCGGCAACGTCAACCAGTCGTGGCGGATCGCCTCCGACGGGACCATCCGCGCCGTCGGCCTGTGCCTGGACCCCGAGGGTGGCCGGACCGGCAACGGCACGCCGGTGCACATGTGGGAGTGCAACGGCGCGATCAGCCAGCAGTGGCGGGTCCGGCCCGACGGCGCGATCATCAACGTGAAGTCCGGCCGTGCCCTGGACGTCCGGGACTGGAACACCGCCAACGGCGCGATCGCGCAGATCTGGGACTTCAACAACACGGCCAACCAGCTCTGGCACGCGCCCGCGTAATCCCGGCCCGGCCCGGCTCACCCGAGCACGCCGTGGGCCAGGACCTGCGTGACAAGCCCGGAGGCCCGGCCGGGGGGCCGCTGTTTCACCACCGTATCGCCGCGGCCAGATGCCCGAGCTCCGGACTGACGAGCTCGTGCATGGTTGGCGGTGCGGTGCTGGGTCTTGATCCCTGATCATGTTCGTTTGGTGGGGAACGGGACTCGTGCAGTGATCATCAGTGACCGGAGGATCACGGGGCTGTCGTCCGATGTGATCGCCGAACTCGATGTCGAGGTGGGTCCGTTATGGCACGAACGGTATCAGGCGAGACTGGAGTCCAGGCCGCGCGAGCGGGCCGTTGGCGCCGGCGCGAAGCACCGTCTGGTCTTTGTCGACCGGCTCCTGGCCACGCTCGTTCATTTTCGCCACGGTGTCACTCACGACGTGCTGGCCTGCTGGTTCGGCGTTGACCGCGCCACGATCACCCGGGCGATCGGCGAGGTGCGGCCCCTGCTCGCTGCCCTGGGCTGCACCATCGCGGCAAGCGTCCGGCTCCGCACCCTCGCCGAGGTCATCGACCACCTTGGGGCCAGCGGACAGGCCGGGATTATCGACGGCACCGAGATCCGTGTCCGCAGGCCCGCCGTCGGCCGCAGGGACCGGGAGAAGTTCATCTCGGGCAAGAACAAGCAGAACGTCGTCAAGGCCATGGTCCTCACCGATGCCGACGGCAGGCTCCTCTTCCGTAGTCCGGCCCAGCCGGGCAAGCTGTGCCGACATCATGGACCGAGCGCGAAACCGGGCGGCCGCCGACGTTACCGACTCCCTCAAGCACGCCCTCCGAGTCGCCATGCCCCTTGCCCGTCACTCGGACCCGGGAGTCGAGTCCACCACGGACGCGGTCCTTGATGCCCTGCTCCACCACCGCAGCCAAGCCATCCTCGACCAGCGACTCCGCGCCTTCCGCGAAGCCGTTCGCACGGCCACCACCACCCCCGTGCCAGCCTGGCGCCGGGCCTGCGGCCGGATCGCCGCGCTGCCAGCCGCAGGGTTCAGGGCCGCTCGTGTACGCCTTCGCCGCGCCCCAGCGACCCCGTAGGGGAGGAGTGGAACCGCGTCAGCCAGGGCGCGGGGCCTGCGAGGTGAAAGCGGTTTTGGTCCGTGACTGGTCCGGAAGCGCTGGTCAGGGGCGGGTTAGGGGCGGGTTAGGGGCGGAAGGAACTGGAAGGAATGACTCAAACCAGCTTTCGCTTCGGGCGAGTCGAGATGGCGGCGCCTGACCAGTGAATGCCCAGGTGAGGCGCCGTTTCTCGGGCGTCTAGAAGAAGCCGAGGCGCTTCGGGGAGTACGAGACGAGGAGGTTCTTCGTCCACTGGTAGTGGTCCAGCATCATCTTGTGGGTCTCTCGGCCGATGCCTGACTGCTTCACTCCTCCGAAAGCAGCGTGGGCCGGGTAGGCGTGGTAGCAGTTCGTCCAGACGCGGCCCGCCTGGATCGCGCGGCCCGCCCGGTAAGCCGTGTTGATGTCGCGCGTCCACACGCCGGCGCCCAGTCCGTACGCCGTGTCGTTGGCGATCCGGACGGCCTCGTCGAAGTCCTGGAACGAGGTCACGGACACCACGGGGCCGAAGATCTCCTCCTGGAAGATCCGCATCCGGTTGTCGCCCTCGAAGATGGTCGGCTGCACGTAGAAGCCGCCCGCCAGGTCGCCGTCCTGGTCGATCCGCTGGCCGCCGGTGAGGATCTTCGCCCCTTCCTGCTGGCCGATCTCCACGTACGAGAGGACCTTGCGCAGCTGTTCCTCGGAGGCCTGCGCGCCGATCATCGTGTCCGTGTCCAAGGGGTGCCCCGGCACGATCAGTTCGGTGCGGGCCACGGCCGCGTCGAGGAAGTCGCCGTACCGGCCGCGCTCGATCAGCGCGCGCGAGGGGCTCGTGCACACCTCGCCCTGGTTCAGGGCGAACATGGTGAACCCCTCCAGGGCCTTGTCGCGCAGGTCGTCGTCGGTGGTCCAGATGTCGTCGAAGAAGAGGTTCGGGCTCTTGCCGCCGAGTTCGAGGGTGACCGGCTTGAGGTGCTCCGCCGCGTACTGCATGATCAGCCGCCCGGTGGAGGTCTCCCCGGTGAACGCGATCTTCGCCACGCGCGGGCTGGATGCCAGCGGCTTGCCCGCCTCCTCGCCGAAGCCGTTCACGATGTTCACCACGCCCGGCGGCAGCAGGTCCGCCACCAGGCTCAGCCAGTAGTGCACCGAGGCCGGAGTCTGCTCGGCAGGTTTCAGCACCACCGTGTTCCCGGCCGCCAGCGCCGGCGCCAGCTTCCACACAGCCATCAGGATCGGGAAGTTCCACGGGATGATCTGCCCGACGACGCCCAGCGGCTCGTGGAAGTGGTAGGCGACGGTGTCGTCGTCGAGCTGGCTGAGCGAGCCTTCCTGGGCGCGCAGCGCTCCCGCGAAATAGCGGAACTGGTCGATGGCCAGCGGCATGTCGGCGGCGAGGGTCTCCCGGATCGGCTTGCCGTTCTCCCAGGTCTCCGCGACCGCCAGGGCCTCCAGGTTCTGCTCCATCCGGTCCGCGATGCGCAGCAGGATGGTGGACCGCTCGGCGACCGAGGTGCGTCCCCAGGAGGGCGCGGCCGCGTGCGCCGCGTCGAGCGCCAGCTCCACGTCCTCGGCGGTACCGCGGGCGACCTCGGTGAAGGTCTGGCCGTTGACGGGGGAGGGGTTGGCGAAGTACCCGCCGAGGGCGGGCTCGACGTACTCGCCGCCGATGAAGTGGCCGTAGCGGGACGCGTACGACATGAGCGCGCCTTCGGTGCCGGGCGCTGCGTAACGGGCCATGGAGTCCTCCCCTTGCCGGGCGCCGGCCGCCGTCGGACAGCGCTCGGGAGGAGGCTAGGAGCAGGCAGGTTGCGGATACGTTGCACGGCGCGGTCGCGCCGACTCCCGCCGTACTCGGGCCTGTTCGGCACCGGTTGTCGGTACGTGGGCCGGCGCGGCGCCGGCGCCGGGTCCGGGTCGGGGTGCGGCGCCGGGTCCGGGTGTGGTGCCGGGTGCGGTGCCGGGCCCTCCGGTACCAGGTCCTCCGGTGCCGAGTTCGCTGTCGAGGGCCCGTACGCGGGCCAGCGCGGCCGGGCGCCCCTCCGGCGGCAGCGCCGCGGCCAGCGCCCGCCACACCGCCGCATCGTCCGCGCCCCACGGAGCGCACACCCAGTCGCTCAGCAGCCCCACGTCCGCCCGGGCGATCACGGCGGCCCGTGCCTGGTCCTCGATCCGGCGCCGCAGCCGGACGATGCCCGGCGCGGTCGAGCCGGGGAGCAGCGGGCCCGCGTAGTGGTGGAGCGCCGCCGAAACGGCGCCGGCCGCGAGGTGGCGCGTCACGACGGTGAAGTCCGCCTCCAGCGGCGCCGCCGTGCGGTAGGGGCGCGACAGCGGGGCGCGGGCCCCCAGCAGCCCGCGCAGCCGTGACATTTCGGCGCGCAGGGTCACCGGTGACACCGACTCGTCCTCGTACAGCGCGATCGCCAGCTCCTCGCCCGACATCCCCTCGGGGTGGTGCGCGAGGAGCGCCATGATCTCGCTGTGCCGCCGCCCCAGGCGGACCCGCGCGCCGTCGCCGACCAGCAGCGCCTCGTCCTGGCCGAGGGCGCCGAGGGTGTCCCCGGCGGCCGGCGGGAGCGGGTCCAGCAGCGCCAACTGCGCCTCCGCGGCCCGGGCCACCGCCTGCACGAAGGCGAGGGAGTGCGGATGGGCCAGGCCGTCGCCACCGGTGATGTCGACCGCGCCGAGCAGCCGGCCGCTACGGGGGTCGCGCACGGGGGCCGCCGCACACGTCCAGGGATGGACCCGGCGGCTGAAGTGCTCGGCCCCGAACACCTGGACCGGCTCCCCGACGGCGACCGCCGTGCCGGGCGCGTTGGTCCCCATCGCCGTCTCGGCCCAGCGCGCGCCCGGTACGAAGCCGAGCCCCTCCGCCCGCCGCAGCGTGGCCGCCTTGCCCTCCACCCACAACAGGCTGCCCCGCGCGTCGCACACCGCCAGCAGGTGGGCCCCGTGCGCCGCGAACGCCCCCACGAGGTCCCGGAACACCGGCATCACCCGGGCCAGCGGGTGCTGCGCGCGGTAGGACCGCAGTTCGGCCTCCGCGAGCTCCACCCGGGGCGTGCACTCCGGGCTGACCCGGGCCCGGGCGCACCGCCGCCAGGACTTCGCGATCACCGTCCGGACCGGAGCCTCGACCCGCCCGTCCTGCGTGAACGCGGTGTGCGCCCGCCGCAGTATGCGCCTGCGCTCGGCGGGATCGGCCCCGCCCGGCAGCGCCACCGACGGATCGCCCATGTCACCCTCCCGTGGTGCCGCGGTACCCGGAGCGCCCCCATCGTCGTCCCGGTCCCGGGCCCCGACAAGCGCTGCGTCGGCCATGCGGTGCCGAAACGCCGCCAGGGCAGGGGGGGCGGCCCTCCCGTCGGGTCCGGGGCCGACAGGGCCGGGTCCGGGCCGGGGCCCGGCCGAATCCCCCGGCCGGGGCGGCCGGGGGATTCGGGGCCATCGCGGCCCGGTCGCGCACGGTAGCCGCCGACGGACGGGACCGGTCCTGGACGGGGGAGGCCTCGGCCGGGAGGCGTACGGCGTCTTCGACAGGAGCGGGTGGTCGGGAACGCGTCGTCGCGGCGGCGCGTTGAGGGGGGTAGTGGACGACGACACGTGGAGGTGTCCGCAGATGTCCAAGCGCGGAAAGGTCGCGGTTGCCGGAGTCGCGGCAGCCATCGTGTTGTTCTGGACGGTCGGGTTCTGGGCAGGGCTGCTGGTCCTGATCGGTGTGCCGGCGGCCGCCTACCTGCTGCTGGACTCCTCCCAGCGGCGTCGCCTGCGGGGTATATCCAGGAAGCAGCTCGGCCGCTGAGCGGTCGCGTGCGACGCGTCTGACCGCCGGTGACGGGGATCGGGGCCGGGTACGGTCCCGGTCCCGTGGCCCTCGCCCGGGCTGGGGTGTGCTGTCCGTGACGGTGCCGGCCGGCGCGGGATCACGAGTCGGCGGGGCCCGTCGGCGGCCCCGGCTTGCGGGCCAGGATGCAGAGCTGCCGCCGCCGTCCGCCCTCGGGCTCCCGCAGCAGCCGGGTGGTGACGACGAGGCCGGCCTCAGCGAGCAGGCCGGCGAGGCGGTCGGGCGGCAGCAGACAGACCCCGAAGGACACGGGGTGGCCGTACGCCTGCTGCGGGTTCGTCACCGACATGGGTCCCGAGCAGCAGGTGCCCCTCGGGTGCCAGGGTCCGGTGGAACTCGGCGAACACCGTCGGCAACTGCTCCGGCGGCGTGTGATGGGTCGAATACCAGGCGAGGATGCCGCCGAGCGCGCCGTCCTCGAGGTCGAGCGCGTTCATGGACCCCTCGCGGAACGCCACGTGCGGATGGGCCGCGCGGGCCACCTCGACCATCCTGGGCGAGAGGTCGATACCGAACACCGGCATGCCCAGCCCGTCCAGGTACGCCGTGAGGTGCCCGGGTCCGCAGCCGAGGTCGGCGATCGGCCCGTGCCCGGCGCCCTGTACGAGCTCGGCGAACGCGGCCGGCATCGCGCGGTCCAGTGGGCTGCCCGCGAGCCATGCGCCGTACGGCTGCGCGTAGTCGGCGGCGACGGTGTCGTAGGACGCCCGGGTGGCGGCCAGGTGGGTGGGCTCGGACATGCGCCTCACCGTAGCCGCCGGCGCGTGCGGGTCGCGGCGGTGTGGTGGTTCAGTAGTAGTCCCGCATCAGGGTCGTGGCCCACTCCGGCTGGGTCAGATCTCCGCGCGGACCGAATTCGGCCATGTACGGCTTCAGGTCGAGGACCGGGGTGCCGTCCACCGCGTCCAGGCCCTCCACGTGCACGTCCAGGCCGTCCACCTTCAGGATCCGGCACCGGGAGACACCCAGCCGGTTCGGCCTGTTCTTGCCGCGCTGGGCGAAGATGCCGACCAGCGGCCAGTCCGGATTGCCCCGGGGGTGCCGGGCGCCCGTCTCGATCTTCTCCACCGGGACCCGGTCGAAGTGGTAGACGACCTCGAGGTGCGAGAACTCCGCCAGCCCGTACAGGGCCTCCGGGCCGAACCGCCCGGCGTCCAGGCGGATGACGGCCGTCTCCCGCCCCCAGTCGTCGTCGACCACCTCCGCGCGGCCGCCCACCACCACGGCCACCGGCTCCGACTCCATCAGCACAGCTTCTCCCTCGGGTTCAGGCCGGGCGTACGGCGATACGGTCCAGCGCCGCCAGCAGCTCCGGCAGTTTCGGCAGATCTAGATCATGATCCCCGTCGCGGGGGACCGTGAGAACCTCGCTCGGCTCCTCGTCCAGCAGCACGAACGCCGTGTCGTCGGTCCGGGCCACCAGCGACCACCCGGGCCCGTCCACCCGCAGGGTCCGCGCCCCCTCGCCCGCGAAGGAGGACCGCACCCGGCCGGGCGGCGGCGGGCTCTGCGTGTACTCCGAGGCCTCCTTGAGCGCCCGCGCGAGCCCGGGGTGTGCCGCGGCCGCCGCCCCGCCGTCCGTCGCGACGCGCTCGCGCCAGGCGGACCACTCCCGGGCGATCTGGTCCGCGCCCATCCGGCGCTGCACCGGCCCCCACGCCTCGGCGGAGGGCGGTGCCAGCGGCACCCGCCCGGTACCGTCGGCGCCCTGCTCCGGGTCGTGCGGCTCCGGGATCCCCGGCGTCGCCACCGACAGGTCCAGCGGCCAGCCCGCCAGCGAGACCACGATCGTCCGCTCGTCGGGCGACAGGTCGTACTCCATGCCGCAGTCCCAGGAGGCGATCGCCATGGCCACGAGCGAGACGTCGTCCACGACGACGGTCCAGCGCGCGCCCTCCTCGTCCTGGCCGAGCACCAGCCCGTATCCCCGCGTCACCGGCTTCACGCCCAGCAGCGAGCAGGCCTCCGGGAAATCGTCGCCCAGGATGCTCGGAAACTGCGCGGGGGTCAGCAGCACGGCGGTCAGCACATAGAGCGAACCGCCCCCCTCCTCGTCGGACACGTGGCCTCCCGGTCGCTCTCTCGTCGGCGCACCCTAACCAGCGGGTAACCCCCGCGTCGAGAGCCTGTGGGCGGCGATTTCCAAGCCCGCTACCTGCACGTAGAGTTGGGTACCCGCCACAGAAAGGGACACCCGGTGCAGCGTTACGACCGGCTGAGGGAGATCCTCCGTCTCGACCCCGACAAGGACTTCCTCACCATCTACCGGCTCACCGCCACCTACGAGTTCCCCTGGGACTTCACCCGCGCCCTGGAGCTCGCCCTCTTCCGCACCTACGCCGTCCCCAGCATCGGCCGCCTGCTGGCCGAGACCGCCGAGTTCACCGACCGCCCGCAGAAGCGCTACGACGACACCGCGCTGCTCCTGGACGCCGTCGTGGAGCACGGATTCGAGAGCGAGACCGCGCGCACCGCGATCCGCCGCGTCAACCAGATGCACCGCAGCTACGACATCGGCAACGAGGACATGCGCTATGTCCTGTGCACCTTCGTGGTGATTCCGGTGCGCTGGCTGGACACCTACGGCTGGCGCCCGATGACCCACCACGAGCGCCGGGCCAGCGCGAACTACTACGCCACGCTCGGCCGGCACATGGGCATCACGGACATCCCGGGCTCCTATGAAGAGTTCGAGGAGACCCTGAACGCCTACGAGGAGGCCCACTTCGGCTGGGACGAGGGCGGCCGCAAGGTCGCCGACTCCACGATCGGCCTCATGGCCTCCTGGTACCCGGCGCCGCTCGCCCCGGCCGTGCGCGGCCTGAGCCTCGCCCTCCTCGACGAGCCGCTGCTGTCCGCCTTCCGGTACGAGAGCCCTCGCCCGCAGGTCAAGCGGCTGGTCCGGGGCGCCCTCAGGCTGCGCGGCCGCGCGGTCCGGCTGCTGCCGCCGCGCAAGGCCCCGCACTACGCCCGGCAGAACCCGGAGATCAAGGGCTACCCCCACGGCTACGACGTGGGCGAGCTCGGCACGTTCCCCGTGCCCGGCTCGGGGGGATGCCCCGTGCCGCATCCCCGCCGGCCGGCCGGGGCCGAGGCTCAGCCTCCGGCGTGATCCGGGGCACCTCCCCGGACCCCGGGCGAGGTGCCGACGTACAGAGGTGTGTACAGGGGTGTGCGGGTCAGGCGCGGCGCACCGCGAGCGCCAGGAAGCGGTCGTCCTCGTCGGCGTACGAGGTCATGTCCCAGCCCGAACGGGCCAGCAGCGGGCCGAGGTTGTGCTCGGCCCGCAGGTCGTCCGGCGTCAGCTCGCGGCCGTGCCGCGCCGCCAGGGCCGCTCGCCCGATCGGGTGGAACAGGGCGAGCCGGCCGCCGGGGCGGACGACGCGGGCGAGCTCCCGCAGGTTCGCCTCCGGGTCGGGCAGGTGCGCGATCAGCCCGGCGGCGAAGACGGCGTCGAGCACCCCGTCGCGCAGCGGCAGCCGGGCCACGTCCGCGAGCAGCAGAGTGCCCTCCGCGCCCCGGCCTGCCCGGCGTGCGGCGGCCAGCATCTGCGGGGTGAGGTCCGCGCCGAGCACCGTGCCCGCCGGGCCGACCGCGGCGCGGAGCGCCGTCAGCGCCCGCCCGGTCCCGCAGCCCGCGTCGAGCACCCGGTCCCCGGGGCGCAGCCCGAACTCGGCCACGGCCGTCGTGAACGCGGGACCGTCCCCCGGGAACTTCCGGTCCCAGTCGGCGGCGCGCACCCCGAAGAACTCCTGCACGTGCGTGTGGTCTTCGTTCATGCGGACATGATCCCCCACGGGCCTCCGTGCGGGGTGCGCGCGGCGCAAGCGGGGCGTGCGGGGCGTGTGCAAGGTGGCATGTGGCGTGATCGAAGATGAACGTAGCTCTGTCATATTCCAGCAGTTCCAGCTGCTTTCGAAATGCTCCCCTTGTTCGTGCCCTCACCCGGACTAGCGTCCCGAGGCCATGGGACACCTCGACCACGCAGCCTATGGCTGGCTGACACCCGTACTGTCGTATGTGATGGCATCCATCGGCGCCGCCCTCGGGCTGCGCTGCACCGTCCGCGCACTCGCCGCGACGACCGGATCCTCCCGCCGCAACTGGCTCCTCACGGCGGCCTCCGCCATCGGCACCGGCATCTGGACGATGCACTTCGTCGCGATGCTCGGCTTCAACGTCACCGGCACCGAGATCCACTACAACGTGCCGCTGACCATCCTCAGCCTGCTCGTCGCCGTGATCGTCGTCGGCGCCGGCGTGTTCGCCGTCGGCTACGGCAGGGACCGCGGCCGCGCCCTGGTCCTCGGAGGGCTCACCACCGGCCTCGGCGTCGCCAGCATGCACTACCTCGGCATGGCCGCCCTGCGCCTGCACGGCACCATCTCGTACGACCCGCTCACGGTCGGGCTCTCGGTCGCCATCGCCGTCGTCGCGGCCACCGCCGCCCTGTGGGCCGCGCTCAACATCAAGGCGCCGGTCGCCATGGCCGTCGCGTCGCTCGTCATGGGCGCCGCCGTCAGCAGCATGCACTACACGGGGATGATGGCGGTCGCCGTCCGCGTCGTCCCCTCGGACCATGCCCTGCCGGGCGCCACCGCGATGCAGTTCATCTTCCCGCTCGCCGTCGGGCTCGGCTCGTACCTCTTCATCACCTCCGCGTTCGTCGCGCTCTCCCCGACCGCCGACGAGCGCGCCGCCTCCGCCTCGGCCGCCCGGCACCTGGGCGGGCAGGCACCCGGGCCGGCGGCGCCGGCCGCGCCGGCCCACTGACCGACCCGGCCGAATCGCTCCACCGGCCTGGTCCGACCCGACCCGACCCGACCCGACCCGAGTCGACCCCGCTGGACCGCACCCGGAACGAGGAGCCCATGCGCACACCCCGCAGACCACCGGAAGCGGCGGCGCCGCGGCTGCCCGCGCCCCCGGCGCGCGGCCGCCGGGCCCACGCCGGACCGCCCGCCGAGGAGCCGGCGGCGCAGCAGGACCGACAGACCGCCCGTCCCGTCCCGGCGGCCGCCGCCGACCGCGGGTTCCCCCGGCTGCGGCTGCGCCCCGCCACCGTCCGCGCGAAGATCGTGTCGCTCCTGATGGTCCCGGTCGTCTCCCTGCTCGCCCTCTGGGGCTTCGCGACCGTCAGCACCGCCCAGGACATCGCCCGGCTCAGCCGCGTCCAACGGGTCGACGAGCAGATACGCACCCCCGTCGCGGCCGCCGTCATCGAGCTCCAGGCCGAACGGCGTGCCGCCGTCCGCTACCTGGCCGACCCCGCCGCCGACCAGGGCGCCGCTCTGGAGCAGCAGTCGCGGCGCACCGACGCCGTCGTCTCGCGGCTACGGCTCGGCGACCGGCACACCGTCGCCGAGTCCGGCGACTACGGCACCGACGTCGTCGTCCGCGTCGATGCCTTCGTCGCCGCGGCGGAGGGACTCGGCTCCACCCGCAAGGACGTCGCCGACCGGCGTGCGACCCCGGACGCGGCGTACGAGACGTACACCCGCGTGGTCGACAGCGCCCTCTCCGTCGACGGCTCCCTCTCCGGCGGCGAGAAGGCCGAACTCGGCCCCGATGCCCGTGTCCTGCTCGAATTCGCCCGCGCCGGGGAGCTCCTCTCCCGCGAGGACGCGCTGATCGCCGCGCCCGGCCCGCGTACCGCCGAAACGCTTCGGCTCCTCACCGGCGTCATCGAGACCCGCCGCGCCCTGACCGGGAGTTCCGCCGACGACCTGCCCGCCGCCCAGCAGGCCGCCTGGCAGTCCGCGGCCAAGAGCGCCGCCTACGCCGAGCTCACCGCTGCCGAGGACCGGGTGCTCACCGCAGGGACGGCCTCGGGCGCGGCCACCGGGCCAGGCGCCGGGTCAGGCGCCGGGTCAGGCGCCGGGTCAGGCGCAGGGCCAGGCGCCGGGCCTGCCACCGGGACGGGCAAGGAGGCCCGCGGGGCGCCCGCCGGCTGGGACGCCGCGTACACGAGCATCAGCGCCTCGATGCGCGAGATCGAGGCCGCCGCGCACGCCGCAGCCGCCGACCGCACCGACCCCTTCGCACAGGCCGGGCTCAGCCCCGCCGGAGCCGCCGTACTGCTGGGCCTCGCCGCCGTCGCCGCCTCCCTCGTCATCTCCGTCCGCATCGGCCGCGCCCTCCTCGTGGAACTCGTCGCGCTGCGCAACACCGCCCTGGAGATCGCCCACCAGAAGCTTCCGCACGCCATGGACCGGCTGCGGGCGGGCCAGGACGTCGACGTCGAGGCCGAGACCCCGGCCGGGCCACCCGCCGACGACGAGATCGCCCAGGTCGGCGAGGCGCTGGCCACCGTCCACCGGGCGGCCCTCAGCGCGGCCGTCGAGCGCGCCGAGCTCGCCAGCGGGGTGAGCGGCGTATTCGTCAACCTCGCCCGCCGCAGCCAGGTCCTGGTGCACAAGCAGCTCACGCTGCTCGACTCGATGGAGCGGCGCGCCGACGACCCCGGCGAACTCGGCGACCTCTTCCGCCTCGACCACCTCACGACGCGGATGCGCCGGCACGCCGAGAGCCTGATCATCCTGTCGGGCGCCGCTCCCGGGCGTGCCTGGCGGATGCCCGTCCCGCTGACGAACGTCGTGCGGGCCGCCGTCTCCGAGATCGAGGACTACCCGCGCGTCGAGGTCCGCCAGCTGGCGCAGGCCGCCGTGATCGGCGGGGCCGTCGCCGACCTCACGCACCTGCTCGCCGAGCTCATCGAGAACGCCACCCAGTTCTCCCCGCCCCACACCAAGGTCCGCGTCAGCGGCGAGCCCGTCGGCGCCGGATACGTCCTGGAGGTCGAGGACCGCGGGCTCGGCATGGGCCGCGAGACCCTCCACGAGGCCAACCGGCGCATCGAACAGTCCGAGGCCCTCGACCTGTTCGACAGCGACCGGCTCGGGCTCTTCGTGGTCAGCCGCCTCTCGGCCCGGCACGGTGTGCGGGTGCACCTGCGCACGTCACCGTACGGCGGCACCACCGCCGTGGTGCTCCTGCCGAATTCCCTGCTCCAGGGTGCGATCGAGACCGGCTCCGGGCCGGCGGCGGCTTCGGGCCGGGACCGGGACCGGGACCCGTTGGCCGGGGCCCCGGCGGGACCGCAGGAGACGGCGCCGCAGCCGCCCGCGATGAGCGTCGTACGGGAGGACGCGCGCCGCTCGGCGGTACGGGAGGACGAACGCGGCGTCCCGGTCCCGGACCGCAGTCCCGTACGGGAGGAGCCGCGCCCGGCCCCGGTGGCCCCGCTGCGGCCGCGGGGTCCCGGCGGCGCGGTCGCCCGTACGCAGGCCGCAGCGGTTTCGGCGCCGGCACCGGATTCCGCTCCGGCGCCGCTGCCCGGGCCGGCCCCGATGGCGCGACCAGCCGGAGGTTCCGCTTCCGGGCCTGACACCTCGGTCGCCGAACTGCCGCGCCGCGTACGCCAGGCCAGCCTGGTCCCCCAGCTGCGCGAGACCCCCGCCCCGGAGGCCCCGACCGGGGCACGCCCGCCCGAGGACCCGCCGGGGCGCAGCCCGGAGCAGGCCCGGGACCGGATGGCGGCCTACCGGGCCGGCTGGGTCCGCGGGGCTCAGGAGAACTCCGCCCACGCAGGCAGTGAAGGAGAAGTGTGATGATCGAGCACCAGAGATTCGATCTCGACGGCGCCCGCAGGTCCGGCGAACTGGACTGGCTGCTGGACGAGCTGGTGGTCCGGGTCCGCGAGGTCCGGCATGCCGTGGTCCTGTCCAACGACGGCCTGGCGGTGGGCGCGTCCAGTGCGCTCAGCCGCGAGGACGCGGAGCACCTGGCCGCCGTGGCCTCCGGATTCCACAGTCTGGCGAAGGGCGCGGGCCGGCACTTCCACGCCGGTGGCGTGCGCCAGACGATGGTGGAGATGGACGAGGGGTTCCTCTTCGTCGCGGCCGCCGGGGACGGCTCCTGCCTGGCCGTCCTCAGTGCGGCCAGCGCCGACATCGGGCTGATCGCCTACGAGATGGCCCGGCTCGTGAAGCGGGTCGGGGAGCACTTGTACACCCCGACCCGGTTCTCGGCGCGGCCGCCGGCCGCCGGTTGAGAGCGGCGGTCCGGTACATGAACGGCCAGTGGTACGACGCCGACGCGGGCCCGCTCGTCCGTCCGTACGCCATGACCGGCGGCCGCACCAAGCCGGGACCCCACGGGGTCCGGTTCGACCTGATCGCGCTGGTCGTCATAGACGTCGAGGGCGCTGCGGGCGCGGACGCGGCGGCCGAGTCGCTGCTGGGACCCGAACACCTGGCACTGCTCGGGCTCTGCCGGGCCGAGACCCAGTCGGTGGCGGAGCTCGCCGCGGACGCGGATCTGCCCGTGGGGGTGGTGCGGGTGCTGCTCGGGGACCTGTTGGAGGGCGGGCACGTCAAGGTCAGCCGGCCGGTGCCGCCCGCCCGGCTGCCGGACGAGCGGATTTTGCGTGAAGTCATCGAGGGATTGCGAGCGCTGTGATGGGACAACACCACGACGGACCCGGCGGACCGGCCCCCGTGCCCGACCCGGACACGGATCCGGAGGCCGACGGGGAACTGGCCGCGCTCGCCCTGAAGATACTCGTGGCGGGCGGGTTCGGAGTCGGCAAGACCACGATGGTCGGCGCGGTCAGCGAGATCCGGCCGCTGCGCACGGAGGAACTGCTCAGCGAGGCGGGTGAACGGGTCGACGACACGGGCGGGGTGGCCCAGAAGACGACCACGACCGTGGCCATGGACTTCGGGCGGATCACCATTCGGTCCGGACTGTCGCTCTACCTGTTCGGGACACCGGGGCAGGACCGGTTCTGGTTCCTGTGGGACGAGTTGTCGCAAGGAGCCCTCGGCGCGGTGGTGCTCGCGGACACCCGCCGGCTGGAGGACTGCTTCCCGGCGGTGGACTACTTCGAGCACCGGCGCATCCCGTTCGTGGTCGCCGTCAACTGCTTCACGGACGCACGGAGGTACGGGGCGCACGATGTCTCGCAGGCACTGGATCTGGAGGCGGGGACACCGGTGGTGCTGTGCGATGCGCGGGACAAGGATTCGGGGAAGGAAGTGCTGATCAGGCTGGTCGAGTACGCCGGGCGGGTGCACACCGCCCGGCTGCTCGACTCGGTGGAGCCGCAGGCCGACTCCGTGTGAGGCGGCCTGCGGAAAGGGGGCGGTGCCCGCTCAGTCGGTCACGCCGGCAACGGTGATCACTTTGTCGATGGTGACGCGGACGAGGAGTTCGCCGGGGACGGCGTTGCGGCGGCCGAAGGCCTCGGCGCGCTCCTCGCCCATGTAGCGGGCGCCGATCCTCGTAGCCCAGCCCGCCATCTCCTCCAGGTCCTCGCTGATCTCGGCGCGCCCCTGGAGGACGACGTAGGAGAACGGGGGACGGTCGTCGTCCACGCAGAGCGCGACCCTTCCGTCGCGGAGCAGGTTGCGTCCCTTGACCGTGCCCTTGCCGGTGTTGAACACGAAGGAATCGCCGTCGAGAGCGAACCAGATGGGTGCGACGTGCGGACTGCCGTCCTCACGGACGGTGGAGAGTTTGCCGGTGCGGGTCCCGTACGAGACGAATGCCCGCCATTCCTCTTGAGTCATCTTCTTCGCCATGGGGACATCCTCCTTGCCCGAAAGGCGCTGGTGGGGAAGGCTGGCCTGCACTTGCTACGAGGGGTGGGGCGCGGCCACGCCGGCGGCGTCGACGGGGAGGGGCTCGAAATGGCACTGGACAAGCAGCTGGACTGGCTGCTGGACGACCTGACGCGCAGGGTCCAGCAGGTCAGGCATGCGGTGGTGCTGTCCAACGACGGCCTGGTGACGGGCGCGAGCGCGGGGCTGGCGCGGGAGGACGCGGAGCACCTGGCTGCGGTGGCGGCGGGGCTGCAGAGCCTGGCGAAGGGGTCGGGCCGGCATTTCCGGGCCGGCGAGGTACGGCAGACGATGGTCGAGTACGACGACGGCGCCCTGTTCGTCATGGCGGCGGGCGCCGGGAGTTCGCTGTGCGTGCTCAGCGCCGCCGAGGCCGACATCGGTCAGGTCGCGTACGAGATGACGCTGCTGGTCAACCGGGTGGGAGAGCACCTGGGGGTGGCGGAGCGGCGGATCACCGGGGGCTGAGGCGTTCCTGGCCTTCCGGAGTTATCCACAGGCCTCGCGGGGTGTCGTAGCGCTGAGTTACGGTCTTCACACAGAGTAATCGTCGCTCGTGGGGGAGGACCGTCATGAAGGTCGCGACGCAATCGGGGCACGCACTGCCGGATGCCGGGGCGCAGGCCCTGCCGGATGTACGGGTGCACGGGCCGGCGGTGGTACGGGCGGACCTGCTGTCGGATACGGCGGTGGGCGGCGCCCGAGCCGCCGGGGAACTGGGGCTGACCCGGACCGAGTTCGCCCGGGCCGTGCAGCTGGGCATCGTGCACGCCGGACCGCCGGCGCCCGGCGGGGCCGCGCGCTACACGCGGGCGGAGCTGGACCGGGTCCGGTCGGCCGAAGGGTTCCCGGACACGCTGCGCGGGCAGGTCGAGACCGTGTCCGGAGCCGAGGTCGCGGGCGGGGTGCTGGGGATCAGCCCCGGCCGGTTCACCCGGCTCGCGCGCTGCGGGCACATCACCCCGGTCGGCTACCGGATCAACCGCTACCGGGCGGTGGTGTGGCTCTATCTGGCCGCGGAGCTGCGGGAGTTCGCCGCCCGGGAAGCGGAGAAGCTGCGCGGGAGCGCGCCCCCGGCCGACCGGGAACTGATGGCGGCCAAGGTGGATCTGCGTCCGCGGAAGTGGCGCGGGCGGCATGTGGGGCTGCTGCTGAGACGAACCGCCGACCCCTGGGAGCGGGCTGCCGTACTGGCCTCCGTACTCCCGGAGGCCGAGCTGCGGGAGGCCGTGCCCGATCAGGCGGAGCGGATCGTGCTCGCCGCGCTCGCCCCGCCCCCGCCGTACGGGCACCCGCAGATCCCGGCCGCGGCGGCCGTGGCGCTCCGGCTGTTACGGGCGGAGCCGCCGGACGAGATCCACTGGTACCGCACCAGCCTGGACTTCGCGCTGACCGGGGCGCGCGGTCAGTCGAAGTCGACGGGGGAGAGGGGGCCGACGTAGACCCAGGCCCCGGCCTCCCGGGTGAAGGTGCTGTGCTCGTGCAGGGAACCGGCGTGCCGGCCCTCGCGGTAGTACGCGCGGAACTCCACCGAGCCCTCCGTCTCGAACATGCCGCCGCGCTCGGTGGCGAGGATCTCGAGGCGCTCCCAGCGCTGGTCGGGGTCCAGGTCGAGCCGGCCGGGCCGGGTGCTCGGGTGCCAGGAGCGCAGCAGGTAGGCGGTGTCGCCGACGGCGAACGCGCTGAACCGGGAGCGCATCAGCAGCTCGGCGGTGGGTGCCTGCCGGGCACCGGAGTGGAAGCGGCCGCAGCACTCCGGGTAGGCGGCGGGCAGCCCGCAAGGGCAGGGGAGGGCCGGGGTGGGCATGGGTGTGCTCAGCTCTTCGTGGACGGGGTGAACGGGGCGGATTACTGGGGGGACACGGGCGGCTTGGCCGCGTTCTCGGCGTACGGGCGGAAGAGGCCTTCCTGGACCACGGAGACCAGCAGTCTGCCCTCGAGGTCGTAGATACGGCCACGGGCGAGGCCCCGCCCGCCGTGCGCGATGGGCGACTCCTGGTCGTACAGGAACCACTCGTCGGCGCGGAACGGCCGGTGGAACCACATGGCGTGGTCCAGCGACGCCATGTCGAACCCGCGCATGCCCCACAGGGGTTCCACGGGGATCCGCACGGCGTCGAGGAGGGTCATGTCACTGGCGTAGGTGAGGGCGCAGGTGTGCACCAGCGGGTCGTCGCCCAGCGGGCCGACCGCGCGCATCCACACCGCGCTGCGCGGATCGGCGTCCTTCAGCTCCTCGGGAGTCCAGCGGAGCCGGTCCGTGTACCGGATGTCGAACGGCTGGCGGCGGGCCATCCGCTCCAGCGCCTCGGGCAGCGCGCCCAGGTGCTCGCGGATCTCGTCCGCGACCTTCGGGAGCGTGTCCGGGTGGGGGAAGTCGAGTCGCGGAGGCAGCTGGTGCTCGATGCTGCCCTGCTCCGGATGATGGAAGGAGGCGGTGAGATTGAAGATCGTCTTGCCCTGCTGGACTGCGGTGACGCGGCGCGTGGTGAAGGACCGCCCGTCGCGCACCCGCTCCACCTGGTACACGATCGGCACCCCGGGGATGCCGGGGCGCAGGAAGTACGCGTGCAGCGAGTGGACCGGGCGGTCGCTCTCGGTGGTGCGTCCGGCGGCCACCAGCGCCTGGCCGGCGACCTGCCCGCCGAAGACCCGCTGGAGGGACTCCTGCGGGCTGGCGCCGCGGAAGATGTTGACCTCGATCTGCTCCAGGTCGAGCAGGTCGACCAGTCTCTCGGCCGGATTCGTCATCAGAGGTTCTCCACTGTCGGGTCCGGCGGGGCCGGTCGCTTGCGGGGGTCGGTCAGAGCGCGCCGAGCTCACCGACCGAGGTAAGCCGGATGATCGCACGGCCCTCCTCGTCGGAGGCGGCGAGGTCGACCTCGGCGCTGATGCCCCAGCCATGGTCCCCGTTGGGGTCCGCGAAGGTCTGGCGGACGCGCCACAGGCCGTGCTCCGGGTCCTCCTCGATCTGGAGCAGCTTCGGACCGCGCGCGTCGGGGCCGGTCCCCAGGTCGTCGTACTCGTCCCAGTACGCGTCCATGGCCTCGCCCCAGGCGTCGGCGTCCCAGCCGGACTGGCCGTCCAGCTCGCCCAGCTGGTCGACGTGGTCCAGCGCGGCGAGCTCCACCCGGCGGAACATGGCGTTGCGGACCAGGACGCGGAAGGCGCGCGCGTTCGCCGTGACCGGCTTGACCTGGTCGGCCTTCTCCTGGGCCTGCTCCGCCGTCTCCACCTCCGGGTTCGCCAGCTGCTCCCACTCGTCGAGCAGGCTGGAGTCGACCTGGCGGACGAGCTCGCCCAGCCAGGCGATGAGGTCCTGGAGGTCCTCGGACTTGAGGTCGTCGGGGATCGTGTGGTCCAGCGCCTTGTACGCGCTCGCCAGATAGCGCAGCACGATGCCCTCGGTGCGGGCGAGCTCGTAGAAGGAGGTGAACTCGGTGAAGGTCATCGCGCGCTCGTACATGTCGCGGATGATCGACTTGGGGGAGACCGGGTGGTCGCGGACCCACGGGTGGCTCTTGCTGTACACGTCGTAGGCGTGGAAGAGGAGCTCTTCGAGCGGCTTGGGATAGGTGACGTCCTGGAGACGCTCCATCCGCTCCTCGTACTCGATCCCGTCGGCCTTCATCGCGCCCACGGCGATGCCGCGCTCCTTGTTCTGCTGGGCGGCCAGGATCTGGCGCGGGTCGTCCAGCGTGGACTCGACGACGGAGACCATGTCCAGCGCGTAGGAGGGGGACTCCGGGTCCAGCAGGTCGAAGGAGGCCAGGGCGAAGGTGGACAGCGGCTGGTTGAGCGCGAAGTCCTGCTGGAGGTCGACGGTGAGCCGGATGGTGCGGCCCTCGGCGTCCGGGATGTCGAGCTTCTCGACCACGCCGCCGTCCAGCAGCGAGCGGTAGATCGCGATGGCCCGGCGGATGTGCCGCAGCTGGGCCTTGCGCGGCTCGTGGTTGTCCTCGAGGAGGTGGCGCATCGCCTGGAAGGCGTCGCCCGGCCGGGCGATGACCGACAGCAGCATGATGTTGGTGACCTTGAACCGGGAGGTGAGCGGCTCCGGGTCGGCGGCGATGAGCTTTTCGAAGGTGGTGTCCGACCACGCGACGAAGCCCTCGGGAGCCTTCTTGCGCACCACCTTGCGGCGCTTCTTCGGGTCGTCGCCCGCCTTCGCGAGGGCCTTCTCGTTCTCGATGACGTGCTCGGGCGCCTGGGCGACCACATAGCCCGCCGTGTCGAAGCCGGCCCGGCCCGCGCGGCCGGCGATCTGGTGGAACTCGCGGGCGCGCAGGGTGCGGACCCGGCTGCCGTCGTACTTGGTGAGCGCGGTGAACAGCACCGTGCGGATGGGGACGTTGACGCCGACGCCGAGGGTGTCGGTACCGCAGATCACCTTCAGCAGGCCGGCCTGGGCCAGCTTTTCGACCAGGCGCCGGTACTTGGGCAGCATGCCGGCGTGGTGGACGCCGATGCCGTGCCGGACGTAGCGGGAGAGGTTCTGGCCGAACTTGGTGGTGAAGCGGAAGTTGCCGATCAGATCGGCGATCTTGTCCTTCTCCTCGCGGGTGCACATGTTGATGCTCATCAGCGACTGCGCCCGCTCGACCGCCTGGGCCTGCGTGAAGTGCACGATGTACACGGGGGCCTGCCGGGTCTCCAGCAGCTCGGTGATCGTGTCGGTGATCGGCGTGGTGAGGTACTCGTACGACAGCGGGACGGGCCGGCTCGCGGAGCGGACCACCGAGGTCGGCCGGCCGGTGCGCCGGGTCAGATCCTCCTCGAACCGCTTCACGTCGCCGAGGGTCGCCGACATCAGGATGAACTGCGCCTGCGGGAGCTCCAGCAGCGGGATCTGCCACGCCCAGCCGCGGTCCGGCTCGGCATAGAAGTGGAACTCGTCCATGACGACCTGGCCGATGTCGGCGTACTTGCCGTCACGCAGGGCGATGGAGGCCAGCACCTCGGCGGTGCAGCAGATGACCGGGGCGTCCGCGTTCACGGAGGCGTCGCCGGTCAGCATGCCGACGTTCTCGGTGCCGAAGAGCTTGCACAGGTCGAAGAACTTCTCCGACACCAGTGCCTTGATCGGGGCGGTGTAGAAGGTCACCTTGTCCTGGGCGAGGGCGGTGAAGTGCGCGCCCGCGGCGACGAGGCTCTTGCCGGAGCCGGTCGGGGTGGACAAGATCACATTCGCCCCGGAGACGACCTCGATCAGTGCCTCCTCCTGAGCCGGGTACAGGGTGATGCCCTGATCCTCCGCCCACGAGGAGAAAGCCTCGAAGAGGGCGTCGGGGTCGGCGTTCGGCGGGAGCTGATCAATGAGGGTCACACCCCCCATCTTGCCTGGCTTCCTGCCCGAAGAGGGAACCGGCGGACGCACCGAAGATCACCGACGGTACGCTGTGCCGTCGACCGGGCCCGCATGAAACCGTCAACAGGGCCCGAACACCACACGACTGGGGCGGGTAACGACCATGATGGGTCCGGCGCACTCACTGTCCGGGGCGGCAGCCTGGCTGGGGGTGGGCGCAGCGGCCGCGGCCGCCGGGCACCCGATGCCCTGGCCGGTCATCGTCGTCGGCGCGCTCATCTGCGCCGGCGCTGCCCTCGCCCCCGACCTGGACCACAAGTCGGCGACGATCTCGCGCGCCTTCGGCCCGCTCTCCCGGGGCCTGTGCGAGGTGGTCGACAAGATCTCCTACGCCGTTTACAAGGCCACCCGCGCCCCGAAGGACGCCCGCCGCACCGGCGGTCACCGCACCCTGACCCACACCTGGCTGTGGGCCGTCCTGATCGGCGCCGGCTCTTCCGCGCTGGCGGTCACCGCCGACCGCTGGGGTGTGCTCGTCCTGCTCTTCGTCCACCTGGTCCTGGCCGTCGAGGGCCTGCTGTGGCGGGCCGCCCGGATGTCCAGCGACGTCCTCGTCTGGCTGCTCGGTGCCACCGGTGCCTGGATCCTGGCCGGCGTCCTCGACCAGCCCGGCAACGGCGCCGGGTGGCTGTTCACCGGCCCCGGCCAGGAGTACCTCTGGCTCGGTCTGCCGATCCTGCTCGGCGCCCTGGTCCACGACATCGGCGACGCGCTGACCGTCTCCGGCTGCCCCATCCTGTGGCCCCTCCCGATCGCCGGGAAGCGCTGGTACCCCATCGGCCCGCCCAAGGGGATGCGCTTCCGAGCCGGCAGCTGGGTGGAGCTCAAGGTCCTCATGCCCGTGTTCATGCTGCTCGGCGGCATAGGCGGAGCCTCCGCCCTCGGGTTCATCTAGGGGGTGTCCGGCGGAGGCCCCGGTGCCCCGCGCAGCAGCGGGGCACCGGGGCCTCGTACGGCAAGCCGAAGCGGCGCGGTCAGCCGTGCCAGGAGTGCCACAGGGCCGCGTACGCGCCGTCCGCCGCGACCAGCTCGTCGTGCGAGCCCAGTTCGCTGATCCGGCCGCCCTCGACCACCGCGATCACATCCGCGTCGTGCGCGGTGTGCAGCCGGTGGGCGATCGCGATGACCGTGCGGCCGTCCAGCACCCGGGCCAGCGAACGCTCCAAATGCCGTGCGGCCCGCGGGTCCAGCAAAGAGGTGGCCTCGTCAAGGACGAGCGTGTGCGGGTCCGCCAGCACCAGCCGGGCCAGCGCGATCTGCTGCGCCTGCGCCGGGGTCAGTGCCGTACCGCCCGACCCGACCTCGGTGTCCAGGCCGGTCTCCAGTGCCCGGGCCCAGCCGTCCGCGTCCACCGCGCCCAGCGCAGCCCACAGCTCCGCGTCACCGGCCTCCGTACGCGCCAGCCGGAGGTTGTCCCGCAGCGAGCCCACGAACACGTGGTGCTCCTGGTTGACCAGCGCCACCTGCTCGCGCACCCGCTCCGCGGGCATCCGCGACAGCTGCGCCCCGCCGAGGGTCACCTCGCCGGTCCGCGGTGCGTAGATGCCCGCCAGCAGCCGGCCCAGCGTGGACTTGCCCGCCCCGGAGGGGCCGACCAGCGCCATCCGGGTGCCCGGCGGCACGGACATGGACACCTGGTGCAGCACGTCCACCCCCTCCCGGTACCCGAAGCGGACCTCGTCGGCCCGGACGTCCCGCCCCGCCGGGGAGACGCCCGCGTCGCCCGCGTCCGGCTCGATCTCCCGTACGCCCACCAGGCGCGCGAGGGAGACCTGCGCGATCTGCAGTTCGTCGTACCAGCGCAGGATCAGGCCGATCGGGTCGACCATCATCTGGGCCAGCAGCGCACCCGTGGTCAGCTGCCCCACCGACATCCAGCCCTGCAGCACGCAGTAGCCGCCGATCATCAGCACGGAGCCGAGGATCGTCACGAAGGTGACGTTGACGACGGGGAAGAGGATCGTCCGCAGGAACAGCGTGTACCGCTCCCACGCCGTCCACTCCTTGATCCGCCGCTCCGACAGTGCGATCCGGCCCGGCCCGAGGCGGTGTGCCTCGACCGTGCGCCCGGCGTCCACCGTCTCGGTGAGCGCGGCCGCGACCGCCGCGTACCCGGCCGCCTCCGAGCGGTACGCCGAGGGCGCCCGCCTGAAGTACCAGCGGCAGCCGGCCACCAGCACCGGCAGCGCCACCAGCGCAGCCAGGGCGAGCGGCGGTGCGGTCATCGTGAGCGCCCCGAAGAGCAGCACCACCCAGACCACGCCGATGGCCAGCTGCGGCACGGCCTCGCGCATCGCGTTGGCCAGCCGGTCGATGTCGGTGGTGATCCGCGACAGCAGGTCACCGGTGCCGGCCCGCTCCAGCACGCCCGGCGGCAGGCCCACGGAGCGCACCAGGAAGTCCTCGCGCAGATCGGCCAGCATCTCCTCGCCGAGCATGGCGCCACGCAGCCGGACCAGCCGGACGAAGAACGTCTGGACCACGAGGGCCAGCGCGAACAGCAGGGCCACGCGCCCCAGATGGAGCTCACGCGCCCCCGCTGTCAGCTGGTCCACGACCCGGCCCAGCAGGTAGGGGCCGGACATGGAGGCGATCACCGCGACCGCGTTGACCGTCACCAGCACCACGAAGGCCCGCCGGTGCCGCCGGAACAGGCCGCGCACATAGCCCCGTACGGTCGCCGTCGTGCCCACGGGCAGGGTGGCGGCCGATGCGGGGGCCGCCGGATCGTATTGCGGCGGCGCCACGCCGATCATGCTGATTCCTCGATCTCTGTGAGTGCTTCCCCGAGCCGGGTCAGTTCCATCCGGGCCACCCGCTGTTCCTCGTCGGTCTCGCGGGTGACGACCGCCCGGTAGAGCGGTTCGCCGTGCAGCAGTTCGCGGTGCGTACCGGTCGCGGCGACCGCGCCCTCGTGGATCAGGACCACCCGGTCGGCACGGTCCAGGAGCAGCGGCGAGGAGGCCAGTACGACCGTCGTGCGCCCGGCGCGCAGGGCGCTGATCCCGTCCGCGATCCGCGCCTCGGTGTGCGAGTCGACGGCCGAGGTCGGCTCGTCCAGCACCAGCACCTCCGGGTCGGTGGCCAGGGACCGCGCCAGCGCGAGCCGCTGGCGCTGCCCGCCGGACAGGGACCGGCCGCGTTCGGTGATCCGGGCGTCCATCGGGTCGTCCACCCCGTCGGGCGCCGACTGCAGCAGCGCGTCCAGGACGTCCCCGCACTGGGCGGCGGCCAGCGCCGCCCCGGGCTCGACCGCTCCGGACGCCGGTACGGCGAACAGCTCGCGCAGGGTTCCGGACAGCAGTACCGGGTCCTTGTCCTGCACGAGGACCAGCGTGCGCGCGGTGTCCAGCGGGAGCTCGTCCAGCGCGACCTCGCCCAGCAGCGCCGAGACCCGGTCGGCGGCGGGCCCGTCGTCCGCGGGGTGGCCGCCGAGGCGTTCGGCGAGCCGGCCCGCCAGGTCCGGGTCCCCGCACACCACGGCGGTGAACAGGCCCGCCGGGACCAGCAGTCCGGTCGCGGGGTCGTACAGGTCCCCACCCGGAGCCGGGGCGGGCGGAGTCCCGGCATCGTGCGCCGCCGGCCCGGGCGCGTCCGTACGCGTCAGCGACAGCACCCGGGCGGCCCGCTGGGCGGAGGGCCGGGAGAAGGAGTACGCCATGGCGATCTCCTCGAAGTGCCGAAGCGGGTACAGCATCGTGGCCACCGCGCTGAAGGCGGCGACGAGTTCGCCGACCGCCAGCCGGCCGTCCAGCACGAGCACGGAGCCGTACCAGACCACGGTGATCAGCAGGGCGCCCGGGAGCAGCACCTGGATCGCGGCGATCAGCGCCCACATCCGGGCGCTGCGCACGGCCGCCTTGCGGACCTCCTGCGAGGCCTCGCGGTAGCGGCCCAGGAACAGCTCCTCGCCGCCGATCCCGCGCAGCACCCGCAGGCCCGCCACGGTGTCGGAGGCCAGTTCGGTGGCCTTGCCGGCCTTCTCGCGCTGGATGTCGGCGCGTTGGGTGGCGCGCGGCAGCAGCGGCAGCACGGACAGGGCGAGCACCGGCACGCCGATCGCGACGACCACACCGATCGACGGCGCGTAGAACAGCAGGCCGACACAGATGGCGACGACGGCGAAGGCGGCGGCGAGGAAGCGGGAGACCGCCTCGACGAACCAGCCGATCTTCTCCACGTCGCCTGTGGAGACCGCCACCACTTCGCCCGCCGCGACCCGCCGGGTCAGGGCGGAGCCCAGCTCGGCGGTCTTGCGGGCGAGCAGTTGCTGCACGCGCGCGGCGGCGGTGATCCAGTTGGTGACGGCGGTCCGGTGGAGCATCGCGTCGCCGACCGAGATGGCGATGCCGATCAGCACCAGCAACGCGCCGACCAGCAACAGCCGGGTGCCGTCGCGCTGTACGACCGCGTCGACGCCCAGCCCCACCGCGTACGGCAGCCCGGCGATGCCGCAGAAGTGCACCAGTCCCCAGCACAGGCTCCTGACCTGACCGCCGAGTTGGCCCCGCCCCAGCCACATCAGGAAGCGCGGGCCGGAGCGAGCATCGGGTACCCCGGGGTCCGGATACGGAAGATCGCTGATCTGCATGACGCCTCATGACTGGTCGAGGGGTTCAAACCGTGCAAGGTTCGCCTTCCGGACCGGTCCCGGGCAATCCATTTTGCGTTGGCCAAGGCCCTACGCAGCGGGGTTTACGGCCTGCCCGGCCGCGTACCACCAGGTCAAGGACGGGTGGCCCGCTCCAGTTCCAGCAGCGCCGAGTAGTAGCTGCGGCCGGTGGCCCGGTCCATGCCCACTTCGCACATCCGGTTCGCCGACAGATGCGCGTCGAACGCGCGCGACGTCACCTCCGCCGCCTCGCGCTCCGTCGCCGAGGCCGTCAGTTCCGGGTGGAGCATGCCCCGGTCGCCCGCGAAGGCACAGCAGCCCGCATCGTCCGGAACCACCACCTCCGTCGCGCACGCCCCGGCCACCGTCCGCAGCTGCGCCTCGTCGCCCAAGTGCCGCATCGAGCAGGTCGGATGGACCACGGCCGAGCCCACCGTGCGCAGGATCTCCAGGTGCGGGAGCAACTCGTCCGCCGCCCACACGATCGAGTCGACGATCGTCAGCTCCGCGTGCAGCGCCCGGTTGTCGTCCGTCAGGTACGGGACCACCTCGTGCGCCATGCCCAGCGTGCACGAGGACGCGTCGACCACCAGCGGCAGCCGCCCGCCGGCGGTCCAGCCCCAGGCGGCCTCCACGATCCGGTTGGCCATCACCCGGTTCCCGGCGTCGTAGCCCTTGGAGTGCCAGATGGTCGCGCAGCACGTGCCCGTGACGTCGCCGGGGATCCACACCGGTTTCCCGGCCCGCTCCGACACCGCCACCACGGCCTCGGGCAGGGAGGGGCCGGGCCGGCCCTCGGGGCCGCCGAAGATCCGGTTCACGCAGGCCGGGTAGTACACGGCCGCCGCGCCCACCCGCTGCGTCCCGGGCAGCCGCTTGGCGGCGGCGCCGGGGATCTGCGGCAGCCACTCCGGAACCAGGTCGGGGCGTACGACCTTGCGCGCGGCCCCGGTGACCGCCTCCAGCAGCCGGTTCCCGAGCCGGTCGGCCAGCCGGTCGACCAGCGTGTCGGCGGCGGCCACGGCCAGCCGGGCGGCGCCCTCCACGGCCTTGAACCGCCGCGCGGCGAGCGCGGCGGCGCGCTCCTCGCGCGGGCTGTGCCGGCGGTGGCGGAAGTCCCGCATCAGTGCGCCCGTGTCGATGCCGACGGGGCAGGCCAGTTTGCAGGTGGAGTCGACCGCGCAGGTGTCCACGGCGTCGTATCCGTAGGCGTCGAGCAGTTCGTCCAGTACGCGGGAGCCCGGCTGCTGGCGCATCATCTCCCGGCGCAGCACGATCCGTTGGCGGGGTGTGGTCGTCAGGTCCCTGCTGGGGCAGGTCGGTTCGCAGAAGCCGCACTCGATGCACGGGTCGGCCACCGCCTCCACCTGCGGAATCGTCTTCAGCCCGCGCAGATGGGCCTTCGGATCGCGGTCGAGGAGGATGCGCGGGGCGAGCAGTCCGTCCGGGTCGAGGACCCGCTTCGTCCGCCACATCAGCTCGGTGGCCCCGGGCCCCCACTCCAGCTCCAGGAAGGGGGCCATGTTGCGGCCGGTGGAGTGCTCGGCCTTCAGCGAGCCGTCGAACCGCTCCACCGTCAGCCGGCAGAAGGCCTCCATGAAGGCCCCGTACCGCTCGACGTCGGCGGGCTTCGCGGCGTCGAAGGCGAGCAGGAAGTGCAGGTTGCCGTGGGCCGCGTGGCCGGCGACGGCCGCGTCGAAGCCGTGCTCCGTCTGGAGCGCGAGGAGCGCCTCGCAGGCCTCGGCCAGCCTGGAGGGCGGCACCGCGAAGTCCTCGGTGATCAAGGTGGTTCCGGAGGCGCGGGCCCCGCCGACGGCGGCGACGAAGGCCTTGCGGGCCTTCCAGTAGCCGTTGATCGTCTTCGTGTCCCGGGTGAAGGTGTTGGTGACAGAGGCCACCGGCTCGACCAGGTCCAGCCCGGCGAGGACCTCGGCGGCGCGGCGCTCGTACTCCGCGCGGCCCGCCTCGTCCGGAGCGCGGAACTCCACCAGCAGGGCGGTGGTGTCCTTCGGCAGCCCGGCCCAGTCGGCAGGGACGCCTTCGACGCTGACCGAGGCGCGCAGGGTGTTGCCGTCCATCACCTCGACGGCGAGGGCGCCCGCCTCGTTGAAGAGCGATACGGCGGCGGCCGCGGCGGGCAGCGAGGGAAAGAAGAGCAGCGCACTGGTGAGCTTGCGGTCCAGCGCCACGGTGTCGAAGACGACCTCGGCGATGAACCCGAGCGTGCCCTCCGAGCCGACCATCAGCCCGCGCAGGATCTCGACGGGGGTGGTGCCGTCCAGGTAGGCGTCGAGGCGGTAGCCGGTGGTGTTCTTGATCTCGTACTTGGCCCGGATCCGGGCGACGAGTTCCGGGTCGGCCTCGATCTCCCGCTTGATCTCCATCAGTCCGTGGCACAGCGCCGGTTCCGCGCGCGCCAGCTCCTCGTCGGCCAGCGGATCGGCGGTGTCCACGACGGTGCCGCCGGGCAGGACGAAGGTGAGGGAGGACAGCGTGCGGTACGCGTTCCTCGTGGTCCCCGCCGTCATGCCGGACGCGTTGTTGGCGACGACTCCGCCGACGGTGCAGGCGATGGCGCTCGCCGGGTCGGGGCCGAGGACACGGCCGTGGCGGGCGAGCGCGGCGTTGGCCCGCGCCACGGTGGTGCCGGGCCGGATCCGGGCACGGCGGCCGTCCTCCAGCACCTCGATGCCGGACCAGTGGCGGCGTACGTCGACCAGGATGTCCTCGCCCTGGGCCTGGCCGTTCAGCGAGGTCCCGGCGGCGCGGAAGACGACCTCGCGCCCGCGGCCGTGGGCGTACGAGAGGACCGCGGAGACGTCGTCGATGTCCTCGGCGATCACCACCACCTGCGGCACGAACCGGTACGGCGAGGCGTCGGAGGCGTAGCGGACCAGGTCGGAGACCTTCCACAGCACCTTTTCGGCGCCCAGCAGCTCCGTCAGTTCGGTGCGCAGCGGCTCCGGGGTGCCGGCGGCGTGGTGCTCCGGGACCCGGTCGGGGGCGGGGCCGCTGATGCTGCGCGGGCGCAGAGCCCCGGGCTTCGGTTCCAGCAGCGGCATGCGCGACCCCTTGCCTACTCGTTCGGCCTAGTCCGAGGGACCCTTTCCGGCCTCGGGGCGGCCTTCTCGGCAGCGGCGCTCCAGCGGGGCGTCCGTCAGAGCGTTCAGCAGGCCGCCGAGCACCTCGCGCTGCCCGGCGGTCAACGGAGCCAGGATCTCCTCTGCCGCGTCGGTTCGCGCGTTGCGCAGCCGGCGCAGCGTGGCGCGGCCCGTGTCGGTCAGCTCGATCCTTATGACGCGCCGGTTCGCCGGGTCGGGCGCACGGCGCACGCATTCGGCGGCCTCCAGGCCGTCCACCAGCGTGGTCACGGCGCGGGGCACGACTTCCAGGCGGGTGGCGAGGTCCGCCATCCGGGGCGGCTGGTCCCCTTCGTAGTGCGAGACGAGGCGCAGCAGCCGGCTCTGGGCGGGGGTGATGCCCAGCGGTTCCAGGTGGCGCTTCTGGATCCGGTGGAGCCGGCGGGTCAGCCGCAGCAGCTGTTCGGCGAGCACGCCGTCTGTGCTGTCGGTTTCGGAAGCGGTGCTCATACTGGGAAACAGTACCAGGACCAGATTCATTGTGAGTATAGGTAACAATGAGCTATGCTCATGTGAGTCTCGTCAGAAGGAGGCCCATGCGCCCCGAAGAACCGAAGTGGACCCCATCGAAAGAAGCCCTCGACCCGAACCGCCCCACCCCGGCGGAGCAGCCGCGTGAGCTGCGCCGGATCGTGGGCCTGTTCCGCCCCTACCGCGGCCGCCTGGCCGCCGTGGGGCTGCTCGTCTGCGCGTCCTCGCTCGTCGCAGTGGCCTCGCCGTTCCTGCTGAAGGAGATCCTGGACGTCGCCATCCCCGAGGGGCGTACCGGGCTGCTCAGCCTGCTCGCACTCGGCATGATCCTCATCGCCGTCGTCACCAGCGTCTTCGGCGTGCTCCAGACCCTGATCTCCACCACCGTCGGCCAGCGCGTCATGCACGACCTGCGCACCGCCGTGTACGCCCAGCTCCAGCGGATGCCGCTGGCCTTCTTCACCCGCACCCGGACCGGCGAGGTGCAGTCCCGGATTGCCAACGACATCGGCGGCATGCAGGCCACCGTCACCTCCACCGCGACCTCGCTCGTCTCCAACCTGACGGCCGTGATCGCCTCCATCGTCGCGATGCTCGCGCTCGACTGGCGGCTCACCCTCGTCTCGCTGCTCCTGCTGCCCGTGTTCGTGTGGATCAGCCGGCGGGTCGGCCGCGAGCGCAAGAAGATCACCCTGCAGCGGCAGAAGCAGATGGCCGCCATGGCCGCCACGGTCACCGAGTCCTTGTCGGTGAGCGGCATCCTGCTCGGCCGCACGATGGGCCGCGCCGACTCGCTGACCCAGTCCTTCTCCGACGAGTCCGAGAAGCTCGTCGGCCTCGAGGTGCGCTCGAGCATGGCCGGGCGCTGGCGGATGTCCACCATCGGCATCGTCATGGCCGCCATGCCCGCGCTCATCTACTGGGCCGCCGGCATGGCCCTGCAGTCGGGCGCCCCCTCGCTCTCGGTCGGCACCCTCGTCGCCTTCGTCACGCTCCAGCAGGGCCTGTTCCGGCCCGCCGTGAGCCTGCTGTCGACCGGTGTGCAGATCCAGACCTCGCTCGCCCTGTTCGCCCGGATCTTCGAGTACCTCGACCTGCCGGTGGACATCACCGAGCGCGAGGACGCGGTGCGCCTGGACCGGGCCAAGGGCGAGGTCCGGCTGGAGGACGTGCACTTCGCGTACGACGCCAAGCACGGGCCCACTCTGACGGGGATCGACGTCACCGTCCCGGCCGGCGGCTCGCTCGCCGTGGTCGGCCCGACCGGCTCGGGCAAGAGCACCCTGAGCTATCTCGTGCCCCGGCTCTACGACGTGACCGGCGGCCGGGTCGCCCTCGACGGGGTGGACGTGCGCGACCTCGACTTCGACTCGCTGGCGCGCTCCATTGGCGTGGTCTCCCAGGAGACGTACCTCTTCCACGCCTCGGTCGCCGACAACCTGCGCTTCGCCAAGCCGGACGCCACCGACGAGGAGATTGCCGAGGCGGCCCGCGCGGCCCAGATCCACGACCACATCGAGTCCCTGCCCGATGGGTACGACACCCTGGTCGGCGAGCGCGGCTACCGCTTCTCCGGAGGCGAGAAGCAGCGCCTCGCCATCGCCCGCACCATCCTGCGCGACCCGCCGGTGCTGATCCTCGACGAGGCCACCAGCGCTCTCGACACCCGCACCGAGCATGCCGTGCAGCGGGCCATCGACAACCTGTCCCAAGGCCGCACCACGATCACCATCGCGCACCGGCTCTCCACCGTCCGCGACGCCGACCAGATCGTCGTCCTGGACAAGGGCCGTATCGCCGAGCGCGGTACGCACGAGGAACTGCTGGAGGCGGACGGCCGGTACGCGGCCTTGGTCCGCCGGGACCGGGAAGCCGCGCTCACGCCGGAGGCGGCCGCGGCCCGAGTGGTCCGGGAAGCGTCGGCGGCCGGCGTCGGCGGACCGGTCGAGCCGCCCGAGGGGGCCCCGCAGCCTACGCCGGTAAACGTGTGATCGTATGACGAGCGTGCGGGTGTGATACCGGAAATGTGATGCTTCGCGGGTTAGCGTGCCCGTATGCGTCATGAGTACCGGCCGCCACGGCGTCATTCCCGGCTCACCCGCCGGGGCCGTCTGGCGCTCTTCCTCGGCATGCTGCTCGCCACCGGTGCAGCCGCCTTCCTTCCGCTGCTGCGGATCGGGGAAGCCCCCGAGAAGCCGCGCCAGTTGACCATTCCCGAGGGCTGGCGGGCACCCCAGGTGTACGCCGCGATCGACCGCGAGCTGAAGCTCCCGGCGGGTTCCGCCAAGGCGGCGGTCGCCACGGCCGGACTGGCCCTGCCCGCAGAGGCGAAGGGCAATCCGGAAGGGTTCCTGTTCCCGGCGACGTACCCGGTGACCTCGAAGTCCACGCCGGCCACCCTGCTGGCCCACATGGTGCAGACGGCCAACCAGAAGCTTGCGACGAAGGCCGTTGCCGACGGCGGCAAGGCGCACGGGATGACCCCGTACCAGACGACCACGCTCGCCAGCATCATCGAGGCGGAAGCCGTATCCCGCGCCGACCAGGGCAAGGTCGCCCGGGTGGTGCACAACCGGCTGGCGCGGTCGATGCCGCTCCAGATGGACTCCACCATCAACTACGCGCTGGGCCGCAGCACGGTGGACACCAAGCTGAGCGAGACCCGGATCGACAGCCCCTTCAACACCTACCGGCGCCAGGGGCTCCCGCCGACGCCGATCGACAGCCCGGGCCTGGAGGCCATGGCTGCGGCCGTTGCGCCGACACCCGGCGACTGGCTGTTCTTCGTCACCGTGAAGCCGGGGGACACCCGCTTCTCGGCGACGTACGAGGAGCACAAGAAGCACGTCGCGGAGTTCAACCGGATCCGGGCCGGCGCCGAAGCCGGCGCGGATGCCCGTGCCCGTGCCAGTGCCGGTGCGGGCGGCAGCGGAGGCGCCGGGCGGGTCCAGGCGGGCTCCCGCACCGGTTAGGCGGAGCCGACCGCGGCAGCTTCGCGGGTGCTGCCGGCGCCTGGGGCCAGCAGGCGGCGGATCTCGCGGACCGCGGCGCCGCCGGCGCGGTTGGCGCCGATCGTCGACGCCGACGGACCGTAGCCGACCAGGTGGATCCGCTGGTCGCGGACCGCACGGGTGCCCTCGACCCGGATGCCGCCTCCGGGCTCGCGCAGGTGCAGCGGGGCCAGGTGGTCGATGGCGGCCCGGAACCCGGTGGCCCACAGGATCACATCGGCCTCCACCTGCCGCCCGTCCGCCCAGGCGACGCCCGTCGGCGTGATCCGGTCGAACATGGGCCGCCGGTCCAGCACCCCCGAGGCCAGCCCGGCCCGGACCGCCTCGTTCAGCGGGAGTCCGGTCACGCTGACCACGCTCTGCGGGGGCAGCCCCTGGCGGACCCGCTCCTCGACCAGGGCCACCGAGGCCCGGCCCTCGGCCTCGCCGAAGCTCCCGTCGCGGAACACCGGAGGCCTGCGGGTCACCCAGGTGGTCTCCGCCGCCACCGGGGCGATCTCCAGCAGGTGCTGCACCGCCGAGGTGCCGCCGCCCACCACGACCACCCGGGCCCCGGCGAACTCCTGCGGACCCGGGTAGTCCGCGGTGTGCAGCCGGCGGCCCCGGAAGGTCTCCTGGCCCGGGTAGCGCGGCCAGAACGGCCGGTCCCAGGTCCCGGTCGCGTTGATCAGGGCCCGCGCGGACCAGGTCCCGGCCGAGGACTCCACGCGCAGCCGCCCGTCGGCTGCGTCCCGTACGGCCGTGACGTCCACGGGCCGTCGTACGCGCAGCCCGAACCGGTCCTCGTACGCGCCGAAGTACTCCCCGATCACCGCCGAGGACGGCCGCAGCGGGTCGGCGTCCGTGAGCTCCATGCCGGGCAGGGCGTGCATGCCGTGCACCTTGCCGTACGTCAGCGAAGGCCAGCGGAACTGCCATGCACCGCCGGGCCGCGGTGCATGGTCGAGCACCACATGGCCGATCCCCGCCCGCGCCAGGTGGTACGCGCTGGACAGCCCCGCCTGCCCGGCACCGACGACCACCACGTCGACGTCCGCCGTACCCCGCATCATTTCGTTCACGGTTCTACCAACTCGCGGAGGCTGCGGGATCTTCCCTCCGGCAGGGCGGGAGCTGCCCCCGGCGGCGGTTCGGAACAGCGTTCCGGCCCGCCGCCGGGTCGCCGGGGCCGCGGTGGCGGGTCGCAGGGCGAGGCCCGGGAAGACCGGGACCGGGGCGGGGTCCGCGTCCAGGTGGGAGCGACCGCCAAGACCGGGGCGGCCTCCACCAGGGCGAACCGAGCGCTCACGGCACCCAGCCGCCGTGCCCGTCGCGCAGGCACGCGAAGAGGGCCGGCGGATCACGGGCGAAGGCGGGCGGGTTTCCGAGGGCGGCAGGGTGGCGGTCACGCCCGCAGGGTGACCGCGCCCCGCGCAGCCCGCCGGAGACTTGCGCCCCCACCCGCAGGCACGTCGCGGCCTACGCGGTGGCCCGGCGGGCCGAGAGCCGGCTGCAGGCCGTGTCCGCGGTGAACTCCGCCTGCCCGGAGCGGAAGAGGAGCCCGGCCGTCGCGAAGGCCGGGTCGTCGGCGGTGGCTTCGGGGACGCCGAGCCGCGCCAGGGTGCGCCGCCCGGACTCGTAGTAGTTCGGCTCGCTGTCCACCAGGGTGCCGTCGAGATCGAATATGACGGAAATCATCCGCTCTGCCCGTCCTGCCGGTCTTATGCCTGTTCCGGACGTCCTGTCAGGGCTTGCGTGCCGCCCGTCCCACGGCCTCCACCAGCGGCAGCAGCCGGTGCGCGACTCGCTCGCGCAGCGCCACCTCCGTACGGGTGCGGACCACGCCGGGCAGCCGGATCAGCCGCTGGATCACGTCCTCCAGGTGTCCGTTGTCCCGGGCCGCCACCCGGGTCAGCAGGTCCCCGCCACCGGTGATCGAGAAGGCCTCGATGATCTCGGGTACGGCGGCCAGCGCCTCGCCGACCTCGTCCAGATGCCCCTGGGTGACCTCGATGTGCACGAAGGCCAGGACCGGATGGCCGAGGGCCGCGGGGGACAGCACCGGACCGGTTCCGGTGATCACCCCGGTGCGCTCCAGCCGGTCCAGCCGGGCCTGCAGGGTGCCGCGCGCGACTCCCAGGAGCCGGGCGTACTCGCGGACGCTGGTGCGCGGCTGCTCGATCAGCAGGCGCAGAATCCGGGTGTCGAGTTCGTCCACCGCCATGTCGCGACTGTACCAATGGCCCAGTGGAGTGGCCCTGTCGTCGCCGTGCATACGCAGGCGTCGGTCCGCGGGAATCCCTTACGGGGGTGCGGACTGCGGAGACGTTCGAGGAGCGGAGAAGACGATGACGGCCACCACCGGTCTGCACTGCCTGGTCACCGGGGCCACCGGCTACATCGGCGGCCGCCTGGTACCCGAGCTGCTCGATGCCGGACACCGCGTCCGGTGCCTGGCCCGGTCCCCCGAGAAGCTGCGCGACCACCCCTGGGCCGGGCGCGCCGAGGTCGTCCGCGGCGATGCCGGCGACGCCGAGTCCGTCGCGGCGGCCCTGCGCGGCATCGACGTCGCCTACTACCTCGTACACGCCCTCGGCGCCGGATCCGGATTCGAGGACCGCGACCGCGCCGCCGCCCGCATCTTCGCCGAAGAGGCCCGCGCGGCCGGCGTCCGCCGCATCGTCTACCTCGGCGGGCTCACGCCGGCCGGGATCCCGGTCCGCGACCTGTCCCCGCACCTGCGCTCCCGCGCCGAGGTCGGCGAGATCCTCCTCGCCTCCGGGGTGCCGGCCACCGTCCTGCGCGCCGCCGTCATCATCGGCTCCGGCTCGGCCTCCTTCGAAATGCTGCGCTACCTGACCGAACGGCTGCCGGTCATGGTCACCCCCAGCTGGGTCGGCACCCGCGTCCAGCCCGTCGCCGTCCGCGACGTCCTGCGTTACCTCGTCGGCAGCGCAGCCATGCCGCCCGAGGTCAACCGCGCCTTCGACATCGGCGGCCCCGACGTGGTCACGTACGAGGAGATGATGCGCCGCTACGCCGCCGTCGCCGCCCTGCCCCACCGGCTCATCCTGCGCGTCCCGATGCTGACCCCGAGACTGTCCAGCCACTGGATCGGCCTGGTCACCCCCGTGCCGCGGGCCCTGGCCCGGCCGCTCGCCGAATCCCTGCGCCACGAGGTCGTCTGCGCGGAACACGACATCGCGCGGTACGTCCCCGACCCGGCCGGCGCCCCGATCGGCTTCGACCAGGCCGTGTCGCTGGCCCTGCAGCGGGTGCGCGAGGCGAACGTGACCACCCGCTGGTCCTCCGCCTCCCCACCCGGTGCGCCCAGCGACCCGCTGCCGACCGACCCCGACTGGGCGGGCGGCAGCCTCTACACCGACCGGCGGGAACGCGCGGTCGACGCCTCGCCCGCCGCGCTCTGGCAGGTGGTGGAGGGCATCGGCGGGGAGAACGGCTGGTACTCGTTCCCGCTGGCCTGGGCCGTACGGGGCTGGCTGGACCGGCTCGTCGGCGGGGTCGGCATCCGGCGCGGCCGCCGCGATGCGGCCCGGCTGCGGGTGGGGGACTCCCTGGACTTCTGGCGGGTGGAGGAGATCGAACCGGGCCGGCTGCTGCGGCTGCGCGCGGAGATGCGGCTGCCAGGGCTGGCCTGGCTGGAGATGTACGTGGACCCGCCCGCAGGACACCCCCCGACGGCACCACCCACCCGGGGCCGACACGGGGCCGCGACCCTGACCCCGGCTCCGGCCTCGGCCCCGGCCGCGACTCCGGCCCCGGCCCCGGCCGCGACTCCGGCCCCGGCCCCGGCCCCGGCCCCGGGACAGACCCCGGCCGCGACTCCGGCCCCGGCCCCGGCTGGAGCCCCACCCGCGGCCCCGGCTCCGGCTCCGGCCTCGGCTCCGGCCGCGACTCCGGCTCCGGCCTCGGCCGCGGCCCCGGCCCCGACCCCGGCTGGGGCCCCACCCGCGACCCCGGCCCCGGGACAGACCCGGGCGTCGGCGCCCGCCCCGGCTCCGGCCCCGGAGCCGACGCCAGCCCCGGCTTCGGCGGCGGAATCGCCCCGGGGGCGCGCTCTGGCGTCGGGGCAGGCCGCGGGACACGACCCGAAGCCGGCTCCGGCCGCGGACCGGGCCGCGGCGCTGGATCAAGGCCCGGGACCGGCTTCGGGGCCCGGCCCGGGACCTGGCGTCCTCCCCGGCCCGGGGGAGGGCGGCGCCCGGTATCGGCAGCGGGCGCTGTTCCATCCGCGCGGGCTGCTCGGTCACCTCTACTGGTGGAGCGTCTCGCCGTTCCATGCCGTTGTCTTCGGCGGCATGGCCCGCAACATCGCCCGCGCCGCGCGCCGCCTGGACGATGAGGCCGCCGCATCGCGTGACAGCGGATCCGGGGCCGCCGTGTCCCGGGGACCCGTGTCCCGGGACACCGGATCCGACGCCGCCGCCGCGGCCGCAACCGGTGCGTCCCGGGGCGCTGCGCCCGCATCCGACAGGCCCGCATCCGACACGCCCGCATCCGCCGGAGTACCGGACGACAGCCGTCCCCCCCGGCCCTGACGCGGAGCGAGAGAACCCATGAACGTCGCGGTGGTCCTGTACACCTCCGACCTGCGCCTGCACGACCACCCGCCGCTGCGCGCGGCCCTCTCCTCCTGCGACCGGGTGGTGCCGCTCTTCGTACGCGACCGGGCCGTCGACGCCGCCGGCTTCGCCGCGCCCAACCGGCTCGCCTTCCTCGCCGACTGCCTGGCCGACCTCGACGCCGGACTGCGCGAGCGCGGCGGCCGCCTGGTGCTGCGCTCCGGCGACGCCGTCGCCGAGGTCTGCGCCCTCGTGCAGGAGTGCGACGCCGACGAGGTCCACATGGCGGCCGGGGTCAGCGGTTACGCCCATGCCCGCGAGGAACGGCTCCGCGCCGCCCTGGAAGCCGAGGGCCGGCGGCTCTACGTGCACGAAGCGGTGGTCACCGCCGCCGCCCCCGGGGCCGTGCTCCCCGCCGGCTCCGACCACTTCGCCGTGTTCACCCCGTACTTCCGCCGCTGGGCCGAACTGCCGCCCCGCGCCCCCGCCCCCGCCCCGCGCTCCGTCCGCATGCCCGACGGCATCGGCTCCGACCCCCTGCCCCGGCGTGCAGCCGTCACCGGCGTCTCCCCTGGCCTCGCCCGCGGCGGCGAGCGCGAGGCCCGCGAGCTCCTCGTACGCTGGCTGCGCGCCGGCCTCTCCCGGTACGAGGACTCCCGCGACGACCTGGCCGGCGACGCCACCTCCCGGCTCTCCCCGCACCTCCACTTCGGCACCCTCTCGCCCGCCGAGGCCGTCCATCGGGCCCGCGCCGCCGGCGGCCCCGGCGCCGAGGCCTTCATCCGGCAGATCTGCTGGCGCGACTTCCACCACCAGGTGCTCGCCGCCCGCCCCGACACCGCCGTACGGGACTACCGCGACCGCCGGGACCACTGGCGCACCGGGGCGGCCGCCGAGGAGGAGACCGAGGCCTGGAAGGAGGGCCGCACCGGCTACCCGGTGGTCGACGCGGCCATGCGCCAGCTCCGCCACGAAGGGTGGATGCACAACCGGGGCCGGCTGCTCACAGCCAGCTTCCTCACCAAGACCCTGTACGTGGACTGGCGGATCGGGGCCCGGTACTTCCTGGACCTCCTCGTGGACGGGGACCTCGCCAACAACCAGCTCAACTGGCAGTGGGTGGCCGGGACGGGCACCGACACCCGCCCCAACCGGGTCCTCAACCCGGTCCGCCAGGGCCTGCGCCACGACCCGGCGGGCCGCTACGTGCACCGCTGGGTGCCGGAACTCGCCGGACTGGACGCCCCGCACGTGCACGAACCCTGGCGGCTGCCCGGCCCGGAGCGGGCCCGGTACGCCTACCCGGACCGGGTCGTGGAACTCGCCGAGGGGCTCGACCGGTTCCGGCGCGGACGGGGAGCAGAGTGAGCCCCCGGCCCCACGCTGCGCTCCTGGGAGCGCCGGTACGCGATCGGCCCGGCCCGTCGCGAGGCAGGCCGGCACCGCCGCTGGACTCCGCCGGACATCGCCCGGCTGACACCGCTTCCAGCCGGGCCCCGCACACCACCCCGACGGCGAGGGGGGCCAGCGACACCGCCGGCGCCAGAGCGGGCAGGTTCCCCTGCTGAGCGGTCCCGAAGGCCAGGAACAGCACGTTGCCGGTCTGCATCGCCGTGAACACCGGTCCGAGGGCGAGCAGGCTGACGCTGACCGCCTCGATCATCCGGTCACGGCGGTCAGTACCACCAGCAGCACGGTCAACGGCGGCCGCAACGGGTGCGCGACCACGGCTCAGGCCGATCCCTCGGCTCGGCCCTCGCCCGCCACGAACCACCACGTCTTCTCGTCCATGACGCCCGACAGTGACATGCCGCCCCGGATCCTCCGGCGCCGACATGCCGGAGGGCTTATGGTCCGAACCATGGGTGACCTGATGCTGGTGAGGCACGGCGAGACGGCATGGAGCGCCACCGGTCGCCACACCGGGCGGACCGATGTGCCGCTGACCCCAGCCGGGGTCGAGGAGGCCATCTCGCTGGCCCCGTACTTCCGCGACCGGCACGTCGCCCTGGTGCTGACCAGCCCGCTGCGCCGCGCCGTCGCCACGGCCCAACTCGCCGGACTGAGCGGCGGCGTCACCGACCCCGACCTGTGCGAATGGGACTACGGCGGCTACGAGGGCGTCAGGACGGCCGAGATCCAGCGGACCAGGCCGCACTGGTCCCTGTGGACCGACGGCGTCCCGCCCGGCGACCCGGAACACCCCGGCGAGAGCGCCGCCCAGGTCGGCGCCCGAGCGGACCGCGCCTTGGCCCGGGCGGCCCGGGTCCTCGTCGAGGACGGCGGCGATGCCGTCCTCGTCGCCCACGGACACTTCCTGCGCGTCCTCACCGCCCGCTACCTGGGCCTGCCCCCGCAGGACGGCCGGCTCTTCCTGCTGCGCACCGGCACGATCAGCGTCCTGTCCACCGAACACGGCCTCCCGGTGATCGCAGGCTGGAACACCCACCCCTGAGTTCCGCGTGCCCCGGGGGCCCGGCCCCCGTCGTCCGGCCACGCCGAGAGGCCCGTCGGATCACGTGGGATTCTGAAACCGTGCGAGTCCTTGCGGAGCTCCGTACGGGCACCGGCGCATCGCCGGCGGCCGCACGCCGGGCCGTCCGGACCACGCTCGCCGCCTGCACCGGCTTCTACGGGTTCCTCTACGGACTCGACGCGCCCGTCAGCGCCACCTACGCCCTCTTCGCCGCCGTCTCCCTGGCCGGACTCTCCCGGATCCCCGGAACCGGACGGCAGCGCGCCGCGGTCATGGTGAGGCTGCTTCCGGTGGCCTGCGTACTGGTGACCGCGGGCACCTTCCTCGCCGTACGCACCTGGAGCGCCGTGGCCGGCATGGCGGTCATCGGCTTCTGCGTGGCCTTCGCGGCAGCGGGCGGGCCCCGGCCGGCGGGCGCCGCGTCCGGGCTCCAACTGCTGTACATCCTGCCGAGCTTCCCGCCCTACGCCCCGCACACCCTCGACGAGCGCCTCGGCGGCACCCTCACCGGCCTTGTGCTGCTGATCCTGGCCGAGGCGTGGGTGCTGCCCGACCCGCGGGTGCCCACGTACGCGGAGCGGGCCGCCGACGCCGCGGCCGAGGCGGCCCGGTGCGCCGCCGCGCTGGAGCGGCCACCCCACCTGCTGGCCGCCGCGGCGGCCGACCGGGCCCGGCGCGCCCCCCCCGCCCGGCCGGGCGGACCCGGCCCCGGGGGGGGACGGCCCCCCGGGCC
>NZ_JBFAJR010000048.1:0-43945 GCF_040655295.1 Streptomyces sp. NPDC050448 | reverse complement strand
TTGGTGCTGGTCATGAGGGGGGTGGTTCTCCTGTCGGTGCCCTATCAGGCTAACCCGCCGAAGCGGGACGTCTCGCCTAAGGCTGACAGAGAGGGCATCCGCTCGCGGTACACCGCGCGCAGGCTTTCCGGGTAGCCGGTGGTGTCGTTGAGCGCGGCGACGGCGGCGTGCTGGATCGCGGTGAACGTCCCGGAGTCGGTATGGGTCTTCACGGCCCGTAGGGCGTCCACGACGTCGGCGCTTCCGGCGGCGAACCCCACGCGCCAGCCCGGCATGTTGTACGCCTTGGACAAGGAGTGGAACTCGATGCCGCACTCCATTGCGCCCGGTGCCTGGAGGAACGACGGCGGGGGCGCGCAGTCGTAGTAGATCTCGCTATACGCGGCATCGGAGGCCACCACGATGTCATGCCGCACAGCGAACCGCGCCAGCTCGGCGTAGAAGCCCGAAGTGGCCAGCGCTGCCGTGGGGTTGTTGGGATAGCAGACCCAGAACAGCTTGGCCCGCCGCGACGGCGGCCGGGATGGCGGCCAGGTCCGGCAGGAATCCGTTCTCCTCCCGCAGCGGTACGCGCACCGCCTCCGCACCGCACCACCGCGCCCACGTCCCGTACACCGGGTACGCCGGATCGGGCACCAGAACCACGTCACCCGGCTCCGCGTAAGCCATCGTCAGGTGCGCCATCGCCTCCTTGCTGCCCAGCGTGGCCAGGACCTCCGTCTCCGGATCGATGCGGAGCCCGAAGCGGCGCCCGAGATGTCCGGCGGCCGCCTCGCGCATCGCCTGCGTGCCGGCGTACGGCGGATACCGGTGCGTCGAAGGATCCCGGACGGCCTGGCGCATGGCCTCGACGATGTGCGGCGGAGTCGGCAGATCACAGTCGCCCACCCCCAGCGGCACGGGCGCCGTACCGTCCCGCGCCGCCCGTCCCTGGGCCCGGTCGATGAAGGAGAACAGGTAGTCGTCGGTCTGCAAGAGACGTGAGGCACGCCTGGGCAAAAGGCCCTCCTGAAATCGAACGAGCACATTACGGCCCACATGCCGAAGACCAGCAGCCGCGCCACCATCTTGCCCACTACGTCGGTCCGTTGCCGATGCCGTCTGGCTGATACGCGCCCTACCGGCGTGGCGGTTCGATGCCTCACTGTCATCTGGGGCGACGGCCAGGCCGGAATCCTGTGGGGCCTCGCCCCGAACGTGCGGGGGAGAGAGGAACGCGAAGGGGAGGTCCAGTGGCAGAGGCAAAGCGTCCCGTGATACCGGATGTGCGCTTGCCGAACCATGGCGGGGACTGGACCGCGGAAGACAAGGCCAGAGTGGCCGCTGAGATAGGTGCCGCATGCCGGAGCGGCGGGTACTTCTTTCTGTACCATCACGGGATCGATGCCGACTTGTTGTCTGCCGTGTACGAAGAAACACGGCGATTCTATCGTCTGCCCGCCGCAGAGAAGATCAAATACAATTCCAGTGAGCGGTCCCAGTTTCTGGGATACCGCGGTCTGGGCCGGGAGAAGAGTACGGCGCACGCCGGTGCCGAGGCGTGCGAACAGTACCGCATCGGAAACACCAAGGGCGCACTCGGTGCACCCGTAGCTGCCGACTTCTACCATGCCCCTTTCGAGAAGGGGGCATGTCTCTTCAAGCACTTGGTGGACCTGGGGGACAGGGTGCTCTCGGCATGTGCGGATGACCTGGGCCTGCCAGCGGCAGATTTTGACTCGTCCATGAACTCCCCGATGCTGTGAGCGGTCACGGTTTTCCCCATCTTGGGTGGTTTGAGCGTCACGTAATTCCTCACCCCGATTTCTCCTAATTGGCCATGGGTACGAAGGCGTTCGGGATCGAGGGACCTGGTCATCGCGGCGACGGTGATGTGTCCCTGGACCTGCTGGTCGGACAGCCGATGGACACGCCGATGGCAAGGAGAACGCTGGTCGTGGTCGACATCACCGAGATCTACGTCCACTGGTACGCGGGGCGCTCGAAGAGCGATCTGGCCCGGTCGCTGGGGGTGGACCGCAAGACGGTCAGGAAGTACCTGGCGCCGGCGGAAGCGTCGGGGATCGCTCCGGGCGGGCCCCCGATGAGCGAGGCGGACTGGGGAAAGCTGATCAAGGGGTGGTTCCCGGAGTTGGCTGATCGGCGCCTGCGGCAGCTGACCTGGCCCGAGATCGACCAGCACCGCGACTTCGTCGAGAGCCTGCTGGGGAAAGTGACCGTCTCGACGATCCACCAGCGGCTGCGGGACGAGCACAAACTCGTGGTCTCCCAGTCCTCCCTCCGCCGCTGGATCCGCGACACGCTGCCCGACGAGGTGAAGAAGTCGCAGGTCACGGTCCTGCGGGACGAGGTCGAGCCGGGCTCGGAGGCCCAGATCGACTACGGCTTCCTGGGGCAGTGGATCAACCCGAGGACGGGCAAGCGGCACCGGATCTGGGCGTTCGTGATGGTGCTGCCCGCTTCGCGTCACATGTTCATGAGGCCCGTGGTGCATCTCGACCAGCACGCCTGGACCAAGGCCCACGTTGCGGCGTTCGAGTACTTCGGCGGCGTCCCGCGGCGGCTGGTGCCCGACAACCTCAAGACCGGGGTCGACAAGCCAGATCTCTACGACCCGAAAATCAACAAGGCTTATGCCGAACTCGCCACCCACTATGGCGCGTTGGTAGATCCAGCTCGCGCTTTGAAGCCAAAAGACAAGCCCCGGGTGGAGCGGCCCATGCCCTATATCAGGGACTCGTTCTGGCGCGGGCGGGAGTTCGCCTCGCTCGAACAGATGCAGAGGGATGCGGTCATCTGGAGCCGCGACATCGCCGGGCGCCGTGACTGCCGGCCGCTGGACGGGGCAGCACCGGCGGCCGTCTTCGCGGCGGTGGAGGCGGAGACGCTGCTGCCGCTGCCGCCCACCGCGTTCGTCCTGGCCCGCTGGTCGACGGCGACGGTCGGCCCCGACATCCTTCTGTTGACTGAACTACGGCCAGAGATTCCGCAGTTCAGGGGACGGATACGCGCTCCAGGGTCTACGTTTCCTGGTCGTGATCGGAGACGAGGAAAAGCATCGAGATCTGGCCGCATTGGCCGTTCCTGCGGTCGGGTCGTTGCTGGCGACCGGAAGCCGATGGGAGCCGTATCGTCTGGTCGACCCGAGCGGCGCCGGCGTCCAGGCGGTGACGGACTACTTCCGCGACCTGCAGGCAGCCGGCCGCACCGAATCAACGGTGCGTTCCTACGGGATGGACCTGCTGCGCTGGTTCCGCTTCCTGTGGGCGATCGACGTGTCGTGGGACCGTGCCACGCGAATCGAAGCGAGAGACTTCTGCCGGTGGCTGCTGATCAACGGACAGCCCGATCGCCCTCACTGGCGCTCGGGGCAGCCATCGGGACCGTCGCCGAGCCCGGCGAAGCCGTACGCGGCCTCGGTGCGGGCTCACAACGAGACGGTGCTGCGCTGCTTCTACGCTTTTCACCTGGACATCGCTACCGGGCCCATGCTGGTCAACCCGTTCCCGTTGGACCGATCGCGTCGAAGCGGCCGGGTGAACGCGCACCACAACCCGATGGAGCCGCACCGCAACGGGGACAGGTCTCTACCGGCCCCGGGTCCCGAAGCGCATTCCGCGCAGTATCCCGGATGAGGAGTTCAACGAGATCTTCGCCAAGCTCCCCTCGCACCGGGACCGGGCGTTGGTCGCGTTCTACGTCTCCACCGGGGCGCGGGCTTCGGAGCTGTTGTCGACGCTGCAAGGCGGGGTCGCCCCCGGGCGACAGCTGATCTCGGTGGTCCGCAAGGGCACGGGGGCGGTCCAGGAACTCCCGGCGTCCACCGACGCGTTCGTCTGGCTGCGGCTCTACCAGGTCCAGATGGACGATCTCATCCCGAGGGGCCGTCGCCTGCCGTTGTGGTGGACACTTCGACGCCCGGTCCGCCCGCTGACCTACCACGCGGTGCACCGCATGTTCGAGCGAGTGAATCAGCTGGTGGGAACCTCGGCGACGCTCCACGCACTACGCCATACTGCAGCGTTCCGCATGGCCGAGGACCCGGCGCTGCCACTGACTGACGTCCAGCTCGTCCTCGGACATGCACAGCTCACCACGACACAGCTCTACCTGACGCCCCGCAAGGAAGACGTGATCCGTCGGGTCCTGGTCCATCACGCTGAACAGAGTCGGCAGGCCGCCGAGCGGAAGGCACCCGCTCCGGCGCCGGGCTATCGGCCGGAGACGATGAACGTGCTGTTCGGCAAGGGTATCGCGTGATCGTCACTGACCTCCTGGCCGCTGCACCTGTGGTCTCCCGGCCTCATCTCTCGGCCGAGCAGCAGACCGAGAAGTTCCCGCCGCGACCCGTCTCGGCACACTGGCCTGCTGCCGAGATGGACCGCGACGGAGTGCTGCGGATGTGGATCGAGGCGACGCCGCGGCAGGAGGACCCTCGCACCCACGACTTCCGTCGGCGCGGCCTGATGCTGATGCTGGACTGGCTGCAGGAGCAACCGGGCCGGACCTGGCACGAGCGCTGGCACGCGAGCGGCGCCGATGCGGCTGGTGAGCGCTGGGCCGATGGCCCGGCGAGCTGGCTGGAGCGGCACGGCAAGTTCTCGCGGAGCCGGCTGGAGACCATGACCAGCTCCCTGGTCGTCATGATCGGGGCCGACGTCATCCGGCCCTCGCTGGGCTGGTTGCTCACCGGGGGCAAGAAGCGCAAGCTCGCACGGAACATGATCCGCTCCCGCGACGCCGGCGGCTTCGTCCGGCTGGACGACTTCTGCCGGGCCGATCCCGGGATCAGTGACTTGGCCCGTCACGCCGTCTTGTTCCGCACCGCGGTGACCATCGCCGCCAAGGGCGGGACGGTGGCCGACATCGTGGTCGGGGACCTGCTGGAGGTTCTGGCGGTCGAGGCCCAGTTGCGCGGGAGCCGCCGCTCCGGCTCGGCCACGTTCCGGGCACTGCGCGAGACCGGCGTCTTCGGCGCCGGCGTCCCCACACTGCGCGAGATCCGCAGCATCGGCCAGCGGTCAGTCGAGGAGCTCGTCGACCGCTACCCGATCGCCTGCCGTCCGATCCGCGATCTGTTGGTGGAGTATCTCAAGGAACGACAGCCCGCCCTGGACTACGGCACGCTGCGCGGGCAGACCTACCAGTTGGCCAAGTGCTTCTGGCAGGACCTGGAGCTGCACCATCCCGGCATCGACTCGCTGCGTCTTGCCGCCGATGTCGCAGCCGCCTGGAAGCAGCGCTTGCGCACCCGGCGGACCACGACCACCACCGGCAGCGGGGACCGGATCCAGGTCGCCGTCGAGCGGCTCGGCTACCAGGACACCCTGGCCTGCGTCCGAGCGTTCTACCTGGATCTGGCCCAGTGGGCCCTGGAGGACCCCGGCCGGTGGGGTCAGTGGGTCGCGCCCTGCCCTGTCAGCCAGCAGGACCTGAACCGGCGCAAGACCACCCGGCGGCGCAAAGCACGAATGGACGCCCGCACCCGCGAACGGCTCCCCGTGCTGCCGATCCTCGTCCGGTCCGCCGACCAGCAGCGCCGGGACTCAGCAGCCCTGCTCGCCGCTGGACGACTGGCCGGCCCGGGGCAGCAGTTCAGTGCCGCCGGCCAGACCCTGATCCGGATCCGCCGGCCGCACGCGAACCCGGACAACGTCTGGGGCGAGGACCTGGCCACCGGGCAGCGGCGCCTGCTCAACCGGGAGGAGGACAACGCCTTCTGGGCCTGGGCCATCATCGAGGTCCTGCGGCACACCGGTGTCCGCGCCGAGGAGATGCTGGAGCTGAGCCACCACAGCCTGGTCCAATACCGGCTGCCGACGACCGGGGAGATCGTCCCACTGCTGCAGATCGCCCCGTCCAAGACCGATGCCGAACGGCTTCTGGTGGTCAGCCCCGAACTGGCCGACGTGCTCAGCGCGATCATCTGCCGGATCCGCGACGCCAGCGGCGCGGTCCCACTCGTCCGCGCCCGGGACTACCACGAACACATCTGGCTGCCACCGGCCCCATTGCTGTTCCAACGCCACGTCGCCGCCGAACCGCAGCGCATCGCCCGGGAGCGGGTCAGCGCGCTACTGGACGATGCCCTCTCCCGCACCGGCCTGATCGACCAGGCCGACGGCACCGCGCTGCATTACACCCCACACGACTTCCGCCGAATCTTCATCACGGACGCCATCCTCAACGGCCTTCCCCCGCACATCGCCCAGGTGATCGCCGGGCACCAGGACATAGCCGTGACGATCGGCTACAAGGCCGTATATCCGGAGGAGACCATCAGGTCCCACCTGGCCTTCCTCGCGCGTCGCAGAGCCCTTCGCCCGAGCGAGGAATACCGCACTCCCACCGACGCCGAGTGGCAGGAATTCCTCGGCCACTTCGAGCGGCGAAAGGTCGCCACCGGGCTCTGCGGACGCGCTTTCTCAACCCCTTGCATTCATGAACACGCCTGCCTGCGATGTTCGATGCACTGGCCCGATCCTGACCAGCGCTTCCGTATCGAGGAGATCCGCGACAACCTCATCGCGCGTATCGCCGAAGCCGAGCGCGAGGGATGGCTCGGCGAGGTCGAGGGCCTGCAAGCCAGCCTGGCGGGCGCCAACGACAAGCTCGCCCAGATCGACGCGCTCGTCAACAGGCGGTCGACCGCCGTCGAACTCGGCATGCCAGGTTTCGGGCAGTCCACAGGAACCGTCGAAACGACGAAGCCGGCATCGTGATCGACGTCAACGGCGGGCGAAGATCAAAACGGAACCGACAGTCCAGCGTCGCGCAGCTGGGCCAGAGCGACGGACATGCACTGCTGGACAGTCCTGCCGTCAGCTCGCATGCCATGCGCCAATGGGCCGCCGCTGGCAGCGAACGTCCACGCTGGCGCGTTGTCAGCCAGCCTCTCCGCGTCCATCCTGATCATGGCGTTCACCCCCTGCTCGCCCAGCCACTCCAGTATCAAGAGCGTCACGTCCTCGACGCCGCGATCCTCATCGGTCTTTGGCCAGCGGCCTCGGTTCCCAGTCATCGCCCCGACTCTATCGAGGTCCTGGAGGCCGTCGAGAGGTCCCCACCGGCAAGTTCAGAGAACACATCAAAGTCGGCCGCACCCTCTACTCGGTTCCCTGGAAACTGATCGGCCGCCGGGTCGACGTCCGTTCCACCGCGACGATGGTGCAGGTCTTCCTCGACGGCGACCTGGTCAAGACTCATGTGGCCCTTGACCAGGGAAAACGAACCGACCGGGGCGACTACCCGCCCGAGAAGATCGCCTTCCAGATGCGGACGCCCATCTGGTGCCGCACCCAGGCATCGGAGGTCGGGGACGCCTGCCGCACCGTCATCGACCTGCTCTTGGAGATCAACGCGCTCTACCGGCTCCGCGCCGCCCAAGGGATTCTCGGCCTGCGCAAGAAGTGCGGCGAGACGCGACTGGAAGCGGCCTGCGCGAAGGCGATCGCGGTCGGCGACCCTTCCTATCGCACCATCAAGGGCATCCTGGTTGCCGGCACCGAGACCGACCCCGAGCCCGAGACCAGCGGTGATGCTGGAGCGGCCGCCTTCCTCCACGGACCCCAGCAGTTGTTCGCGACCGTCGCACCCACCGGGATCGCGGACGGCGATCTCGGCGACCAGGTCCACCACGACGCCGAGGAGACCCTTCGATGAGCGTGATGGACACCGCCCTGCGTGAATCGCTGAAGGCCCTGCGGCTCTCGGGGATGCTGGAGACCCTCGACGCCCGCCTGGCTCAGGCCCACGGCGGAGAGCTCGGCCACCTGGACTTTCTCCAAATCCTCTGCCAGGACGAGATCACCCGCAGGGAGACCGTCGCCTTCCAACGGCGCCTGCACCGGGCGAGGTTCGAGCAGCAGGCCACCTTGGAGGAGTTCGACTTCGCCGCCTCCTCGAAGCTTCCCGCCGCCCAGATCCGCGACCTCGGGGCCCTGCGCTGGCTGCACGCTGGGGAGTCGGTAATTTTGTTCGGCCCGGTCGGGGTCGGAAAGACGCATATCGCCCAGGCCCTGGGTCATCTCGCCGTCCGCCAGGGCGCCAACGTCCGCTTCGCCAAGACCAGCCGCATCCTCGCGGACCTGGCCGGCGGTCACGCGGACCGGACCTGGGCCAAGCGGATCCGCGAGTTGGTACGGCCCGACGTGCTCATCCTCGACGACTTCGCGATGCGCCAGCTCACCGCGGCCCAGGCTGACGACCTCTACGAACTCGTCAGCGAGCGGCAGGGCCGGTCCTTGATCATCACTAGCAACCGGGCACCCAGCGACTGGTATCCGCTCTTCCCCAACCCGGTCGTCGCCGAGTCCCTCCTCGACCGGCTCATCAACACCAGCCATCAGGTCATCATGAACGGCCCCAGCTTCCGGCCGAACAAGCGCCCCAAGAAGTCCACGGACTGACCCCCGATCAGGCGAGGGGCTGGGGAATTTCGTGACCCCAGCCCTGGGGAATATCGTGACCGTTCACAGATGCACAGGCTCGGCTTCAACCACTACGGGGTCGGGCATGCCGAGGAAATCGGCAACACGGTGGATTACGCGATGTCGCCGCATGTGGATCTCTCCATTTTCACGATCCTGACCCAAAACGAGCCGGGCCTGGAAGTAAGGGGTCCCGAGGGCGAGTGGATTTGCGTTCCTCTCGCCCAGGATGCGCTCTTCGTCTTCCTTGGTGACTACCTCCAGCGATGGACGAACGGACTGTACGTGGCCGGCGAGCACCGCGTCAGGCAGGTGAGGACTCAGAGGCTGTCGATTCAGTACAAGCACAGGCCAGGACACGACGCCGTCGTCTCACCCCTGGATCGTTTTCTCGGCGAAGGAAATCCAGCGCGCTACGAGCCGTTCGATACCGGGCGTCAGTACATGTCCTTCCTGAAGTCGCTTCTCGGATCCGGCTGAGCGTTCCTGTCCGCATGTGTGCCCCGGTCCTGTTCGCCGCTGGCATCGATGTGATCGAGGCTGGGTACCATCCCGACACCCGTGTCCTGCGGGGTCCTGGTTGAAGGGCGGGTTCGTCCCAGTCGGCCATCGCCCATCGCCGACGGCACCGAGGTCGGGCAGGCGGATCCCGGGGAGGGGATCCTGGTCTTGGGGCGGGTGGGGTTCTTGCCCAGGCGGACCGGGCGGCCGTAGCGGCGTCCCCACTCCTCGCCGACCAGCTCGTCCAGCAGGTGAGGGGAGGTGCCGGCGACTTCTTCCAGCGCGGCGCGTACCGCCTCGGTGACCAGCTCCAGCCGGGTCAGGTCACGCACCGCGGCCAGGACGTGGGTGGAGTCGGTGCGCTGCGTGGTGCGCTCGCGCACCAGACCGGCCTCCTTGAGCCGGGCCAGTGCGAGGTCGAGGAGGCGGTCGGCGCGGTTGCCCTCGGTGAGACGGTCGCGGAAATCGGCGAGCACGCTGTGGTGGAAGCCAGGGTCGTCCAGCTCCATGGCCATCGCGTACTTGAAGTCGATGCGGCAGCGCACTGCCTTGGCGGCCTGCCGGTCCGACAGGCCGAGCAGGAACTGCAGCACGCAGACGGTGGCCAGTTGGGCGGGCGAGAGACCCGGGCGTCCGTCGCGCGGGAACCAGTCGGCGAAGTCCTCGTCACACCACAGTCCGTCCAGCCGGTCGCGCACCCATATCGCCGTCGTGCCGTTCGGGTTGCTCGCCCGCGCGATCCGCGCGGTCAGAGACGGGACTTGCTCACCGGAACGGGGACGGAGGGACAACAGGCACCTCGACAGCTGCATCGGTCATCGGAACGACCCGAGCATGCCCGTTGATCAGGCTGCCGCACCGGGAAACGCCAAGATCCCCAACAGAGTCAAGCTTACGGCGTGGTCCGCGATTGAGGTTGGGACGTGCTGGCCTGGCGTGCTGGCTGGTGGGTGATCAGCAGGCCGCCTGTCGGGCGAGCACCAGTTCAGTGCTCGGCTTGCGGCGGGTCGGCCGGCGGGCAGAGCGGTCCGAGACAAGCGAGGCGATTGCACGGTGGGTCCCGGCGTAGTCCTCGCGCGGGCCGGTGTAGCGCTGGAGCGGTCGCCACTGCCGTAACTCGGCATTGGTGTGCTCGACGCAGATCCGGTTCGAGGACTGCCGTCGGCGCATCTCCCGCCAGGCGTACCGCTCGCCGAGCGACGCATCGTCCTTCGGCTTCTTGGGCGGGGCGCTGACCTGATTGGGGAACTCGTTGGCCAGGCCCCGGTAGCCCTCGTCGGCCTCGGCTCCCACCTCCGGGTGGAGCCGGAACTGCTCCGCGATGCCCTCGGTGCGCATCGCGGTCTGGTCGTGCATGCGACCGGGCCGGTCAGCACCCGACCACAGCAGGCGACCCTGGCCGTCGCTGACAGTGGTGGTCTTGATGGTGTTCTGCTTCTTCTTGCCGGATACGAAGGCCCGTCGTCCGGGCCGGCCGGCCTTCGGGCGGCGGACCTGGGTCTCGGCTCCGTCGATCCGCAGCCGGATCCCCTCGGCCTCGGCGTAGGCGAACACGTCTGCCAAGGTGCGCAGTCGCACGCCGGGGCGGTCGGGGACGGCAAAGCCGCGCGCGGCCAGCAGCGGGCGAATCTCGCCGATGGCACGGGAGATCGTGGAGCGGGCCGTGGCGTACAGCTCGGCCAGTGCCGCATGCGGGAGCCCGGTGCGCAGGTGAACCAGGGTGACCAGCACCCGGTCGGTGAAGGGGAGATCGTACTTGGGTCCGGCACCGGCTTCCCGCTGCCGCTCGGCGCCACGTCGCTCACGCAGCGCCGACTCGCACCTGGCAAGCCATGGATCTGCCAACTCCTCGATCAAATCGCCGAGATGTGTACGGGAGACGCCACAGAAAGCAGGATGGGACAAGGCCGCACGGGCCCACCTCTTGGTCACACTCGAAGAACCCGTGCGGCCACTGTCACGTCACGGCCGTTCGGCAGCCCCCGCGGAGGGGGTCTTAGCCCTCCTCCGCGCGCATTGGCCGGTCGACAAGGCGATGCTGGTCGGCGGCTTCGCCGGTGCGAGCCTCAGTGCGGCTCCTGGTGGCGAGATAGTCCCGGACGATCAACTCGACCGCGTCCTGAGGACTTCTGGTGCCGGACAGCAGCATGACCTCGATCGCCAGATCGCTGTCAAGGCTGATGGTGACCTTCGCCATGGCGGCTCCCCCCTGAAAGGCTGTGCCGCACAGCCTACTTCGCGAGCCGCCCTCCCAGCGGGGATACATGCAGGAAGCAGCCCGGAGTCGACCAGAGCATCGGGGGCAGCTTCCTGCCCGCCGACCGCCCGGCAAAACGCCCGCAGCGTCGCGTGCCGATCGCGCTCGCTCCCCATGCCGTCCAACCCGCCGCAGGCCGAGCACCGAACTTGTGCTCGCCCGACAGCCGGCCTGCTGATCGCCCACCAGCCAGCACGCCAGGCCAGCACACCCCGACCTCAATCGCGGACCACGCTGTTAGAGATCGTCGCTTCGAGACCGGCCACGAAGTGGAGCCGGCGATCGTTTCGTTCAAGCGTCCAGGCGCGGGTCGGAGTCACGATCACGTCCGTGAACGCTACCGCCGTCATCACACTGGCGGTCTTTCTGATGCCCCTGGGGACCGGGCGCTTCCTGCTCCGCAGATACTTCCGCACCCTGGTGCCCTCGTGGCTGGGCCACGTCGGTCTCCTCGTCACCGCGAGCGGGGCGGCGGAGATCGCCGTCGGAGCCGCGATCCTCGTACCGGCGGCGTGGCGGTCCAGCCGGTGGTCAACCTCGTCTACATCGGCCGGGCGGTCGCGGTCGCACGGGCGGCCTCGTGAAGTCCCACCACGTGCGAGCGACCAGGTGATCGTAAAGTCGCCGCAAACCCCTGGGGTCACGGTGGCGCACAGGAGTACGGTTCCGGCGCTCGGCAGTAGGAGATCGCGTGCAGCCGCAAGGGCGACGCGCCTTACGCCGAAGAAGCCGGAGACAGTCCATGCGTGAGTATTCCGCACGGCGCAGATCGCGCCGCGGAGCGGAACGCGGCGGCAGAACGGCGCTCGCCGTCGTCGCCGCCGCATTCCTGATAGCGGGGGCGGGACCCGTCGCCGCGTACGGGGAGGGCGCCCCGGGCTCCAGCCGCCACGAGGAGGCGGGTGAGGAGTCCCATGAACTGATGGAATCCCTCGACTCGTTCAACGAGCCGAGGCTTTCCCCCGCCGACCAGGTCGCGCCGGGCGCGTACGCCGGCGCCTGGTCGCACATCAAGAACATGCCCGTCCGGTCCGGCGGCTGGTCCGAGGTGACCACGTCCCCCTACGACGAGGACGCGCTGCACTACCGTGACCAGTCGGCGTCCAACTCCGGTGCCGGTACGGGTCACTCGGCGGGCCGTATCGCCGCCCTGGCCACCGATCCGACGCACCGCGGCGTGGTCTACGCGGGCGCGGCCGGCGGTGGCGTGTTCCGTTCCAGCGACGACGGCAAGACGTGGACGCCGATCGCCGACGGGCTGCCCGCGCTGTCCGTGGGCGCGCTCGCGGTCGCGCCGGACGGCGCGCTGTGGCTGGCGACCGGCGAGGCCACCACCGCGTCCGACAACTACCTGGGCAGCGGCGTGTACCGGCTCGCCGCCCCGGTCACCGGCACCTTCGGCGAGAACGACAAGGTGGGCGGTACGGAGCTGGACTCGGCCTCCGTCCACACGCTCACCTTCGACAAGGCTGCCGGATACGTCTTCGCGGCCTCCTCGCACGGCGTCTTCCGGCGCCCCCTCTCCGCCGTGCAGTCCACAGCCTGGTCGAAGGTCCTCGCTCCCTGCGCGGGCGTCGGCGTCAGCGGCGTCGGCTGCGGGGTCGACGCCCACTACGCGGACATCGCCGACGACATCGCCGTACAGCCCGGCAGCGACGGCAGGAAGCTGCTGGCCAACGTGGCCTGGCGCGGCGGCGCCGACTACAACGGCTTCTACTACTCCTCCGACGCCGGCACCACGTGGAAGCGCGCGAATCCGACGGGCGCGATCAACCCGGCCGAGATCGGCAACGCCGCCTTCGCGTACGCGGCGGACGGCAGCAGGCTGTACGTGTCGATGGAGTCGCCCAAGCTCCTCAACAAGCCCGTCGGCTCCGGCGCCTCCTCGGTCCTGGCCGGCGTGTACGTGAGCCAGAGCGGCGACGCGAACGGGCCGTTCAAGCAGATCGCCACATCCTCGACGCTGTCGGCATCCGGCTCCGCGATGAAGCTCACGGAGATCGGCTCCGGCTACCAGCCCGGCTCCCAGGCCTGGTACGACCAGGTCATCGCGGTCGACCCGAGCGACCCGAACCACGTCTACTTGGGCCTTGAGGAGATGTTCGAGTCCAGGGACGGCGGCGCCACCTGGAAGGCGATCGGGCGTTACTGGAACTTCGGCATGCCCTGCTTCTCGTACGACGCGGCCGCGAACTCCTGCGACGGCGACGTGATGCACTCCGACCAGCACGCCCTCGCCTTCTCGCAGTGGCAGGGCGGCACCCCGCAGGTGTACGTCGGCAACGACGGCGGCGCCTACGCCCGGCCCACCACGCAAACTTCCGACGGCTGGCGCAACCTCAACGAGTCCGGCACCCTGCGCAACCTCCAGTACTACTCGGTGCGCGCCGGGAAGCTGCCCGACGGCAGCGGCGAGGCGGTCTGGGGCGGCCTGCAGGACAACGGCGTGTCGCTGCTCGCGCCGAAGGGTGCCACGTACCAGGGCCAGCAGCTCAACCCGAACGGCGAGATGGTGGCGCCGTTCGGCGGTGACGGCGGCGACCAGCTGGTCAACCCGGACAACGGCTGCCAGACGGTCGGCGAGTACGTCGACCTCGCCCTGCAGATCACCAACAACTGCGGCTTCACGGCGAGCGACGACGGCGCCGAGGACGTGATCACGGACATCGCGCCGGGCGACCCGGGTGCCCGCTTTATCGCCCCGTTCGCCGCGGACGAGACCGACCCGAACGGCCTGTGGGTCGCGGGTGGCCAGTACGTCTGGGGCAACACGAAGACCTGGCAGAGCACCTCCGGCGCCGACTGGACCCAGCTGTACGACCTGGGCGCCGGCCGCTCCGCCTCGGCGGTCGCCAGCCGCCACCACGTCACCTGGGCGGCCTGGTGCGGCCCCTGCTCCAAGACCGACGGCACCTTCGGACGCGGAATCGCCACCAACTACGGTGGCAACTGGCACCAGGTGGACCTGCCCGCCGCCTTCCCGAACCGCTACATCTCCGGCGTGACCATCGACCCGTCCGACGCCTCCGGCAAGACGGTGTACGCCATCGTCAACGGCTTCTCCCGGCACTGGAACGAGGGCCCCGGCGCCGGCTACGGCCACGTCTGGAAGACCGCGGACGGTGGCGCGACCTGGACGGACATCAGCGGCGACACCGCCGCCGCGGACTCCTTCCCTGACGCCCCGGCCAACTCGGCCCTGGTCACCAAAGACGGCACCCTCGTCGTCGCCACCGACCTGGGCGTCTTCACCAGCTCCACGGCCGGCACCGGCCACTGGGCGCGCCTGGGCACCAACCTGCCCACCTCGCCGGCGGTCTACCTCTCGCCGAGCCCGGACGGCAGCCAGGTGTACGTGGCCACACACGGCCGCGGCATCTGGCGGACGCCGACGCCGTAACGCCCGCTGCTCCAGCCTTGTAGGAGCGAGGCCCCCGGGATCCGCCTTCGGGTTCCGGGGGCCTCCGCCGTTCCGCGCACCGGTGGCCGCGGCGTCATCCGCGCTCGCGGAGGTAGGTCTCCAGCTCCGCGGCCCCGGCCGGCGTCACCCGCCCGCGCGCCGTCAGCCGGTGGTGCCAGTCGCCGAGCGCGTCCTCCAGCGGTGCGAGGCCGCCGGCCGCCCGTACCTGCGCGATCAGCGGGGCGATCCGCTCCAGCAGATGGCCGCCCCGCCTGAGCTGATGGGCGAGCCGGGCGTCCCGTGCGGCGGCCTCGTCGTAGACGCGGTACCCGGTCCGCGGGTCGCGGCGCGGGCGCACCAGGCCGGCGCGCTCCCACTTGCGCAGCGTCGCCGGCCGGATGCCCAGCCTGGCCGCGAGGGGTCCGATGAACGTGTCGCCGGGCTCGGGCGATGCGGTGGGCTCGGCCTGCGCGCCGGACTCCAGGTGGCGGAGGGCGCTCTCCACGGCCTGGAGAGTCTGCCGGTCGTCGAGCAGCTCGGCGTGGCTCTCGTCGATGAGGCGGAACGCCTCGTCGACCGCGCCCCCGTTGACGGCCCGCCTGATCGACGTCGCCGTCCGGCGGCCGTGGCCGGGCAGCAGGGCGAGGAAGGAGTCCTTGAACGAGATGTTCACCCCGAGCGGCGAACCACCTGCGATGCTTTTAGAGGTCGTTTTAACCTGTACTGGCCTAGTTTGGTGTGGTTCTCAAGATGGTCGGTCGTGGTGCGGTAGTGACCACATATGCAGTTGATGGCTGTGAGCCGGGTGGGGTGACGGGTGGGGCGGGTTGGGTCTTGTTCCTGTCTCATTCCAGAATGTCCGGCCTTCGCGGCCTGTGTGCTTCTGCCGTCGTTGCTGTGCGCCTGGGCGCACTCGGCCCGCGGCGGTACGCCGGAATCATGACAACGCGACGTCCGTATCCGAGTGATCTGTCCGATGCGCGCTGGGAGTTGATCGAGCCGGTGCTGTCCGCGTGGCGCTTCGAGCGCCGCGGTCGGGCTCTGGCCTTCGGCCGGCCTCCGCGGCATGACCTGCGCGAGATCATGAACGCGATCCTCTATGTGGACCGCACCGGCTGCCAGTGGGCCTATCTCCCGCATGACTTCCCGCCGCACCAGAGCGTCTGCGGCTACTTCGCCAGATGGGCGGAGGAGGGCATATTTGCCCAGCTCAACGGACTCCTCCGTCAACTTCTACGGGAGAAGGAAGGACGGGACGCGGAGCCCTCAGCGTGTGTGATCGACGCCCAGAGCGTCAAGACCTCCACCAGCGTTCCCGCCGCCGGCCAGGGCATCGACGCGGGCAAGAAGATCGTCGGCAGGAAGCGGAGCATCGTCACCGACACGCTCGGCCTTCTCCTCGCCGTGCTGGTCACCGCGGCCAGCGTGCAGGACTCCGTCGCCGGCACCCGCCTCATCGACCAGATCGCCGCCGACCACCCCGCCATCCGCAAGGTGTGGGTCGACGGCGGCTACCGCCAGCACCTCGTCGAGCACGCCGCCGCCCTCGGCATCGACATGCAGATCACCGCTCGCAAGCCCGGGGCCAGGGGATTCACGCCGATCCCGAAGCGCTGGACGGTCGAGCGGACCTACGGCTGGCTCATGCTCCACCGCCGCCTGGCCCGCGACTACGAAACCCTGCCCACCCGCTCCGAAGCCATCATCCACATCGCGATGACCGACCTCATGGCCCGCCGCCTCACCGGCGAGAACACCATCTCCTGGCGCGACCCGACACAGCAGACCAAACAGCCGATCCTGGGATGAAACAGAGGGATAAAACGACCTCTTAGCTTGGCGTTTAACGTCGCCGGTCACTCGACCTGCTGAGATCACCGGAACCTGGGCGCACGAGACGCGGCCGTTCTTCACGCTTCGAGATGTCGAGTAACGAAGTGCGAGAGAACGGCCGCTGCTTGTGAGTCTGCCCGCCGTCGTGCCTGCAGGTGGGGCATTGGGGTTGTTGTCCCGCTTTCGGGTCGAGTTCTACGAGAGCCTCTACGCCCGGGCCGACGCGCTCTTCGAGCTCACCGACGCGGTCCTGTGTACGGACGGGCCGGTGAACACCCTGGTCGAGCTGTCGCTGACGGCCGAGCACCAGCGCGGACACGGCGCCTTGTACTCGGCGCTGGACAGGGGCTGGATCGAACCGACGCGTCTGCGTCGCGCTCTGGCGGCCTTGCCGCTGCCGAAGGCGGCCGACGGGCGGATCGTACTGGCCGTGGACGTCAGCAACTGGCTCCGACCCGACGCACCCACCAGCGACGACCGGCTGTTCTGCCACGTCTACGGACGCGGCGACCGAAGCTCGGACCAGCTCATCCCGGGCTGGCCGTACTCCTTCGTCGCCGTATTGGAGGCCGGCCGCACCTCCTGGTGCCAACTCCTTGACGCCGTGCGCCTCGGGCCCGCGGACGACGCCACGCTCGTGACCGCCGCCCAACTGCGCGAGGTCGTAAAACGCCTGGTCAGCGCCAGTCACTGGAAGCCCGGTGACCCCGAAATCCTGATCGTGATGGACTCCGGCTACGACGTCGCCTACCTCTCCCACGCATTGAGGGACCTGCCCGTCGCGCTGCTCGGACGACTGCGCTCGGCCCGCGTCATGCTCCGCGACCCGGGCCCCGCCCGCTCGGGACCGAAGGGCGGGCGGCCCCGCCGGCACGGCGGCGTCCTGTCCTTCGCCAAGCCCGACACCTGGCACGAGCCCGACGTCACCACCGCCACGGACACCACCCGCTACGGCAAGGCAGAGGCGACGGCATGGGACCGGATGCATCCCAGGCTCACCCACCGTGGCCCCTGGCTGGAGCACGCGGAAGAGGAACTGCCCGTCCTGCACGGCACGTTGGTGCGGCTGAAGGTTGAGTACCTGCCGGGCGACCGCGATCCGAAGCCGGTCTGGCTGTGGTGCTCCGCAACCTCGGCCGCGCCGGCCGATGTGGACCGGTGGTGGCAGGCCTTCCTACGCCGCTTCGACCTCGAGCACACCTTCCGGCTGATGAAGCAGACCCTCGGCTGGACCGCGCCGAAGGTCCGCCGCGCGGACACTGCCGACCTGTGGACCTGGCTGATCATCGCCGCCCACACCCAGCTCCGCCTCACTCGCCCCCTCGCCGAGGACCTCCGCCGTCCCTGGGAGCGGCGAGTCGAACCCCGCCGCCTCACCCCCGCCCGAGTGAGGCGGGGGTTTCGCAACGTCCGAGCGACGGCGGTCCGCCCGGCGGCCGCACCGAAACCGTCTCGCCCGGGCCCTGGACGACCCCCGGGCTCGAAGAACAAACACCAGGCCAGGCACCACAACGTCGGCAAGACGGTCAAACGCGCCGAATCGATCAAGGAACACCAAGCCCAGCAACGTTAAACGCCAAGCTTAGGCGGTGGCCTGTGCGACTTGGGCGAAGTGAAGCGGGACCGCCTTGGCCCAGGCTCGGCGGGCCCGCGCCGGGATCTGGCCGACAGGGCGCCCTTGTCCCCGGGTTCGCGATGCGCCCCGCAGCGGGGCCGGCCATCGGCCAAGCCCACCGGCTGCTTCGTACATAGCCATGTGCGGGCCGTCACCATCGTGGAATGATCGCTACATCGGTCTGACGAAGAGGGTGGGCGATGGCAGACACCGGTGAGCAGTATGAGAGAACGTTCTGAACCGCTTTACCCGATTCGACCCGTGGCGTGGGTCAGCTGGGCTGATGGGCGGTGTGACGGAGTTGCCCGGGCGGTGCCAGGCAAACAAGGTCGCTCCTATGCTGACGGTCGTGCAGGTACTGGGCATGAGCAATGAGGATGAGATGGTCGCCTGCTTCTTGAGCGGCGAGCTGTCCAGCCAGAGGTTCGGCCAGAACCTCCGGTCCCACTTGGCGGTAGCCGGGCAGGCCGAGCAGTTGCTGACGCATCCGGACCTTTCCGACGCTGGAGCGAACTTCGTCCGTCGCGCTCTGCTCGCTGCGACACGCGGGTATGGCGAGAACCGCGACCTGTTCGAGAACTTCCCCACTCACGTCACGTGGATCAGAGCACTCCTGTCCGTCAACGAGGCGGCCGGCGTGCGCTACCTCGACTATTCCTACTGGGTCGAACTGTCGGGTGGCAGTCGCCGGCCGACCGACGCGGCTGCACGCATCAAGGCAGGGCTGCGGGCGTTCGACGTGCCCAACGAACCGTTCGTCGACGCAGCCCATGCGCTCATCAGAGGCGAGCGATTTCCTCCGCTCATCCTCGTCGGCGAGAGGCAGGACAACCTGGTCTGCCTTGAGGGCCACCTGCGCCTGACCGCCCACGCCCTCGTTGGCTTCTCGACCGACATCGAGTGCCTGATCGGCACTGCGCCGACCATGGGACGCTGGGCGCGGTAGTCCAGCCGCACCAAGCTCTCGACGCCCCAAGTGAATCTTGTAACACATTCTGAGCCGTTTTTGCCCGATTCGACTGTTGGCTGGGTCAGGAGGGCTGGTGGGCCGGGGCGTCCGGGTGTGGCCGCATCAGTAGCAGGTCCTCGCCCCAGGCGTCCAGCACCGCTGCGTGGCCGGCGGCCCGGGCAGCGGCCTCGACCTGGGTGAAGAGCCGCTGCTGCGGTGCCACTTCGCCGGCCGCGGTGATCCGGGCGACGGTGTCCAGCAGCGCGGCGCTTTCCCAGCCGGGCAGTGGGAATCGGTCCAGCTCCCAGGCCAGGTACTTGTTGTAGGGGCGCGGTCGGCGGTCCAGGGCGAAGAGCAGGTCGAGCAGGAATCCGACGCTGGCGGCCGCGTCGAGGTGGCCGGCGAGCGGATTGCCGTCGCGGTGGTTCTTGACCGAGCGGTAGAGCGAGTTGGCGTAGGCGTCCAGCAGGGCGGCGGCGGACCGGAAGGCCTCCTCGGCGCCGAGCCGTCCCATCGTGGCGACGATCCGGGTGATCTCCCCGTTGTGGCGGTCGACCAGCACCCGGGAGCGGGCGATGGCGTACCGCTCCCAGTCGGCGGGCCGGCGGAACCGTTCGAGGGTGGTGACGACCAGGTCGAGCCGCGCGGAGCGGTAGCCGTCGAGCGCGGCCAGCTCGCTCATCGCGTCGTCGGCGAGGATGACGTAGAGGTCGTGGTCGGAGTGACGGGTGGTCATGCCGTCGTGGGCCCGGGAGCCCTTGAGGACGAGCCCGACGACGGCCGGGTCGGTCGTCGCATCGGCGACGAACGCCTCGAAATCCAGCGTCACGCCAGGTCCTTGCGCATCAGCGTGCACATCGTCTCGTGCCGCTGGAGCGAGCCGTCCTCGGCCTCCACGTCCCAGGAGTCGAGCTCGCGGCCGAAGGCCCGGTAGCCCAGGCGTTCGTAGAGGGCGCGGGCGCGCGGGTTGCTGTCCTCGACGCCGAGTTCGGCGCGGGTCAGGCCCCGGGCGACGATCCGCTGCTCGGCGGAGCGGATCAACAGCGTGCCGATCCCGCAGGACTGCAGGGCCGGGTGGACACCGAGTTGCCAGAGCGTGCCGGCGCCGGGCTTGACCGTGTAGTCGATGCCGCCGACCGCCACCGGGAGCCCGACCGGCGTGCACACCGCCAGGTAGTCGATCTCGCCCGCCTCGGCGCGGCGTATCTGGTGGACGAGCTCGCGCACGTGCTTGGGGGAGCCGGCCCAGCCGCAGGACGGCAGGTCCGCGTCGGTGAGGCCGCGCACCGAAAGGTGCAGCCTGATCTCGGTCATCGCGGCATCCCTTCGACTCCAACAGCGGCCGTTTCCCATTTCAGCAAGCCGGTCCCCGCGCCGTCCAAGGGGTTTCGGGCCGGCCCCGACGTCAGCCGGAAGGGCTTGCACTCGCGACTGGGACCAGGCGTCGGCGAGGTTCGGGGTGTCCCGGGGCAGCACGGTGACGCCCGTGGGTAGGGCGCCAGCCCGATTCAACCGTCGGCTTGAGTCAGGTGGGTTGGTGGTGCGGAGCGTTGGAATAGGTGCGGCAGTACCGGGCCGGTCACCAGTTCGTGCGGGTCGTAGCGTGCGACCAAGGGGACGACGCCTTCGTTGTCGCCGCGGAGCCGGCTGATGATGGTGGCCAGGACGCTGGCCAGCTCGGGGCTGACGAGCAGGCCGTTCCTCGTTGCTCTTGGAGGGCACGATCTGCAAAAGAGGAACGACCTCGCGGGTGTTGGGGAGCTGGTGAGACACCAGAGCCAGGGGGGTAAGTTCCAGGAGTTCTTCGAGGCGGATCCCGGTGTGCCTGAGCGTCTCGATGGCCGCCAGGCCCCAAACGCCTCGTCCTCGCTGCGGGTGAGGTCGAGTTGCTCGCCGGTGGCGAGGTCTTGGACGAGCACGATGGTGGGCCGGTAGTGAAATCTCTTCCGGGTCTCGTCGTCCTTCCGATCGATGCGCCGGTACTGACGGCCTTCTTGTTCGAACGTCTCACCGACCGGAGTAGCTTCGGCTGCCGTCAGCAGATGTTGCTGTTCAGCGTGGTGCCCCTCGGTGGTGTCGACGAGTTCAGGAAGGCGGGGCAGCCGTTCGCGGACACGCTGGTGCATCTTGGCCCGGCCTTCTTCTTCACCTTGGTGAAACCGCCGGTGTCGGACCGGCGGACCGGGCTTGGTACTGCCCAGGCCGCCCAGCTCGGATCCTCAAGAGCCCATTTGGCGATGTCGAGGTAGAAGGCCCGAACCGCCGCCAACACGCTCACCCATTGTTCGCGGGCTGCGGCCTTCAGCTGGTCCGGCCAGTGACCGGTCCAGTGCGTGATCCGGGGACGCGGCCCCGTGAGGTGCCCCCGGAGGTGTGGACACTCTGACAATGGATCTCGCAGATCCGAGGGAAGGTGTCCTGGTGGGACGGAAGTCTCCGTATCCGGTGGAGTTCAGGAACGATGCCGTCGCGTTGTACCGCGCGGCGGGCGGGAAGCGTACGTATGCGGCGGTCGCGGTGGATGTCGGGGTGACCGGCGAGACGCTGCGGAGCTGGGTGCGCCAGGCTGACGAGCACGTGGGCCGTGGACACGGCCGCGGTGATGAGACCGGAGAGAGCCGGGATGAGGAACTGGCCCGGCTGCCTGCGGAGAACGGCCGGCTGCGCAAGGCGGAGAAGGAGTGGGAGCTCGAGCGGGAGATCCTGCGCCGGGCGGCGGCGTAGAGGCGATCCGCGCGGCCGCCGAGGCAGACGTCCGGCTGTTCGTTCTCCACCGCAACGGCCCGGCCCAGCCGCACTCCGAGCGGCTCCAGCCCCCGCCCACGGACGACTTCGCGTTCGCGGCCCTGGTGCAGTCCGTCGCCCACCTGGTGTGCCGGACCACCCGTGCCGCGCTCTCCACCGGCAGCGCCCCCAGCGCGGCCGGGGCCTCACTCGCTGACCTCATGGCCCAAGACCTCGCGCCGCTGCGCGAACTATCCAACATCAACCGTTCCTCCTGACGGAAGGCTGTCCCATGTCCGCACGCGAGATCCGCACCGAAATCGACCGCCCCACCCCCGACGAGATCGCCGCCCTGTCCCAGCTCCCCGTTGCCTCGATCGTGGACGCCCTGGGCAAGACGGGCGCCCTGTCGTACTGCCTGCGCCTGCTGACCCCCGGCCTTGTGCTGTGCGGCAGCGCCATCACCGCCCTCGGCCCGGGCATCACCGTCCGCCGCGCGGCGATCGACCTCGCGCAGCCCGGCGACATCGTCGTGGTCGCGGCCGGCGGAGGCAAGGAGAAGTCCTGCTCTCGACCTGACCGACGCCCGATGGGTGTTCGCCTGCGCAGCGCGCTCGGTCCTCGGCCCGTTCGCCTTCGAGGCCCTCCGCGCCTGCCCCCGGCGCCCGAACGGCGAGCTCTATCTCATCGACGCGATCCAGCGCTGGATTCACGCCGGAGCCAACATCACCGCGCATCCGCTCCTGACCACCGAGATGCGCTTCAGCTGCGACAACTGGAGGACCTACGAAGATGCCGTCGCCACCCTCCGCACCTGACGAACGCCCCATGCCGACCGGCCAACGCACTCCGACGGCGGCCGAGGCCGATCCGCTACCTGCGACCAGGATCCCGGTGGAAAGCCCGTTCCAGGAACCGGGCGCACCGCGGTCACCCTGCTCCGGCCCCACGGGCCGGTCCGCCGGATCGTGCTTGTCCTGCCCGTCGAGAAGCACGACGGCACCAAGTACGGCAGCGGCCTGGAGGAGATCAGGCGCCTCCCCGCGACCCTGCGCGAAGGAACCCTCTTCGCCGCACCGACGTTCAGTGCATCGCCGTGGCTGGTCAACCACTCAAGCCGCGCCAACCAGCAGCAGGAGAGCCACCTCACCCAGGTGGTCGTGCCCACCCTCCTCGCCGCCCTCAACCTGATCGCCCGGCACCCTGCCGTCTTCGCGGCCGCCAGCGTCTGGGATCCCTCGCTCCTCAGCGAGCGGCCACCCCACCCGCAGCTCGTCGAACTCGTTGGGGAAGCTGCCCGGCTGGACGAGTACGACGTGCCCTCGAACCTGCGCCGTCACGGCGAGAGCTGCGCGGGTGCCCGCCGTATCGCGCTCGGAGGCATCGGCACCCTGGAGGCCGACTGGACAGCCGGCCGTCAACTTCTCCAGCGCCTCGACATCCCCCACCACGCCTACAGGAACGCCCCGGCGGAACACCGTTGGAGCGCCGTGGCTTGACCCCGTGATGCGGCATCTACTGGCCCTCGAATCCCGCCTTCACCCGGGCCCCAGTGCACGGGAGGGGTGAAGGCGGGAGCGTGGGCTGTCAGTCCTTCAGTCGCTCGTCGCGGACAGGGATCCAGTCCAGGGCGGACCGGATCCCCTCCTCCAGCGACAGCTGGGGGGTCCACCCCAGGAGCTCGGCCGCGCGGTCGCTCTTGGTGTAGCCGCCGGCCACGTCACCCGGGCGCGGGTCGGCGTCGACCGTGGCCAGCGGCGTGCTGACGACCGCGTTGAAGGCATCGCACAGTTCTCGGACGGTGGTGCCGTTGCCCGTGCCCAGATTGATCGAGGTCGAGCGCTTGGTGTCCGTGAGGATGGAGTCGAAGCGCTGGATCGCCGCGACGTGGGCTGCGGCGAGGTCCCACACGTGCACGTAGTCGCGGATGCCGGTGCCGTCGCGCGTCGGGTAGTTCGTCCCGGTGATCGGGAACGGCCGGCCTTCCTGGTGGGCCTGGATGAGCACGCCGAGAGCGTGGCTGGGGCGCTTGAGCTGGAGCCCGGTGCGCAGCTGGGGGTCGGCGCCGACCGGGTTGAAGTACCGCAGCGACAGCACCCGCGGTCCGGCCACGGCGATGTCGGCGAACATCTCCTCGCACACGGCCTTGGTCCGCGCGTAGGGGCTCTGCGGCGCGAGCGTCGAGTCCTCGTTGACGGGAGAGCCGTCCTCCGCCTGGTAAATGGAGGCCGAGGAGCTGAAGACGATGCGGTCGCAGCCGTTGCGGTGCAGGTGGTTGACGAAGGACAGGCTCTTGCTGACGTTCGCCTCGTAGTAGCCGATCGGGTCCGCGACGGACTCCGGGACGACGATCAGGGCGGCGCAGTGCACCACAGCGGAGATGTCCGGGTGCTCCGAGAAAATCCGGTCGACCAGTGCGCCGTCCGCGATGTCGCCCTCGAAGAAGGTCCGCCCCTCGGTGAACTCGCGGCGGCCCCGAACGAGGTTGTCGAGGATCACCGGGGTGATCCCCGCATCCAGGCAGGCCGAAGCGACGGTGCTTCCGATGTAGCCGGCTCCTCCGGCGATAAGGACAGTCGTCACGATGCAACTCTTCCCGACCTCGACGGCCCAGTAGGCGACCGGCAGCAGGCTAGCGGAGAATCCGTGCGCGGGTGGGCAACAATCTGGGTGCGCAAGCCGGCGGTGCCGACGCCTGCCAGAATCAGTACTCACCCCCACCACCACATAGATCCAGGGGCCGCCCGGCCCACGGCCGGACAGCCCCCCAACAAGATCTTCATCAGTCTTCTAGGTGATCAATTCCAAGGGATGCCTGCGGAGGGTGTGAGGTGGGCGGCGGCCGAAGCCACCGCGAGACGGTCAGGCGGCGGGCTGGCGGCCCTGGTTGTCGAGGTGGCAGCGGGCGGTCAGGCGTCAGGGTCGACTTCGGGGTGCGTGAACCGCACGGGCTTGCCCAGCGACCGGGCGTAGGCGATTTCGGCTCGGGTGCTGTCTCCGATGTAGTCGCCGACTACGAGCACCTCATCAGCGAGCCGGATCTTTGCCCGGTGCAGATCGTCGAGTCGAACCTTCAGCGCCTCGGCCTCGACGGGATCGGACCAAAGTTCGTGCGGCGACTTCATGTCACAGCCCGGTTTGACGACAATCTTTCCGGCTTTGGTCTCCCGCAGATCGGCCTCGTTCATCTCGGTCATGAAGCGGGTGGAGCCGCAGATCACGACGATACGCGGGAGGCTCAACAGCTTCTTCGCGTCGGCGAGCTTCTCCTCGGGGGTGAGCCGTTGCGGGTATGACACTGGTTCCTCCTGGTGGTGTGGTCCAAGGGGTGCCTGCGGAGACGAGAAACCTGTACGCGTTGCAGGAATGTAACTTCTGGGACCTACTCGGTGGTCGGCGCCTGCACCAGGCCCGCGAACAGCTGGGCATGACCTCGGCGTATCTGGCCGAGGCGAACGTCACCACCGCCGGCCATCGATTCCACACCGCCCTGCTGGCCGGGCCGCGGTGGAGCGTCACCGGGCAGGGTGCCGAGCAGAACAAGTACCACCACGTGCTCGGCTGGGCCAACGCCCGACTCGACGCGCGCGGGCCCGTCTGGAGCATCCGCCACAGGTCGGCGTCAAGGGATTTGAGGAACGGCGCGGCCGCACGCCACCGGGAGTCGTCGCCGAGGCCGTCGTCATCGCGGGCGCCGAATAGCGTGTTGTAGGAGACGATCCGGACCGTGGTCGTGAGGCCCTCCGGTTCTGTGCACGGCGGCAGGCCGAGCTGCCGAGCGGGGTCGTGGCCTCGTGCACCTGGTCGAGGGTGCTGGTGGAGCGGGGCCTTCGTATCTGGGCGATGAGAGGCGTGAAGCGTATGGTGCGCGGCATACTGCGTCTCTTTCTTCTGATGAGGCGGTTGTTCGGCCAGCTGTTCCTGGCCAGGTCAGGGAAGATCACGACGCCCGTATCGATGGGGTTCCTCGACGCGACTGGGTCGCTTCGGGCGTGGTGCTGAGTCACCAGGCGGTGGGGCTGCTGAGTTCGGTGACGGGCTGGCGACCGGCCTGGGGAATGCCGAGGAGGCTGCGGGCCTGGTGGGCCGCCTGGAGCTGCTCGGCCGCAGGTGGCCCCCAGCCGAAGAGTTCTAGGGTCTAGGGCCTGCTCCGGGGTCGCCAGGATGCGGACGTAGGTGCGCCCGGTGGCCGGATCGACAGGGGCCGGGCCGAGGCTCGTGAGCGCGGCGGCGTAGCGGACGCGCGCGCAGGGTTCGCCGGGATCGGACAGGTATCCGAGGTACCAGGTGCCGGCCAGCTCGGCGGCGGCCTCCTCACGCGCTTCCCGGATCAACGTGGTCTCGGGGTCTGCGCGGTCCCCGGGCTCCGGTGTGCCGCCGGGCAGGCACGCTGCGCCGGTGTCCGGTTCGAGGAGCACCAGGACGCGCCCGTCCGGGGCGAAGGCCCAGACCCAGGACTGGCGGACCGTGAGGCCGGCGGGGACGGGGACGGGGTGGAAGGGGAAGTGGTGGCAGGCTCGGGCGGTACGCAGGACGCCGACTCGGTCAAGGACGGTGGGGGCGATGGGGAGCCCGTCCTCCAGGAACGCGGGGCCGCCGCCGTTGATGCGGGCGCGGAGCGCGGACAGGGCCCGTCGGGCGTCGCCGGGAGACATCAGAGCGGGCAGCTCAGCGGGCTCGACGAAGTTGATGCCGTCGATCTCGCCCGGGCGGGGCCGGATCGCCGCGATCTGATCTTCGCCCCAGACGCCGCCGTCGAAGACGTGCAGGAACTCTCCGGGGAACTTCATGGCGGGGGGCGTGGCGCGGCCGGCGGGGGAGACCCAGTCGACGGCCAGCCCGCGGGTGACGGTCGCCGTGACGCCGAGCTCCTCCTCCATCTCACGGGTGGCGCCCTGCGCGGGGGACTCGCCCTTGTCGACGGCGCCGCCGGGCAGCAGCCGGGTGGGCCGGTAGGTCACACGCTGAAGCAAGACCTGACCACGCTGGTTGGTGATCAGCACGGAGGTGCCGGCCCACAGGGCGTGCGAGGCGCGCAGCACCCCGTACGCCTCCTCGGTCATCGCCACGCTGGGAGGTTCGTCGGGTGCGGAAGTCGTCGTCATCGCTTCTCTCTCCGGTCATGTCGTGGGGCCGGGCTGCTGCAGGGGACGGCCGGGGTTGTCGGCGAAGCGCGAGCTGCGCCGCAGTTTCGTGGCCGGTCTTCCGTCCGGGCCGGCGAATCGGGCAGTAAGGCAGTGTCAGAACGCTGTGCGGACGTCGCTCCGGGGGTCTCCCACGGGCGTCCGTTCGTCGTAGAGTCCGGCTCGGGCAGAGCGCCTCCAGGGGCGGGCGCGGCGAACGGCCATGGTGATGTCTTCGTCCTGCGAGTCGAGGTCGATGTCCGCGATCGCCAGGGCGGGATGTCCGTTTGCGGGGCAGCGCGCCAGCCACCGGCCGCCGGGCGCCACGATCCCGGACGGCGCTGTAGCGCTGAACTGGGCCGGGATGGAGTAGCCGATCCAGTAGTTGTAGAGCGTTCCGTAGGACTGAGCGACACGGGCCTGGGGCGCGTCGTCGACCATCACCGACAGCAGGACGCAGTCGACGTCCAGGCGTTCGTACTCGGCGAAGATCTCCGGGAAGTTGGCTTCGATGCACAGCGCGAAGCCGAACCGGATGCCGTCCACCTCGATGACAAGCGGCTGGTGTCCGGGGGAGTACAGGAAGGACACCTCGGTGTGTGAGAGGAGTCGCTTGTCGTACCGTGCGACCAGTTGCCCGTGGTCGGAGACGACGTAGAGGCTGTTGTGCGGCCGGTTCGGCGGTGTGAGGGGGTGGATCGACCCGAACACCGTCCACACGCCGAGCTCTCCCGCCAGCGCAGTGATCGACTCCGCTTCCTCGCGCAGGACATCCCACGCGGCACGGCTCCAGTCAGCCGGCACCAGCTCGCCGGCCGGGCCTGCCACCATCACGTGCTTGCTCGGGTAGGTGACCGCTCCCTCGGGGAACTGCACCAACCGCGCACCGGCCTCGGCGGCCTCGACCATCAGGGCCCGGATCTCCTGTCCGGCTGCCCGCAGCGCGCCTCGATCAGTGGGGTCTTCCGGGACCGTGCTCTGCGCGACCGCCAGCCGCAATGTCCTGGCCACACGGGGACGTTCGTCGGATGCAGAAGTTGTCGTCATCTCTCTCCGATCGGTGAGTGCTTGCTCGTGGGCGGTGAAGGGGTGGTCGGACGGGGCCGGGGTGTCAGATGGTCAGCTGGGCTGGGGCGCCCTTTGTGGGGCCGGGGGTGAGGCGGGTGAAGTGCTCGGTCTGGATGATCTGGGTGCGGTCGGCTTCGGGCAGGCGGGCGAGGATGCTGGGCAGGGGCCGTTCGCGTGCGACCTCGCCGCGGTGCGCGAGGATGGCGGCCCACTTCACGTCGGCCCAGGGGGTGACGTCGACGCTGGTGGTCACGTACGTGTCCGGCACCGCGAGGACGGCCTTGCCCACCCCTTCGAGGAGTGGGCGGAGCAGGCCGACGCCGGACTCGGGGTGCGTGGCGGCGTACACCGCGGCCGGCTGCCACGGGGCGCCCGCTTCGGGATGCAGGTGGGCGAGGCCGGCGGCTTCGACGGCGAGCAGGGTGATCTGGTGCGTGCGTACGTGGTCGGGGTGGCCGGTCAGCTGGCCGAGGGCGTCGTGTCCGACGACGATGTCGGGTCGGAAGTCCCGGATGTGGGCGACGAGGCGGCCGACTGCTTCGTCGAGGGGAGCGTCGACGAGCCGGGGCTGGCCCGGGGCGGCCTCGGCGTTGCGGGCGTCGTTGTAGCCGAGCAGGCGCGGGGTGCCGGCGCCCAGGACGGCCAGGGCGTCCGCGAGTTCGGACGCTCGCCGGCTGTCGGGGGACCAGGTGGCGGTGACCACCGCCGTGCGGGCCCCGGCGGCGTGATGCTGGGCGAGGACGCCCCCGGCGAGGAGGCACTCGTCGTCCGGGTGGGCGAAGACGGCAAGCAGGCTGGGCAGCACGGCGATCTCCAGGTGCGGTCACGGTACGGGGACGGGGGTGCCGGTGAGATGCTCGGCCCGGCGGGCGAAGCGGGGAGCGAGGTCCGGGTGGCCGCCGCGACCGGCGACCTGGAGGAGCTGGGCGAGCGCGACGAGTTCACCGGTCCGTCCGGCGGCCGTGTCCAGGACGTGGGCGAACTCGTGGCGGATCCGGGCGGCCGTGGCTGGCTGGGCGAGGCTGTAGGCGTGGAGGAGGCCAGCGTCATATCCGACGGGCAGTCGCCCCCAGGACTCCCAGTCCAGAATGACCAGATTTTCGCCACGTAGGTTCGCCCAATGGAGATCCCCGTGGCCGGTGGTCCACGCGGTGACCTGCACGGGCGGGATGCCGAGATAGACGGCGAAGTTCTTGTCGACCCACTGCTGCCGGACGGCCTGCCGCTCGGTGGGCACGGACGCCATGGCAGCCAGAGCGGCGCTCAGTTCAGTCCACCACACCTGCGGCAGGACGGGGTCTTGGGTGAGGACGGGCCCTCCGGATTGGATGACCGGCCCGGGGACGAGCTCGGACAGCTCCGCGCGGTAGCGGTGATCGCCCGCCGTCCACTCCAGAACGTCCACGATCCGTGGCCGGGGGATGGCGCGTGGCAGCTGGGCGTCCGCGGCCGCTGCGCCGTCCCAGAGCCGGCCTGCCGCCCCGGGGCCCGGTCGTGTGCGCCGGGGAGGTCCTTGGCGCAGGCGATGGTCGCGTTGACACGGCCGTCCAGGAGGTACGCGTCACCCCGGCGGGTGAAAGCACCCTTCCCGCCGATCTCGGAGAGAGGCCCGCGGTGCGCGTCACCCTCACTGACGATCTGATGGACGTCCAGGGTGATGCCGGGGTGACGGGTGCGGAAGGCGTCGGCGAAGCGGCCGGTCTGCTCCATCGCCATGGGGCTCGGGCGGGTCCCGAGCCGGACAGTACGGGAGGTTACAGGGCTGGTCACGGTGCGGATCTCCGGTCTGGTCACGACGGGTCAGGGAGAAAGCGGGAGGCGGGTGAGTACGGCCTGGAGGGTCTGCTCGGAGGTGAGGTGGCTGGTGTCGATGACCTGCGACGCGGTGCCGGGAAGCCAAGTGGCCGCGGCCTCTTGGTAGTCGGTGGCACGCCGTCGCCGGTGGGCACGGACAGCCTCGCTGCGCTCCCTATCGCCCGGGTACTCCCAGCTGGCTGCGATCCGGGCTTCGAGCGGATCAGGGCTGGCGTGGAGCACCACATGGTGGAAGGGAGTCCCCAGCTCGGCGAGAGGCCCGAACATCTCCCTCACGTAGGTCTGGTCGAGGACGGACATCGGGACGATGACGGGGCCCTTGGTGAGCTGGTGGACCTCGGCGATGAACTGGACGCTCAGGCGCCGCCAGGCGGGATAGTCCTGGTAGTCGCGCATCCTGCGGGGGTGGCCGGCCAGGCTCTGACGAAGGAGCGTGCCGACGTCCTCAGGGTTCGTCACGACCGATCCGCTCAGCGCCGCACGAAGCCCGGCGGCCAACGTCGACTTCCCGGCGCCGGACGCCCCGTTGACCCAGATGATCACCGTGTGATGGCCCCTTCCTCTGCCGCACCCTGCCCAACGCCTCGCCTGGCGGCGCCGTCACGCCCGGGCCAGCTGGTCACGATGCGCACCCACCGCTTCTCGATGACATCGCCGTCGGGGAGGAAGCTGTCGGGCGTGTCCGCGGGCAGGACGGTCAGCGCGGGGGCGGCGCGTCCGCGCAGGTTCCGGTCCCACGCACGGACGGCATCGGCCATCGTGTCGGCGGCGGTCTTTCCGTCAGGTCCGAATCCCTGGACGCGGAACTCCCACGTGGGCGTCCCGCCGTGCTCCTCCTGCTGTTCGAGGCGCTCGCCCACCACACAGGCCAGGGACCCGCCGGACACCATCGCCATGGCGTCCATGCTCTTCGGCAACTGGACCGGGCCGGGCTGCTCACGGTCTCCCGTCAGGCGGCAGAACCCGGGCACAGAAGTCGCCAGCCACAGCTGGAGGTGTTCAAAGGACTCGTTCTCGACGACGGTTACCCCGGTCCACACGTCGGTCCCCGCAGCGGTGAGGGCCCGCTCCAGGCCGTCGAGGGGGGCCGGGGCGGTGTCCTCCCAGCGGATCCCGTAGCCGCTCTCGCCGATCGGGTCCGGCGTCTCATCCCACCGGCCGTCACCCTGCATCGAAACGAAACCACAGACACTGACCCAGGACGAAGTCAGCGTGCCGGCTTGCTTGCGGAGCCCGACGGCACGGGTGAACCCGCCGATCCGCAACGGCACCACCAGGCTTCGGCCTTCGGCGAGCTGGTCGCGCCACGCCACCGGGATGTCGTTGGAGCCGACGGTCACGAGGATCGCGTCGAAGCCTCCAGCCGGTACGACCGGGCCAGGGGCTCCGCGGGTCCCGTCGCCGAGGATGGCCCGGACGCGGTCCCCGTATCCGGTCTCGGCCAGGAACCGTACGGTGCGGGCGTGCACGTAGGGGTCGATCTCCACGCAGAGCACCGACCCGGTCGGGCCGACGAGTTCGGCGATCAGGCACGCGTTGTAGCCGCCACCCCCGATCTCCAGGACCCGGTCACCAGGCCGCAGACCGGCCTCACGGAGCATGACAGCCTGCATCTCGGGCTGGGACACCGAGCTCATCGACCGGCCCGTCGCCTCGTCGAAGACAGTCGCCACGGCCTCGTTCGCGTACGCCCGGTGAAGGGGCTGCTCGGGCAGGAAGGCGTGCCGGGGCACAGCCGCGAAAGCCCGCCGGAGTTCCTCGGTGTCGGCCCATCTGGCGTCGACCAAATCGCGTACGCGCTGCTCGCGCAGCCGAAGGGCGCTCGGCGGCTCCCCGAACCCGAGCGCAATGTCTCCGGCGGGCCGGGGGGTGTGGTGCGCGGCCGGGACGTTGGGCAGCAGCCCGGGCCAGGCGACGTTCACGGCCTGGGCGCTGGCCGTGAACAGCGGTTGCGGCAGGCTCCGCAGGTCGGACAGGTTGTGCCACTCCCATCGGGACAGGTCGGGCTCCCGCACCGTCGGCTCGCCGGTGAAGTCGGTGATCCGGGCGACCTCGGTGACGCGGGTGAACCCCCCGACCGTGGCGTCGCACAGGGTGCCCAGCAGCAACACCGCATCCGCACGGGCCACGAGCCCGGACTCCTCCTCCAGCTCCCGAACCGCCGTGACCTGGAAGGGCTCTCCCGGCTCGACTTTCCCGGCCGGCAGCTCCCACATGGTGCGCGCCTTGTTCCAGCCCAGGAGAAGCTGCCCCCGGGCGTTGGTGACAACGACCGCGACACCCGCCATCGCGACCGGCTTCGGTGTCCGCTTCTCCCCGTAGACGACGGCCCCGGCCTTCGGGCCGCGCAGCAGCAGGACCGTGGACTCGCCAGCCTCAATGTGCTCGGCGTGTTCCCAGGCGTCGCACAGCAAGTCGATCTCGGCGTCGTCCAGACAGATCCCGCGCAGCTTCGCCGGGTACCGGTCGGCGTGCGGGGTGATCACGCACAGGGTGCCGTCGGGGTCGAGGAGGGCGGCGAGCTCGGCGACGGTGCGAGTCCGGTCGGGCAGGTGGGCCAAGACCCGGCGCATGCTGATGACCCGGTATCCGCCGCCCTCAGGGGCGAGGGAGGCGAGGTCACCGCCGGTGACGTCGAGCCGGTGATAGCTGATCGCGTCCGCCTTCGTGGCTTCGGCGCGGTCGAGGGCGGCGTCGGCCCAGTCCACCGCGTCGACCCGGTACCCGGCTGCGGCCAGCAGGCGGGCCACCTCGCCGGTCCCGCAGGCCACATCCAGTGCCCGGGCGCCATCGTCGTCCTCGGGGAGCGGCAGGTGCTGTTGGAGGACGGCTTTCTCGTCGTCGGTCAGCGGCTTGAAGTCACGGCCGCGGTCGTAGTGGTCGTGCCATGCCTGCATGGTGGGCGGGTTGCTCATGGGCGGGGTGCTCCTTCAGTGGGTGTTCAGGACGTCAGGCCGGGTGCGGGACGGTCGGCCCGTACAGGGCGGCCGGACGGCCCGACATCAGAGCCCAGTACCGGTCTCCGAAGCTGAAATGCCACCATTCCGTCGCATAGTTCACGAAACCCGCAGTGGTGAGGGCGCCGCTGAGGACGGTGCGGTTGAGCCGGGCCTGAGGTGTGATGTTCTCGGCGAGCGTGTAGCAGGCGCCCGCGCTCTCCTCGGGGGTCGCGTTGACGCGGGTGCCCATGTCCAGCTCGGTGCCGTCCGCGTCGACGAGGGTCAGGTCGACGGCCGCGCCCGCGCTGTGCGGGGCGATCTCCGGCGGAGACACGTACCGGCTCGCCCCGGCCCGGAGCTCTTCCTCGGTCCAGGCCGGGTAGGCCGCGCGGAGCTGGTCCGTGTACTGCCGGAAGTACTGCTTCTGCAGGTCCGGCGGCCGGTACCCCTCGACGATCAGGAGGTGCAGCCCGTCCGGCAGTAGCTCCTGGGCGTGCAGGAGACGGTCCGCGACGCCGGACCGGAGCAGGGCGAAAGCGCCCGCCGCATCGCAGCGGCGCCCGTCGACCAGGAAAATGCCCGTCGGCGCGGATGTCGGTCAGCCGATCCCCGTTGTCGGCCACGGGGATCGCGGCCACCTTCGGGTCGGACATCAGCACGATGCTCATTTACGCCTCCCAGTCCCACGCGTCGAAGTACACGGGCACGCCCGACTCCCGGGCCGCCATCACTGCGTGGAGGCGCGCGTAGTCCCGTCCGGGCATGAGCGGCTCCCAGCCGGCTACCGGCAGAGCCCGCACCTCGTCGTGCTCGGCCGGATCGAGCACGATCCCTTCGAGCTGCGCCGCCGTGAGCCGGCCACCGTCGAAGACGAAGCCCACGGTGTTCAATGGCCATGCGGCGCCGGGCAGCCCGAAGACGGCCGCGAGAAGACGCGGCGGCCCAGGCATGCACAGCCCGGTCTCCTCCCGGCATTCGCGGACCGCTGTCTGCCACGGCCGCTCGCCGGCCTCCGAGATTCCGCCGGGCCACTGCCACGGGTGGGTGGTGGTGTAGGTGGCGTGGAGGTGGACGGGACGGTCGGCTTCGTCGGTGAAGAAGATCGCCCCGAAAACGGTGGCCTTGGGGAGCTTCGCAGCGAACTCCTCCGGCGGCAGCCACGTCTGGCTCACGAGGTGCTCCCGTCCGTCAGGGCGGGGAACCGGGTCATCCTCATCAGCGCCGGATCGCTCGAGAAGCCGAGTCCTTCGTAGAGCGGGGCGGAGCCCTCGCTCGCGTACAACTCGTACAGGGTGACCCCGTCGCGTTCCAGATGGGCCAGCAGCGCGGCCAAGGCGGCGCGCGCGTAACCGTGTCGCCGGTGGGCGGGCTCGGTCGCCACCGCGTGAATGCGCACCGCCAAGCCCTTGGGGTACTTCGGGGCGGGCAGGACCGGGTGGATGAGTCCGAGCGCGCACGTGGCCAGGCGCCCTCCCGGGGCATCGACCACGTACGCGCGGGCGTCGCCTGCTGGCTGGAGGCGAGTGGTGAGCTGGTCGGCGCAGACCTTCAGCCAGGTCTCGTCGAGGGGTTCGGACAAGATCAGCTCCGAGCGCAGCCGGGCGATCTCGCCGGCGTCGGCGGGGGTGGCCATGCGGGCCTGGGACATGCCGTGCTCCTTCCTCAAGAGCGGGGGACGGTAGGGCAAAACCGGTAACTACGGGCGGTGGGCGGCGTGGAGGCGCAACAGGGTGCGGTGTCCGCGCTCGGTGACCTCGGGGTCCTGGTGCGACATGCCGTAGGCGATCCCGGATACGGCGTCGAAGGCCGCCTCGCAGTCCAGGCGGAGCTCGTCTTCGGGTGTGAGACCCCTGCCGTACCCCCGGAGGAAGGCAGTCCTCAGGTCGTCCCGGCCGGTCCAGGTGTCGCTCAGGCGCACCAGGTCGCGGGTGGCGGCGGCGTACTCGGCACGTTCGAAGTCCAGCAGCTGCACCTCGCCGCTCCCGGTCAGCAGGACGTTGCGGTACTGCAGATCTCCATGCGTGGGCACAGCGGCCACGTGAGGGAGAACGTTGTACATGCGGGCCAGGGCGCGGACCAGGTCTTCGTCACCATCGGCCAGATGCGGGGCGGCCGACTTCAGATGCCGATCCAGCTTGCCCAGCGAGGGCAACGGCCCGGCGGGGTGTGCGGGGGCGGCGTGGTGCAGGAGGGCCGCCAGGGCTCCCAACCCGTACTGGAGCTGTGCTTCGTCGGCCGGGTCCATGACCATGCCGTGCACGGGCAGTCCAGCGAGTGCGGTGATGACGACGGCCAGCGCGCCGGGATCTGCCGCGATGAGGCGCGGGGCGTGCGCGCCGAGCTCGGGCGTCCATGTTCTCAGAGCGGCGACTTCACGGGCGTGGAACTTCGGACCACGGTGCCGCTTGAGGTACCAGGTGCCGCCGCCAGCCCCGGTGACCTGCCAAACCCTGCTTCCGGTCCGCACCCAGGACACCTCCCGGACGTCCGCGATCCGGCCCACCGCCTTCTCCGCGAACACCCGTAACCCGTACGGCAGTCCAGGCCCGCCGGTGGGCGGGCCGGGCAGGAGGAGGGTTCGCTCGGGACGGTCGGGAGCGTGGTGGATGGGGTCGTCGGGCTCCTGGAAGTGCACGGCGGCCGGCAGATGGGCGCGGTAGGCGTCCAGGCCGGCCCGGCAGTATGCCACCACCTGCTCAGGGAGCCCGCCCTCCAGCGGAAACCAGTCCATCGCGTCGCACAGGTCCGGCTCCATGATCCGAGGTGTTCCAGACCATCGCCGGACCTCGAAGAACACCCCGATCCTGGAGCCCGCGCCGACCGGCGGACGGTGATGGACCGTGACGGCCACGGTGACGTCCTGCGCGTCGATGACGACACCGGTCTCCTCCCGCGCCTCCCTGATCACCGCCGTGACAATGTCCTCGCCGGGATCGAGATGCCCCGACGGGCAGTGGTAGAGCCCGCTCGCGTAGACGGGTCCGGCACGCCGCGACAGCAGTACCTCCGGGCCGTCCGCACCCTCCCTTCGCAGGATGAGGTGGACGTCGATCGGCACGGTGTGCCGCACACCGCCGCTCACCGCTCGGCTCCGGCCCGGCGGGCGAGGAGCACGGTGAAGAGGCACTCCTCGTACAGCACGCCGTCCTGGGCGTGCTGCCGATACTCGGCGGCCAACGAGTCGAACATGGTCAACATGTCTCCGATCGGCAGGGTGCGCGGCGTCCAGCGTGGAGGCAGCGGCGAGGGCGGCGTCTTTCGTGCCCGGGCCCGTGCGTCAGCTGGGGCGGGTGTCGGGAACCTGGGCGAGCCACGGCACTGCGGAGTCGCGGCAGCTCTGGTTGACCGGGACCAGATCGGCGGGGTTACCCAGCGCCGACAGCGTGATCGCGATGCTGTCCGCGCCGTCATCCAGCGCGCACAGCTGGCTCCCGCACTTCGGACAGAAGCCCCGGCGGGAGTCCGGCCAGGTGTAGTGCCAGGCCGGCTCGCCCCTCGCACCGGTCCACTTCAGACTGTCCAGGGGAAAGGAGACCCAGGACATCATCGGGCCACCGGACAGGTCCTGACAGTGCTCACAGCTGCAGGTATGGACGTAGTCAGCGTCTCCGGAGACCTCGAACTGGATCTCCCGGCACTGACAGCGCCCCGTACGAGTTGTGGTGGTGGACGGCGTGGTCATGGGGCAACTCCTTTTGATACGTGCGGAGCGGTAGGGCTCTTCAAGGATCTCGGTGGCCTCGCGTACCCGCAGTGAAATGAGACAGGTTGCACGCGGACGTGTCGGCGGAGCGGTTCACTCCAAAGTGGTGTAGGTCGATCAGTCCCCTCGACGGCGCGCTGGGATCACTCGAAGGCAAGGGCGATGAATGGCCAACAGGGTCTACTGAAAGGGCACGCGTGCGGGGCCGTCCCGGCGCATGTCTCGGCCGTGGAAACGGGGTGCCGTTGCTCTCGCTCACCGATGAGTTCCTGCCGGGCTTCCGTCAAGGGCCTTGGTCAGACGGCTTGCCGGACTTCTACCGCCTTGAGTGCAGCACGTACATTGCCAGGGCGGAGGCGCCGGTCCACGCACGCGGCGGCGTAGGCGAATGCCCGGGGGGCTCAGCAGTGTCCACAGCAGGCCGACGGCGGCCGAGGACGCGAAGTCGCCAGGCCGACCGCGCTGAAGCCGCGCAAGGAGCTCGCCGATCTCGATGCCCAAGTCGCGCGACTGGCGACGGCTGAGGTGGTGTTCGGGCAGTTCGCCGACGCTCCGCGCGCCGGGCACACCGACGACCTGGAGATGGCCGCCGAGTTGGAACGGGTCACCAGCGCCTGGGGCGGGCGGGATGCTGCTCGTCCCTCACCGGGAACAGGGCATGGACACGAGCGCGTTGCCCGCCGACCATCGAACTCGGCAGGGGCACCACGCCCGGCAGGTCGAGCCGGTGCGCGACAAGCTCAAGCGCCTGGCGGGCCGGGGCTGCCTGCACCGCACCCCCGCAGGCCGCTTCACCAACGTGCCGCTGCTGTCCGCCTGAGCCTGGCATGGCCGGATCGCGGCGTAAAATGGGCTTCCCTGAGGGGAGTTGGGATGTTCCTGTGAATGAGCAGCCACCCCGCCGAGGGCCCTGAAGGCTTTGTCCGCCAGTGCCGTCTGTCCTTCTCGAACGCGACCCGGATGATCACTACGAGGCGCGATCAGCATCCCGCGCGAGGGCCTGTGAGTGACGGCCGGCCACACCATGGCCACCGGCCGACCCGCCCGGCACGCCCTGGCGCAGTGTCAGCCGGAGAAGTCCTGGGTCAGCCAGACAACGCCCGACCTGTCGCGCACCACCGCGATGCCGATGTGGTGGAAACCCGGATTGAGGATGGTCTGGCGGTGGCCGTCGTTGGGTGGTTGTTCGGCGAGCATCCCCTTGGTCAGGCCGGCAGCCATGTTGGTGATGCCGGCCGCGGTGTTCGCGACGGGCCCGCCAGTGCCGATGTTCTCGCCCCCGCCTGCCCACTTGTTGACGCCGGCCGCGGTATACCGGTCACTGAGCCCGGCCTCGCCCGGACACTGGTGCTGCAGGCCACAGCCCGCGGCCATGGTCTGGTTGTGCGCACCAGCGCTCGCCTCCAGGCCGGTGCTGAGCTGGAGTGGGGGCAGGCTCTGGGCCGCGCGGGCCTGGTTGATGACGGCGAAGACCTGCGCCGCGGCCGCCGCTTCGGGACTGAGGGCGGGCGGGTCCGTGTGCGCGGGGGCGGCGGTGGGGCTGGGTGTGGGCGGGTTCGCCGCGTGCGTGGGTGCCGCGGTGGGGCTGGCGGGGGAGGGCTTGCCGGTCACGCTCGGCGAGGATGTTGGCGCTGACGCGGTCGCCGTCTCGGCGGAGGACGCATGGACGCTGTTGTCGGCGCCCGCCGCCGCGGGGACGGGCTGCCGGCCCCCCGTCGGGGTCCCGCCGTCGGGGCCCAGAGCCAGCGTCCCAGCGCCCACCGCTGCCGCGGCGGTGACCACGAGCGTGGCCGCCGCCAGCAGCGGCTTGCCGGTGAACGGCCCGAACCGGGGCCTTCCCCCCTGCCCGTGAGCGCGGACACGTCGATGAGACACCGGCCCGGTGCGTATCGACGCAGCCGCCGTGGGGGTGGCGCTCCCCGCAGAGCCCGCGAGGACGAACGCCTGGTGGCCGAACGGCAGCGGGACCAAGGCGAGATTCACCAGCAGGCGCTCCGCCGGGACCAGATCCGCGCCCAGGCTGCCGCAGTACCGGCACCCGCGTGCGTGCCGGGCCAGCCGCTTGCGCCACAGCGTGCCCGGGCGGCCGTCCCAGGGCTGCATGATCTGGGCCAGTTCGGCGCAGCGGGGAACCACGGCCACCGCGCGCACCAGCACGCGCGCGGTGTCGAGCTGTGCCTTCATCCGGCCCACGCGGACCGTCACGTGGTGGGAGTCCAGGCCGATCGCGGCCACCAGCTCGGCCCGTGTCAGATGACCCGTGGCGACCAACCACCACAGCGAGAGCAGCTCCCGGTCGTCCTCGTCCAGCCATCGGGTCGCCTCGACGGTCTCCCGCCGTTGCCCGGACAGGCCCAGCTCGGTCAGCGTCAGATCCGCGAAGTCCGCACCCGGGTCGGCCACGTCCGCGAGTTCGTTCAGGGCACCCGGCGGAGCGGGGCGCGACTGGCGGTGCCTGCGGATCTGGTTCATCGTCACTGCGGCCAGCCAGGACCGGAACGCGTGCTCGTCCCGAAGTCCGGACAGGCCCCGGACGACGCGCAGCATCGTTTCCTGCACGACGTCGTCCACGTCCGAGCTTCTCGGCAGAGCCCGGCCGACGATGTTGTAGACGAGCGGCAGGTACTGGCCCACCAGTTCGTCCAGCGCCTCCTGCGATCCGTCCCGAGCCGCCGCGACCAGCTCCGCGTCCACCACTGTGCGTGTCATCTCCATGCTCCCTCGATCACTTCTGGTTTTGCCGTACGTGATCGGAGACCCTGCGACGTGCGGTTGGGTAACAGAAATCGCGGATGCATGGATCCTTGGTGGGCGTGGCTGCCGATGCGGTGGGCGATCGGCGTCGGAGCTGGGTTTGATCGGGCGGCTCGTGGTCGGCCGGGCCGGGGCTCGGGTCGCGCGGAGCGTCGTGATGGCCTCTGGTGGCGACCTACGCTTGGATGAACCTCCGCAGGCGACCGGGGCTGGGCTGGTCGACGCTGCCGTGACGTGCCACGACGCGAGGTCGAGCCGTTGAAATCACGGCCTGGCGGCGATCACCCCGGCGGTGCGGTCAGGCCGATCCGGCCGCTCGTGGTCAGGTGGCACTCGCCGGTGCCGGTACGGTCCCAGGCGGTTCTCGTTCAGGTGCCCTTTCAGAGGGGCGGGTGGGTCAGGTGGTGCGGTGGTAGTAGGTGACGGAGAGCTTGACCGGGCCGTCGTCGGAAGGGTTATTGAGGATGCGGATGATGGCGATGTCCCGGCCGCCGTAGGCCCGGACGCAGAAGCTGCGGCCCGCGCGCAGGGTGGTGAAGGGCAGGGCGGAGGTGGGCTGGGTGTCGAGGCCCTTGAGGCAGTCGGGGAGGGTGGGGGTGCCGGCCGGTGGGATGTAGGCGGTGCTGTCGTCGGGGATGTAGAACTCGCCGGTCTCGCGGCCCAGGTACCAGGCGGGGGTTTCCCGGCTCACCTTCCCGGTCCTGAGGTCGATCTCGTAGTCGGAGTCGGGGGAGGTGAGTTCGAGGTTGGTGTAGGGGACGGTGTAGTCGGGGGTCGTGGTCGGCCGCGAGGATGCGGAGGACGGGGTGGGCGTCGTACCGGTGGACGAGGGGAGGCTGGTGGCGGTGGTGTCCTGGTCGCCGGGGTCGCCGGGGTCGTCGAGGTAGTCGGCGTTGAGCAGGAGGAAGGCTGCCGCCGCGGCGCCGGTGAGGAGGGCTGCGGTCGTCAGGAGCGCGGTGCGGGCGCTTCGGCGTGTGGTGGTTGCCGCTCTTCGTCCGGTGGTGGGGGCAGGCTCCGGGCGAGTGGGTGCCGGGGCGGGCATGGCACGGGCGGTCGGGACGTCAGCCGGAACCGGGGCCGGGGCCGGGTCAAGGACGGTGGCGGGCGGGGCCGGCGTGGTCGGCAGGTCGGTGTGGCGGTGGAGTTCGCTGCCGACCTGCTGGGGCAGCCAGCCGTCGGAGAAGCGGAGTTCGCCGCCGGTGGCGGGATGACGGCGGGCGGCCTCGATCAGCCAGGCCGTGCCGGGCCGGTCCTCGGGGTTCTTGGCCAAGCAGTACCGGACCAGCTCGTGCAGGCCGTACGGAAGGTGGGAGAGGTCGGGTTCCTCGTGGACCGCCCGGTAGAGGGAGATGGGCTCGGGGCCGTCGCCGAAGGGGGGCATGCCGGAGCCTGTGCAGGCGATGAGGGCGCCCAGGGCGAAGACGTCGGTGGCCGCCGTGGCGGGCAGTCCGAGGGCCTGTTCGGGGGCCATGAAGCCGGGCGAGCCGATGCGCAGGCCGGTCCCGGTGAGCGGGCTGGCGTCGGCGGCGCGGGCGATGCCGAAGTCGATGACGCGGGGGCCGTCGGCGGCGATGAGGACGTTGCCGGGCTTGAGGTCGCGGTGGACGACGCCCGCGGCGTGGATGGCCTGCAGGGCCTCGGCGATGCCGGCGAGCAGGAGCAGGACGGTGCGTTCGGGCAGTGGGCCGTGGCGGTGGACGACCTGCTGGAGGGAGGGGCCGGGCACGTACGTGGTGGCGAGCCAGGGGGTGGTGGCATCGGTGCCGGAGTCGACGACCTGGGCGGTGTAGAGGCCGTGGATACGGCGGGCGCTGGCGACTTCCTGGGCGAAGCGGTGGCGAAACTCGGGGTCCTCGGCGAGTTCGGGCCGGACCACTTTGAGCGCGACCGGGCGTCCGCCGGGGGTGTGGGCGAGGTAGACGCGACCCATGCCGCCCGCGCCGAGCCGCGCGCGGAGGCGGTAGCCGCCGACTTCGCTCGGGTCGTCCGGGGCGAGTTCCTGGAAGGCCGAGGGCATGGGGGTGTCGAAGCGCGGTGCGGTCATGCTGGCTCCCAGCGGGTCGTGCGGTGGAGACGGGGCGCGGTGCGGCGGCTTTCCCCAGCGCGACCGGCCGAACGGGGCCCGACCCCAGCGGTGATGGCCGTCGGGGTAGCAGCCGGTCAAGGGGGGCTCGTTCGGGCTGCGGGGTGCCCGCCCGCACGCCCCGCCGGTGCGTTCGGGGGTAAGCACCGACGGGGGCTGCCCTCCCGCGGGCGTCGGGGGTCGCCCCGGCGCGGGTCCTGGTGGACGAACCCCGGTCGTGCTCCCCCGCCGCCTGCACGGCGGGGGAACGATCCGGTGTTCCGTCCCCGCAGGGTCGGCTGGTTCAGCCGGCGATCTCCTTGGCCGCGCGGAGGCCCGACCGGTAGGCGCCGTGGACGGTGGCGTAGTCCTTGCGGTCCGTCGCTTCGCCGGCGAAGTGCACCCGGCCGTCCACGGTGGCCGCGAGCTGGTCGCGCATGTCGGACGTGGCGCCGAGCTTGGTGAACGAGTACGAGCCGTGCGCGTACGGGTCGGAGGCCCAGCGGGTGATCTGGTAGTCCGTCGGCGCGGGGATGTCGCTGCCGTAGAGGGTCTTCAGGGTGCTCATGGCGCTGTCGACGATCCGGGTGTCGCTCCAGCTCTCGATCGTGCGGCCGAAGTCGGCGGCGTTGAAGCCGAGCAGCACCGGCTGGCCGGTGGGGCGGGCGACGTTGATCCACTGCGCCCACTGGCCGTACTTGTTCAGGTTCGGCACGTACTCCAGCCAGTCGGTGTTCGCCCAGAACACCTTGGGGAAGCGCAGGTAGCACTTGTTGAGCACACCCATGCCGAGTTTGCCGACGGCGGTGAGCTTGTCCTGGGGCAGGCCGGGGCCGAACTTGACAGCCCCGCTCTGCAGGACACCCAGCGGCAGCGTGACCACCACGTGGTCGGCCCGGAAGGTGCCCTTGCCGGTGGTGACCGCCACACCGCCAGAGCTCCAGTCGATCTGCTTGACGACCTGCCCGGTCTGCACGGACAGCCCCTTGGCCAGGTAATCGGTGACGGCGCCGTAGCCGCCCGGGAACAGTACGTCCTTGCCCTTGATCTTGGCGTCGTCGTCGAAGTACAGGCCCGACATCTCATCGACGCTGCCCGAGTACTCGTGCTCGTAGTCGTTCAGGGCCCAGGAGACAAGGGTCTTGTCGCTGTCCGAGAGCTTGGACCAGCCCAGCGCGTTCTGGACGACGCTGCGGACCGAGGCGTCCTCGTCGTCCTTCTTCTGGAAGGAGGTCAGCGCGTTGGCGGTGGCCTCCCGCCAGTGGGCGAAAGCCTGCGCCTGGGCACCTTCGATTTCCTGGCCGCCGGCCAGATATTCGGTGGCGTTGTCGAGGTCGGTCGCCACCGTCTTCGCGCCGGCCTTCTTGGCCAGATCGGTGATCGGATTGCCGTCGATCCCGTGGATCCAGGACGCGCCGAGATCGAGCGGCACGCCGGACCACTTCTGGCTGGTCCAGATGCGCCCCCCGATTCGGTCGCGTGCCTCGAGCACCGACACGTCCTGCCCCTTGTCGGCCAGGTAGCGGGCGGCGGCGAGCCCGCTGATCCCGGCGCCGACGACAATCACCTTCTTGCGCCCGGACGGGTCCTCCGCCCCGGTCTCATCACCGTTGTCGTCGCAGGCGGAGAGGGAGGAGAGCAGGGCGAGGCTGGGCAGTCCCAGGCCCACGCTCTGCAGGAAGCGTCTGCGATACATCGTCATGGCTGTTGACCGATCTGCTATCTGACACAGGCTGATACGAGCCTGCCGCCGAACGCTCCGTTGCACTCGGCGGGCAGCCCGTGGGTGGGGAAGCCGGCGGGGGCTTCAAGGGGTACCCCGTGGTGCGGGACGGCCTCCTGCACCCTGGCGGGCACCGCTCGCCGTCCCAACAGGCCTCCGCCATATGGGCGCCGACCAGCAGCAACCCGCCCCTTCACTGCAATGAGGCCGATACAGCAGAGGATACTTTGATACATCGATGTGTCAAACGAGGCATTGGGGGTTAGGTGCGACGATGCGTACCGACGCGGTGGAAGTATTTGGAGGCGGCCATCCCGATCCTCGCCAGGGACCGCGGGGCCTCGATGCAGGTCATCGCCCGAGGCGTGGGCATCAGCCGGGCGACCTGGTCCGCATCTTCCCCACCCGCCAGGACCTGGTGCAGGCGATGGCCGGGAAGATCCTCGACGACTGCGACCGGGCCCTGACCCGAGCTGAGGCCGACACCCGCCCGATGGAGCAGGTCCTGGCCTCGCTCGTCGCCGACTACCCGCCGTTCGCCCAGCTGTGGAACCTCGTCTACGTCGAGCCCGACGTCCTGGGTGTGCCGAGGCCAGCATGCGGGCCGAGAAAATCTTCACCCGGACCGTCAAGCTCATCAAGCGCGGCCAGGATGCCGGCCTGCTGCGCAAGGACATGCCGGCCACCTGGCTGGCCTCGACCTTCTGCGGCCTGGCAGAGACCGCATGGGAGCTGACACTCGAAGGCGAAATGGGCCCCCGCCAGGCCCCGGACTTCATCACGTCGATCCTGCTGCACGGTGCGGCAGCCTGACCACGCCCCGGCCCGTCCTCCCGAGTCTTTCTGGCGGGGCGCGTGGCAGACCGCGGTCGCTGGGCCGCCCGCGTTCCGGGAGCGCAGGCTGCGGCACTGCTGCTGCCCACGGCAACATCACCCGGCAGGCGCCACCCCGACTTGCGTGACGAGGAGGACGGTGACGCCGCTGTGGCGGACGTCCTCGATCAGCTCCCAGGTGTCGCGGCGGGCTCGCGGGTCGAGCCCGGTGGTGAG
>NZ_JBFAJR010000047.1:0-51486 GCF_040655295.1 Streptomyces sp. NPDC050448 | reverse complement strand
CGCCAACCAGGCAGCGACCGAACCAGTGAACCTGAAACCACGTCAACCCGCCCCGACCAGCTAGTCAACACCTCCCGCGCAACGGGGGAACCTCACTCGCACCTGACGAATGAAGGTAGCGCCTACAAAACCGCGCTGTCAGCAAGACAATCAAAGAGACGCCCAGGACCCAGAAACAGTCGGGTCACAGGGCGTATGCACCCCAACGAACAAGTGCCAGCCCCAGATGATTGGGCAGGCGCCTTCGGCGACGCGACCGTCGCCGCAATGCTCGACCGACTCCTTCACCGCGCCGCCGTAGTCGGAATCGACGGACCTTCCTACCGGCTCCGCTCGCACCAGTCCCACTCCGACAACCTCCGCAAAGGGGTGACCGGACGTGCTGGTTGAGCTCCGGGCCTGCCCCATCTGCTGGACCCAGTTCCAGGTCAACCCCCAGGCAACCCGACACACCTACTGCACCCCGCGCTGCAAAGCCGAAGCAGCCAGGCGACGACGCCGTGAACGCGACGAAGCCATCAATACAGCGGAAACCGCGGTGGTCACGCGGCAGTCACCCGCACCCACATTCTTGGCGCCCACTGCCATCCGCAACTGCCCGCACTGCGACAAACCCGTCACCATCGTCGCGCTTCTCGCTACCCCCGAGGCCGCGCGGCCCACCATCCCCGCAGCAAGTCCCGACGTCATCCCCATGCGTCGCAGCTGAGCGCCTGCACGTCACTGACCTTGTCGGCCCCAGGCGGCGGCAGGGTCAGTCGGCGATTCCGAACGAGGCACCGATGTTGTTCCACATGAAGGCGTCCTTCCAATCCGGGCGCCCCTTGGCCCAGCCGCTCAGGGCGACGATCACCTTCTCCTGGGAGATCGTCCGGGTCTGGTAGTGCTCTGCCGCCGTCCCGTCACGGAACTCCAGCCGATAGGTGTTGTCATCCCTCAGCCACACCTGCACATACCAATCGCCGGTCGCCTCATCGTCGACTCGCTCGACGATCACGAAGGCGTTGCCCCGGCCGAGGTTCGCCACCAGCCGGCTCAAGGCAGTGGGCCCCGGACTCCTCACCTGACGACCGTGCTCGTCTCTCGCTTGCAGCATGGCCCGATCATCCCCCACAGCTCTGACACCACTCGAAGAGCAGCCACGTCACGCCGGCTCTCCGCTCCCCACGTTCCCCAGTTGGTTCACTCCGTGAACCAACTGGGGCGAAGAGTAGCTCTGAGGAAAATTCGGGATCGGCATCAAGGCTGAGAGCAGGGCACGGTCGCGGTTGTACTTCAACGCGGCGAACAGCGCGTTGAACATCTCGTCCGGGATGTGACGCGGGAGCTGCTTGGACACGCGCGGCCGGTAGCGGCCCTTCCCTTCATGCCTGAACGGTTCCATCGGGTTGTGGTGGGCATTGGCCCGGCCTCGCCGGAAGCGGTCCAACGGGAAGGGGTTGATGATCGGCCCGGTGCCCTCTTCGAGGTGGAATTCGTAGAAGGACCGCAGCACGGTCTCGCTGTGTGCGCGGGTGGTCGGTGCGTACTTCCGGCCCGGCGTCGGCTTGCCCGTCACCGGATTCGGTGCCCCTGGCTCGGCCCGCTTCGCTCCGCTCGGCCTGGGGATGGTGGTGCCCTGGCGTTGGTGGCGCCAGTGGATCCGGACCGGCTTGTCCGCGAGTTGCAGCCAGCGGGAGAAGTCCCGGGCCTCGCTGCGGGTCGCCCGGTCCCAGGCGACGTCGACCGCCCACAGGAAGCGGTACCACCTGAGCAGATCCATGCCGTACGACCGGACCGTGGTCACCGGCCTGCTGGCCGCCTGCAACTCAGCGAAGAACGACGTGACCGGCACGACCGGTAGACCAGCCCGATCAAGCAGCCGGTAGGGCTCCTGCGGTTCGCCGGTCTCGACTAACCGGCCTACTTCGGGCAGCAGGAAACGTGTCAGATCCCGCCCGGGATCGTTCAGATCAACCATGGCGGGAAGCTAGCAGAAACAGGCTCTGACCTGCTAAAACGCAAGAGTTAGTTCAGTCAATGGACCCCTGACCTTGGCGATGTTCTGGTGGACGATGCCCTGTTCGTCCTCGGTCAGCTGGCGGTCCCGGAGGCCCGGGACGGCCCGGCCGGCGGCGGCGGCGACGAAGGAGTGGCAGGCGGTGACCAGGTCCAGGAACTCGACGGTGCGGTTGATCTGTTTGACCGCCGGTGCGACGGGGCTGGTCCGTTCGAAGTGCTCGCGGGCCTGGCGGCCGCGTTCGACTTGGGCGTGGTTGACCTGGTGGCGGGCGGTGTCGTCGCTCATGGCCCTGAACGCGACATCGGGGCGTCGCAGCAGGCCGGTGGTCACGGTGGCGGCGATGGTCTCGTCGCGGGTGAACTCCTCGACCACCCTGACCCGGTCCTCGGCGGTGACGTGCGCCGAGACCGCGGGCCGGCGGAGCAGGTCGGTGGTGACCACCGCGGCGACTTCCTCGTCCTGGGCCAGGGCGTGGATCGCGCTGATCTTCTCCTGCTTGGAGACCGGGTTCTCGACCTGCCAGCCGAGCACGCGGCTCGCGTCGTCAGCGGTCCACCGGGGCTTGCCGGCCGGGGGCTGTTTCACGAGCGTGAATCGCTCGGTCTCGTTCTCGATGCTCGCCAGGATCCGGTAGACGGTGAAGGGGACGCCCTTCTGGCGGTGCTCCTCGGGCCAGCGGGCGGCGACCCAGCGGGCGTTGTTGACGGTGCTGTACTTGAGGCCGATGTCCTCGGCGAGCCGGGTCAACGACTCCTTGACGGTCCATCCGGCCTCGGGCCGGGCCCCGTCGCGGAGCCGGGAGGGTTCGATCTCCAGGGCGCGGTCACCGATCGTGAACTGGCCGCGGGAGTGCTGGTCGACGACTTCGCGGAGCTCGGCCACGATCTGTTCGTATCGTGACGGGCTGACGCTTCCGATCTTCTCGTTGTCCTCGGGCATGGTGTGTCACCACCCAGCGCGGGCCCTGGCACGGCCGTCTTCCTGCCGTGACGGTACAAAGCCCGCTCGTTACCGAGAGTCAGACCGCAAAGAGGGAGATCACAATGAAAGACCGCAAATGTCCGGCAACTGGCCAATCTTGGACAACTGATGCGTTCGCGCTGCGGTTACTGTGACCGGTCCGCGAACGGATCGTTCCGCCGCCGCCAAGCCCTCACCTTGCACTTCGGCGAGCAATACACGGCCGCGAATCGCCGGTCCACCCCCGCGATCCAGCGGGCCCCGCACTCGCGGCATTCGCCCTCACCGACCCCGCCCTGCACCGCGGCAAGACGCCGGCGCAACCGACGCTCCACCCGCCACTGCCTGGAACGACAGGCCGCCGAGCAGAACACCGCCTCCGGCCTGGCATCCGGCCGAAGCCGGTCACCACAAGCCCGACAGGCCCTCTCCGCAGCTTTCTCGGAGCCCTTCGACACCGGCCCAGCCTAGGCCCTCCGCCCACCCCACGGAGGGGATACGAAACAGGCAGTGAGCTTGTCGTTTATGGTCTGCCGTCGAACGAGACTCGAACTTGGTCGACATTTCCCCGGTTCATCGGACGTGTGGGAGGCCGTGGTCCGATCCTGTGCTCAGCGACAACGCAGCACGGAGGCCGGGATCGTGGGACTGGTCGAGCACAGCGTTCAACGAGACGCGCTCGCGGTGATGGCGGAGTTCCGGTCGGAGTTGTACGCGTGCCTGGTCTCCAGAAGCGACGTCCTGTTCGAGCTGTGTGACGCGCTGCTGTGCACCGACGGGCCGGTCCGCACACTGGTGGACCTGGCCCTCGCGCCTGAGCACCGGAGGAGCCATGGTGCCTTGTACTCCGGGATCAACCAGGGTCGGATCGATGTTGCCCGGCTACGGCGGGCACTGGCCGGCGTTCCACTGCCCCGGGCCGGCGATGGCCGACTGGTGTTGGCCGTGGACGTCTCACCGTGGCTGCGGCCGGACGCCGACACCTCGTCGGACCGCTCCTTCTGTCACACCTTCGGCCGGGGCCTGGGCAAGCACCAGATGGTGCCCGGCTGGCCGTACTCGATCATCGCCGCTCTGGAGACCGGCCGGACTTCGTGGACCGCGCTGTTGGACGCCATCCGGTTGGAGCCTGGCGCCGATGTGGCTGCGGTCACCGCCGAACAGGTCCGCGACGTCGTCCGACGCCTGCTGGACGCCGGACAGTGGAGGGCCGGCGACCCAAGCATCCTGGTCGTGCTGGACGCGGGCTACGATGCGCCCCGCATCGCCCACCTCCTGGCCGACCTGCCCGTGGAGGTTCTGGGGCGGCTCCGCTCGGACCGGGTGATGCGCAAGCCTGTGCCGGTGCCGTGGATCTGCCCGCCGCAGGGCGGCCGTCCGCCCAAGCACGGCGGCGAGTTCGTCTTCGGCGATCCCAGCACCTGGGGTGAGGTGGGCTTGCTCCGCTTTGACGGACATCCGAGATCAGGGGCTTGGGCCCCGGAAGGATGATGTTCATCATGGAGAGCATGGGGAAGAAGAAGGTGCGTCCTCGGCGCTCGTTCACGGCGGAGTTCAAGGCCGAGATCGTCGGTCTGTGCCGGCGTGGTGACCGTTCGGTCGGTCAGGTCGCCAAGGACTTCGATCTGACCGAGACCGCGGTGCGGGGCTGGGTGAGGCAGGCCGAGGTCGACGCGGGCGACCGGGACGGCCTGACCAGCAGCGAGCGCGAGGAGCTGGCCGCGCTCCGGCGCGAGAACCGCAGGCTGCGGGAGGACGTAGAGGTCCTCAAGCGTGCGACGGCTTTCTTCGCGACGGAGACCCGGTGAACGTGGACGCGTTCATCGAGGCGGAGAAAACTGCAGGTCACAGCGTCAAACGGGCGTGTGAACTCTTGAAGGTCTCCCGAACCGCCTACTACGACCGCCGTGCCGGCGCCCTCGGTCCCCGCGCGGCGCGAGACGCTGAGCTGACCGAGCGGATCACCACCGTGCACCGGCAATCACGCGGAACCTACGGGTCTCCGCGCGTCCATGCCGTCCTCAAACGCGAGGGTGCCGACTGCGGTCGCAGGCGGGTGGCCCGCCTGATGCGGCAAGCCGGCCTCGCCGGCCGGCACCGCAGGCGACGCCATCGCACCACCATCACCGACCCGCACGCGGCAACCCGTCCTGACCTGGTCCTTCGCGACTTCCGGCCCGACCCGGCAGCGGTCGACACCCGCTGGTGCGGCGACATCACTTACATTGCCACCGACGAGGGCTGGCTCTATCTGGCCACTGTCATCGACATCGCTTCGCGGCGCGTCGTCGGCTGGGCCACCGCCGACCACCTGCGAACCGAACTGGTCGCCGACGCCCTCAAGGCCGCCTGCCGAACCCGTCGACCGTCCAGCCCGGTGATCTTTCACTCGGACCGCGGCTGCCAATACACGAGCCGCGAACTCGCGATCCTGGCAGTGGAGTTCAACGTCCGGCTGTCAGTCGGCCGGACCGGTCAGTGCTGGGACAACGCCCTCGCGGAATCATTCTTCTCCACCCTGAAGAACGAACTGGGCGACACCCGCCCCTGGCCCAGCCGGGCCGCCGCCCACACCGCGATATTCGACTGGATCGAGAGCTGGTACAACTTGCACCGGCTCCACAGCAGCCTCGGCTACCGCAGTCCCGCCGAATACGAGACCGACTTGGCGGCCTGACCACCACACCACAGGTGTCCGTCAAAGCGGAACAAGCTCACTGTACGGCTGCAACGCCACACCGGCCCAGCGGTGGAGCATCCCCACGGTGACCACGGCCAACCTGCCGTTCTCCCCGTAACCCTGCAACACGAACCAACTCAGAGCGCTCGGCCGGGCAACCCCGGCCGAGCGCTCTGCGTTTTGCCACGAACGACAACCGGGGCCAGGACATCGACCACGACACCACCTGCTGCAGCCGGCGCCGTAGCCGCTACGGGAACCTCTTCTGGTCCCCCGGCACCGGCGGAACCGGAACGAGCACCGTCGGCAATCCGGTCCTGATCAGCAATAACTGAAACACGCACAGCACACTACGCTTCGCCCACCTCAACGGTGACGGCAGCAGCGACACCATCGGTCGCTCACCCCTACTGCCGAACCTTGAGGTTTCCCGGCTATTCATCGCCGGGCGGACGTGTCAGAGCAGCGCCGACCGCCACGGCCCGGATCGCCTCGGAGCCGTCCCTGCGGGCGCGGGGGGCAGCATCGGAGCGCTTTGTCTCAGCCGCAGAGCTGGGGTTCATACTCGCAGGCGCGGGAATCAGCGGCCATCTGCCGAAGGCGAACTGGAATCGAAAGGGTTCAGGAACCCGGTCAGGCGTGGACTTCGAGGAGGAGTTCGGGGAGGTCGACGGTGGGGCTGCGGGCGTCGACCGCTTCACGCAGGTCTTGAGGCTGGCCGGTTCGGTGAGCCTGTCCAGGCCGGTGAGGACGAGGTGGTCGCGCAGCTTGCCGTTCTCCGTGCGCTGCTCGATGCGTACGTGCGGGTTGTCGGCGAGCCCGGCGGCCAGGCGCCTGTAGTCGTCGAGTTCGCTGCACCAGCGGGCCAGGTCGACCCCGGGCTTCTGGGACAGGCCGAGGCTTCGGCACACCCGGGTGCGCGCGTTTTGCACCAACCCGGTGGGGCGGTCGGCGGTAACGACAGCATCCGGGACCTGTCGGCTTCGAGCCGGCCCGGTCGGCCGCACCGCCCGCCCCGGCCTGGTCGCGGGGCGCGGGGCGCGGGGCGCGGGGCGGCCAACGACCGGGATCCGTCGGCCAGGGGCCGACAGTCGGCATGGTGAGGGGTCAGCGGGCGCTGCCGATGTTGCGGTCGGCGTCGGAGCCGCTCAGCATCAGGGTGGTTTCCTCGATGCGGTGGAAGCGGCCGTCGGGGGCGAGGTCCGCGAAGACGTAGACCTCCATGGTGACGGTGGTGCCGTCGTTCTTGGTGATGTGGCAGGTGTGCCGGTCGGCGTACTTGTTGCCGTCGTACAGCTCGTCGTGGACCTCGACCGTGCCGCCTGCGACGATGCCGCGCAGGTGGCTGATGTGGTCGAGGAACTCGGCGCGGTCGGCCCACTCGCCGTCCGTGCGCTGGCGGTACCCGGGGGTGAAGTGGCGTTCGGCGGCCTCCTCCAGGGTGATGTCGTGGTTGAAGAGCAGGTCGTTGAGGGCGGTTTCGATACCGGTGCGGTTCATGACGGCTTCCTTCGGGTGTGGGTCGGGGCGGGTCTGCTCGGGTCCGGTCGGGGGTGTGCCGGGGCGTCAGGCGACGGTGGCGAGGGTGGTGTCGAGCCAGTCGTAGATGCGGGCGAGAGCCAGGCGCATGGCACCAGGGTGGCAGTGAGCACCGGCGCCTTCCTCAGCGGTGAACAGCAGCAGGGTCTTGGAGCAGGTCAGGTGCTCGTAGAGTTGCTCGGGCTGGCCCTTGAAGAACTCGTCCTCGGCGGCGTCGCACACGAGGGTGGGGCACTGGATCAGCTCGGCGATGCCGCCGTCGAGGGTGTAGTCGAGGTAGGCGGCGCTGAAGGCCCGGGGAGTTTCGACGCCCATCACGTACATGCCGTGGTTGATCGCCCAACGCGCGGTGGCGTCCTGGGCGGTGATCTGCTCGAAGCGTGCGTCGAGTTCGGGAGCGGAATCCGCGCGCAGGAGCCGTTCGGCCTGGTCGCGGTCGCCGGGGATGTGGCGGGTGGATATCTGGCCGAGGTCGTAGACGCCGTCGACGGCGATCAGGGCGGCGAGGCGGTGCTCGAAGGCTGCTGCCCTGGGGGCGAGTACGCCGCCCATGCTGCTCCCGAGGAGCGCGATGCGGCTGTTGTCGACCTCGGGCAGCGTTTCGGCGAAGTCGACGACCGGGGTGATGACGTTCTCCCAGTCCGGGCGGAAGACCAGGCCCTGGTGGTGGCGGGGGCCGGGCTGCCCTGGGCCGTCGAAGGTCAGGACGGTGTATCCGCGCTCCACGGCGGCCAGCGCGCCGCTGAAGTGGAGTTCCTCGGCGGTGCCGTCGAAACCGCTGTGCATGATCAGGGTGGGGCGGGGCGTGCCGGTGTCGTCGGCCCGGTAGAGGTAGCCGGGCAGGGTGGTGCCCTCGTAGGGGATGCGGACCGGCTCGATGCGGGGGGCGTAGAGCGCGGCCGCGGCCTGGAAGCAGGCCACGCTGCGGTTGTAGGTGTGGTCGTGGCGGGGGTCGCACGGGTGGCCGTGCTGGAAGAACTCCGCCGACCGGTAGTAGTTCGAGGCGCGCAGGAACCCGTCCCGGGCGCTGACGGTGTGGCCCGCGTCCAGGGCCCGCTGGGCCTCGGCGGCCACTCGGTCGGCGGTCGCCGTCCACTCCTCGTGCCAGCTGTCGTAGTCGCCTTCCTTGATGCGCGCGCTGGTGGAGACGACCTCGCCGAAGTCGGCGCCCCCGTACGCGATGTGGCTCATCGAGCGCAGGGTCTCGTACCAGAACTGGGGGTTGTCGGGGAACAGCAGCGACTTCATCACACTCTCCTTAAGCACAGATCTGTGCGTATGGCAGGACTGTAGACCCCTCGGGCACCAGTAAGCAAATAGATGTGCTTACGATGTGTGGGTGACTTCGAAACAACCGGCCCCGCGCCTGCGCAAGAGCCCCGAGCAGGTCCGCTCGGCCGTCCACCAGGCCGTCATCGACCTGCTGTCCGACCCCGAGGGCGCGGACCTCACCATCCCCGCGGTCGCGCAGCGCGCCGGGGTGAACCACACCAGCGTCTACCGGCGCTGGGGCAGCCGGGAGGCACTCCTGGCCGACGTGGTCGTCACCCGCCTCGAACGGGACTGGCCGCTGGCCGACACCGGAACCCTGCGCGGCGACCTGACGGCATGGGCCGAAGCCGGCGTCGCGAGCATCCGCACCCCTGAAGGGCGACTGCTCGTCCGCGCCGTCGCCCTGTCCATGCCGGGCAGCGCCACAGCTCAGGGGGAGCGCGCGCAGCAGTTCGAGCGCCGCATCGGCGCCATCGAGCGCATCCGGGACCGCGCCATCGCCCGCGGAGAGGTCCCCCCACCCCTCGACCAGATCCTCGACCAGCTCGTCGCGCCGCTCTACCTGCGGGCGATCTTCGGCATCGACCCGCCGGCCTCCGGCTACCCAGAACTCCTCGTGGACCGTCTCCTCGGCAGCACGGCCACGCCGCAGCCGACCTGAGCGCGGACCACGCCTGCATCCCCAGCCCCCGGGGACCGCGCCGTCGCGGCACGGGCGGCGCATCCGCCAAGTCCACCGTTCCTCGGGGTGTGGATCGACCCCGCGGGCGCGCGCGGCGGGGCCTAGATGCCAAGGAGGCGGCGCGCCGCACGCGACGGTACCCAGGCAGCGAGGAGGTCGTCGCCCCGGCCACCCACACCATCAGCTCCACGCACCACCCGTCGGCGGACCTCCTCGAGGACGGTGCCCCGGCGGCCACCGTCGCCGTGAACCTCACCGTGCTCCTACCACCCCGGCGCTCCCGCTGCCCCCGGGGGACGGCCATGCCTGCGAGCAGCGCGCCGCCCGCCCCGAGGTCCGACCAGGCGCCCTGCCAACTCAGTCGGGCGGTGCGGATGAGCTTCCGCGACAGGCGGAGGAAGGCGCCCGGGTGCGGGTTGAGCGAGGTCGAGAAGGAGAGTGCAGGAGCGAAGGCCTCACGTGCTGGACAGCCGGTTCCGAAACCCCCTTGCCCAATGGTCAAGAATCGTTGACCATTGGGCCATGCCTACCGATGATCTTCCCGAGACGTTCCACGTCACCACTGACGAGCAGCTGCGCGCCGTCTCCAATCTCACGCGCCACCGGATCATGGCCGTGCTCCGCTTCGAGCCCGCGACGATCACGCAGATCGCCGAGCGGGTGGGCCTTGCGAAGGGGAGTTCCAGCTACCACGTACGGCTGCTCGAGCGGGCCGGCCTGGTGAAGGTGGTACGAACGCGGAAGGTCCGGGGGGTCACCGAGCGGTACTACGCAATGGCCGCGCGGGCGATCGTGCTGCCGGATCCGGGCGAGGGAGGGCCGGCTGTGCTGATGCGGCATGCGGTGGCGGACCTGGAGGCAGCGCCGGTGGATGGCGAGCGGCACGTACGGATGGCGCATCTGCGGCTCACCGAGGAGCAGTTCGCGGAGCTGGGGGCTCGGCTGCACGCACTGGCGGACGAGTACCGGGAGCTGTCCGATCCGTCGCTGCCGGACGCGTCACTCGTCTTCGCACTGTTCCACCCGGCATCGCGCGAGCAGGCCGAAGGGGACGCCAAGTGACCTCAGGCGTTCGGAAGTTGCCGACCGGGTTCGGACGGCTGTGGACTGCACAGACGGTGTCCTCGCTCGGTGACGGGGTGACGCATGCCGCGCTGCCGCTGCTCGCGTTGGCCTTGACGCGGGATCCGATGGCGCTCGCCGTCGTCACGGCCGCCGGAACGCTGCCGTGGCTGCTCTTCGGGGTGCTCGGCGGTGCTCTGGTGGACCGCTGGGACCGTCGGCGCACGATGTGGATCACGGACGCGGCGCGTGCGGTGCTGCTCGCGATACCGGCGGCAGCGGCCGCGCTCGACGTGCTGAGCATTCCACTGCTCGCGGCCGTCGCCTTCCTGCTCGGCCTTGGCGGACTCTTCTTCGACACGGCCGCCACGGCCTATCTGCCGGATCTGCTCGGCCGCGACCCCGCGCTCCTGGAGCGCGCCAACTCCCGCCTGCGCGGCGCCCAGACCGCCGCGTCCGGCTTCGCGGGGCCGCCTGCGGGCAGTGCCCTGCTCGTGCTCGGACGGGCGGTTCCGCTGCTCGCCGACGCGGTGTCGTTCGCGCTCTCCGCACTGCTCGTACGGTCGCTGCCTGCCGCACCCCGGCCCGTACCGCAGGCCCGTGAGTCGCTGCTGCGGCAGGCGCGGGCCGGCGCCTCGTACGTATTCCAGGATCAGTTGCTGCTCGGGCTCGCGCTGCGGCCGGCGGTCGGGAACATCGCCTTCCTCGCCGTGGAGACCGTACTCGCCCTCTTCGCGCACGATCGTCTCGGCATCGGCACCTTCGGCTTCGGCCTGCTCCTCACGGCGGAGGCCACCGGTGGTCTGCTCGGCGCGGGCATCGCCTCCTACCTTGGGCGACGACTCGGCACCGGCACCGCACTGACCTGCACGGCCGCAGTCGAGGGACTCGCCGTCCTGGGCCTTGCCGCCGCCCCGAACCCGTACGTCGCCGGCCTCGCGCTCGCCGTCTGCGGAGCGGGCATGGGCGCCACGATGGTGCTCGGCCCCTCCCTCCGGCAGGCGATCGTCCCCGCCCACCTGATGGGCCGGGTCGCCTCCACCTCCCGCATGCTCGCCATGTGCGCCGCCCCGTTCGGCGCCTTCCTCGGCGGCTGGCTGGCGACCACCTACGACGTACGCACCCCGCTCTACACTGCCGCCGGCCTCCTCCTCACCATGACCGCCGTCACGTCGACCATGACCAGCAACCGCCGGGTTGAGGCGGCGCTGCGTGCCGCCGCCCCGGCCGGTGATCCAGATCACCCGGAATCCTGGGATCCCGTTCAGGAGGGTGCCATTGAGGCTCCGCGAGGTCGTTGAGGCCAGCTCGGCGTTCCTCGCCTCGGCCCGGAGCGTCGGGCGCCTGGCCTTCACGGGATGCAACGAGTGGCCCAGCGGGCCGGGTGCGCCGCCGTCACTCCTCGTCGTCCTCGACGGCCTCCGGGTCCAGGACCTCGCGAACGCCGGATCGTCGCGGCGCCAGGCGCGGTCAGTGATGCCGGCGGCGCCGGGTTCCTCGGGATCGGTCCCCGCCAGGAGCAGCGCGAGGGCCGTATCGGTGCGGGCGGCGGTGAAAACCGTCCGGCTGGAAGCGGTGAACACCGGGTGTGGGCTCCAAGTCGCGGGCGTACGGCTGCCTGCGGCAGCGCCCGTGCCTCTCGGTGTGCTCCAGGTGCGCGCGGACCGCCTCCCCCGAACAGCGGTTGACCCGCCGTCCGACACGTCCCTAGATTCACCGGACACGCACTGTGCGTAACCAACTGTGACGTACGGTCACGGTTGCGCACACCGACCCCGTCCCAACGTCTGTGGGAGTCGCCATGTCCTGCACGTCCATGCTGCTGCTCAAAGGAGCCTTCCGAGCGGCAGCCTCCGAACCGGATGGTGACACCATCCTCTTCCTCCCGGACAACGTCGCCGACTGGAAGCTCGTACCCGGGTCCAACAAGGTCCTGCCGAGGAGCGACGGCCGCGCCCCCATCCGGCTGGAAGCCATCGACGCGCTGGAAACCCACTACGGGAACGATGACTCGGCCTCAGGAAAGCAGCACCAGCCGCTGGCCCTGGCGCACCAGGCCCGGGACGAGCTGCTGAAGTTTCTCGGCTTCACCAACGTCGTCCGCGACGGCGACGAATTCGTCAAGAGCACCACCCCCGACAGCGTGCCCGGTTTCATCCTCACCCGCGGCGCCGACATCTTCGGCCGGTGCATCGCCCTGATCGGCACCGCCAAACAGCCGGCCTTCAACGGCTACGAGATCGACGTCGACGAGAGACTGCTGAAGAAGACCGCCAACTACCACCTGGTCGACTTCGGGCTGGCCTACCCGACCTACTACGTCGGCTTCCCCAACCACCTGCGCGACTCCCTCACCGCCGCCGCCCAGGCGGCAAAGGACTCCGTGCCCAAGAAGGGCGTGTGGGAGAAGGACGCGACCACCAAGGGGGCGGAGGTCACCGGGATGGACTCGCTCACCGCCGACACCGGGGCCGTGATCCTCCCGAAGCTGTTCCGCCGGCTGAAGGACTACCTGGACGTCAACCCGGCGGACCCCTCTCTGGCCTGCCTCCCCGCCTACCTGGCCGGAGCCGGGGACAAGTTCTACATCCAGGGGAATCCGAAGCAGTTCAACGGCATGCACAACATCGTCGAGGTCAACGGCAAGACCGTGAAGATGCTCCACCCCGCCGAGGACATCACCTTCGACGAGAAGTGAGCGGGAGCCGACCGGCCATGACCCACGCCGCAGACTTCCTCGCCCTGTCCGAACTGCTCACCGCCGAACCCATCCTGGACCCCGCGATGGCCGACGCCTACCGGCAGCGGCTCACCAGCGCGTTCCCACCGGCCTGCCCCGCCTGATCGACGCGTACCACCAGGCGGCCACGCAGGCCGATCCGGCCGCCGCCCTGCAGCCCGCGCCCGACGACGCCGACACCGCGCTGGCTCGTACCGCCAGGGAGACGATCGCCGTCTGGTACACCTCCGAGTTCGCCTCGCCCGACGGCCGGACGGACCCGCCCGACGCGGCGCAGCACTTCCGCGCCGGTCTGATCCGGAAGGTGATCAAGGCTCACCCGATCTCCGCTGCCCCCTGCCGCCCGAGCCGAGCGGCTACGGCCACTGGACCCAGCCCTGAGCCGAGGGCACGCAGACGGACACCCAGTACGACGTCGTGATCACCGGCGCCGGCGTCGCGGGAGCGCGGGAGCGCTGTGCGCCTGCGAGCTCAAGCAGCAGGGCTTCAGCCTGGACGAGATCAATGCCGCGGCCAGGGGCGGCATGATCTACGGCGGGGCGTTCGGTGCCGCCGGCGGCGTGACGCAGGCCCGCGTTGAGGGCAGCCTGTTCCCCAAGGCCGAAGTGCCGCTGATGCTGCGGCCGCCGTCGCTCCGTCCCGACCTGGTCGAACTCGGGCCGGCGGCCCGGCCGTGCAAGAGCACTGCATGTGTCGGAGAGCCGATCGACGTGGCGACCGGCGCCCTGCTGATGACGCAGACCGACCTGACGCTCCCGGCCGGCCTCCCCCTGGTCTTCGAGCGCACGCATCTGTCGTCGTACCGCGGCGGAGTGCGCTTCGGCCCCACCTGGGTCTCCACCCTGGACGAGTGCATTCAGCGGATTTGGTCGGCCGCCCAGGCGGCCCACTCGCGGCGCATCGCGTTGAAGCGGAGGCCGTACTCGAGGGCGATCTTGCCGTTCACCGACAGCGGGTCGTCGCCCCAGCCGATGGAGTCGGCCAGCCGGCGCAGGCCCTCGTATTCGTGCTCCGACATTTCCATGAGCTCCGTGAGGTAGCCCCGCGCCCGGTCGGGGGTGATCACGTTCAGGAAGAAGACCCGCAGGAGGATCTCGTTGCGGGTGTTGCGCTGGGGCTTGATCTCGGTCAGCCAGTGGCGTAGTTCCGTCAGGCCCTCGTCGGTGAGGGTGTACTCCTTGCGGCCGCGCGGGCCCTGCGCCGAGACGCTGATCAACTCGGCTTCGGCGAGCTTGCACAGCTCTGCGTACATCTGGCTCTGGGTGGTGGGCCAGACGTTGGCCAGCGAAGTCTCGAAGCGTTTCAGCAGGTCGTAGCCACTGGCCGGGTGCTCTGACAGGAGTCCGAGGAGGGCGTGTCGAAGGCTCATGCCTCCACCATATATTCCAGTCTTGACATGTCGAGGATGGACCTTCTAATTTTGACATGTCAGAGCAGGGGTAAAAGCAACCCGGGGGTCCCGATGTCGTACGTCCGCACCTTTCTTCCGTGGATCGTCTTCGCGGTGTTCCCGTCCGCCCAATGGCAGTGGGGTGCGCTCGCCGGTCTGCTGGTGGCGGTGGCGGTGACCGTCCAGCAGCGCCGGGCCGGGGCCGGCTTCGACGCGTTGATCATGGAGACCGGCTCAGCGGCCTTCTTCGCCGCCTTGACGGCCATCGCCTACGCCGACCCCCACTCGGCCGTGCACGCCTACTCGGCGGCCCTCTCCTCGGCCACCCTGGCCCTCATCGCCGGGGCCTCACTGCTCGTGCGCAAACCGTTCACGCTGGGCATCGCCAAGCGCACCACCCCCCGCGAGGTCTGGGGCCTCAAGCCTTTCGTCCGGATCAACGTCGTCATCACCGCCGCGTGGACCGCTGCCTTCGCCGTAACGGCGGGCGCACTCGCGGCCCTCGCCCACGCCGGGCACGGCCACTCCACGGCGGCGACACTCGTCCAGGCCGCGGGGTTCGCCATCCCGATGCTCTTCACCGTCCGCTACGTCGCCGCCGCCCAGGCCAAAGCCCAAGCCGGTACCCGGTGAGCACCCCCGCCCCCGGCACCTCCCGGACAACTCGTTCCGCCCGGCGAGGAGATCACCGCACACGACCTCGCCGCCACCGGGCAGGGCCCGGACGGGCCGAGCGGCTGGTACCTGCGTAACCGGCCCCACCCGGCCGCCGCCACCCACCGGAATCTCGGCGGCCCGGCGGTACTCGTCGGTGCGAGCAGGCGAGGGCGCAGAGCGCACCGATCAAGTGGGGAAGGCGTTGCCGTGGCTGCCGCGGGCTTCCTCGGCGAGGGCGCGGAGCTTCTCGGCGGGTATCCGCGAGAACTCATGCGCCCCGAGCTCGATCAGGCTCTCGGCCTGAGTGCGAACGGCGTCGCGAACGCCGTTCTGCTCGCGCCCGCCTACTGGTGGGGAGCCACCTGGGGGAAACGCGGGCTCGCCCTGGTCGGGGAGCGGCGGGGGCGGAGACGGAGGTGGTTGGGTGCATGGATGAGGTACTTCGTGACGGTCCTGGCGAGTCAGGCGGACTACGACGCGATGGCGGGGAAGGCCTCGCCCGCCTTCCCGCTGTGGAGCCGCGACGAGCTCACGGCCATGGTCGCCTTCATGAGCGCACTGAACGCGGAACTCAGCGCCTCCGGGGAGCTCCTGGACGCCCAGGGGTTCACCGCGCCCGCAGAGGCCCGGTTCGTCACCGGCTCCCCCGGCCGCGAGCCGGTCGTCACCGACCACCCGTACGGTCACACCGAGGTGCTGACCGCGGGCTACTGGCTGCTGGAGTGCTCCGGCCTCGACCGTGTCACCGAGATCGCGGCCCGGATCACCCAGTGCCCGGTGCCGGAGGGTTCCCCCGAGTACCCGGTGGTGATCCGGCCGATCGGTGCGGACCCGTCGCTCTGAGCCTTCAGCGGTGGACAGTCCCTGAGCGGTGCCCGGGGGTGCGGAGCCCTCGTGTCCCTCCCTCCGCACCCCCCTCCCCTGCGCAGGGGCTGAAGCGCCGTTTGGACCCTTCGGTCCCTGACCCTTCAGTCACTGAATAAACCTGCAGGTCAGGGGCTCGGGCTCGCGGGAACAGGGACTGAAGGGACCCAACTTTCTAGTTATAAGCCAGATATGAACATGGGTACCTCTACCTGCTCTTTCTTGCGCTCGCGCATACACGCACGCACGTAAAGAGTGGAAGTAGTGATTCTGAGTCCCTTCAGTCCCTGAGATCGTGGACGCAAGGCTCTGACCTGCTGTTTTATCGAGGGACTGAATCGGCAGGGACTGAACAGGGACTGAGGTCGTTCAGTACCTGGGAGGCCGGTCCCGGGCTGGGGCCGGCGGGTGGGGTCCAGGGTTGCCACGTGAGGGGCGGACATACGCAGGGACCCTCGAGTCCCGGTGGAGGCGGGGCTGAACGGCGCCGTCCACGGGCAGGCTCGGGCCACGACACGCCCGGGCGTGCACCGGGATGGATCGGGGAACTTTTGCGGACGAACTGGGGTAGAACTTCAAGGACCAGAGGGACTGAAGGGACTGAACTCTCGATACAGCGCTTCTGGCGGGAGGAGCCTGCGCGATGTCTGCTGTACGCTCCGCGATAGCGAATCTTCAGTCCCTCTGGTCCCTGAAGTGCAGGTTGAACGAGCACCTCGGAGAGCAGCCCGGGACAGGAGAGACCGTCCCTGAATACCCGTCAAGGAAGAGCCAGTGCCCGTCTATTCCCAGAACCTGCCTCAGGGCGTGAGTGGCGGGACAGCACTGGACGTGGCGACCTGGATGGCCCTGCGCGGGTATCCGGTCCATCCCTTGGCCCCCGGGACCAAGACGCCCGCCCCGAACTGCCCCGACTGCCGGGGCGGCCTGCATTCCCCGCAGGACTGCACTTGCCGTTCCCAGGGACGTTGGTGCCACGGGTTCCATGCGGCCACCACGGACCTGCGTACGGTGCGGGAGTGGTGGGGAGCCGAGCCCGATTTCGGGATCGGGGTCTCGTGCGGGCCTGCCGGACTGGTGGTCATCGATGTGGATGCCCACGGTGCCTCCTTGCCGGGCCGGGAGCGGCTGCTGCCCGGGATCCCCGTCGATGAGCGGGTCGACCTGACCGGACTCGGCAGCGGATACGACACCTTGGCGCTGCTGGCCGCGTACCGCTCCCGGCCCGATCCGTGTGCGGACACCTCGACCCTCCGCGTCCGTACGCCTTCGGGAGGGATGCACATCTGGTACCGGGTGCCCAAGGGCGGCCCGCGCTTGCGGTGCTCCAGCGGATCGAGCTCGAAGGTCGCGCTGGCCTGGCAGGTCGACGTACGCGCCGTCGGCGGTTACATCGTGGCACCCACGACGCGCACGGCCGCCGGCGTGTACGAGGCGCTGCCCGGCGCGCGGTTGCCCGCGGCCCTGCCGCTGTGGCTGACCGCCGAACTCGTCAGGACCGGCCACGGCGTCGACACGGTCCCTGTGGCGCCCGTAGAGGCTGTTACGGGCCCTGTGGCGGGTCCGCGCGGCCGTGCGCCCCGACGGGGTGGGCAGCCGGTGCTGGCGGGGCTCCTGGAGGAGGTGCGGGCCTGCGGGGCCAGCCCGGCCGGAACGGCCTTCAGCGAGAAGCTCAACCGCGCGGCCTTCACCGCCGGAGGGTTCGTCGCGGGGGGCCACCTCAGCGCCGGGGAATGCCGCCGGCTGCTCCTCGAAGCCGCGGATCACGCACGACCCCACCAGGCGCGCCGCAACGTCCTCATCGTCGAAGCGGGACTGCGTGCCGGAAGCGACCGACCGATCCATCCCAAGGAACGCCCATGAGCAGCGCCGGAAGCACGGGGTTCAACGCCCAGGCAGCGGCGGATCAGCTTGCCGCGTTCAGCATGGAGAGCGCCGCGCCGCCCGCGCCGCCGAGCAGGCGGCTGCCCGCACAGCAGAGCGGAGCCGTGGAGGCCGGCGGCGCCGGGGACTTCGTCTCGATGGGTCTGCTGCAGAACCTCAGCGACCGCGGCAACGCCAAGCTGTTCGCGCACCTCCACCACAACCGGTTCCGGCACGTGGAGGGACTGGGCTGGTACGTGTGGGACGAGTACCGGTGGAAGCGCACCGGCGGCGAGAAGGCCGCGATCTGGGCCGCCGGGGACATGGCGGAGGAACTGCCGACCCACGACGCCCGGGGTGTCTTCACCGACCGGGAGCTGTCGCAGCACCGCAAGCGCGCCATGTCCACCTCGGGCGTGAAGGCGATGCTCACCCAGGCCAAGGCGTCGCCCGAACTCGCCCTGGACCCGGACATCCTGGACGGCGACAAATACGCGCTGTGCACCCCCGCGGGTGTCGTGGACCTGCGTACCGGTGACCTGCACAAACCGGACCCGACCCGGGATCTGCACTCGCGCGCCACCTACCTGGCCCCCGAGGCCATGCCCACGCCCCGGTTCCACGACTTCCTGAACCAGACCTTCGGCGACGACGACAAGGGCAAGGAGATGATCAACTTTCTTCATCTCCTGCTCGGCTACTCCATCACCGGTGACGTCGGCGGCCAGGTGCTGCCCTTCCTCTACGGCGTCGGTGCCAACGGCAAGTCGGCCCTCCTCGATGTCGTGATCAAGATCCTCGGCGACTACGCGGACGTGGCCCCGCCCGGCTTCCTGATGGAGCGCGGCAAGTTCAACGAGCACTCCACCGAGCTGACGGAACTGCACGGGCGGCGCCTGTTCGTCTGCAGCGAGCTCAAGCCCCACGACAAGTTCGACGAGGCCCGGGTCAAACTGCTGACCGGCGGCGACCGGCTCAAGGCCCGGCGGATGCGGCAGGACTTCTTCAGCTTCGAGCCCACTCACAAACTCTGGCTGCTCGGCAACCACCGCCCGGAGGTCGGGACCGGTGGACACGCCTTCTGGCGCCGGATCCGGCTGATCCCGTTCGAGAAGGTCGTCCCCGATCACCGCAAGATCGACAACCTGGCGGAGGCGCTCGTACAGGAAGAGGGGCCGGGCATCCTCCACTGGATGATCCAGGGGGCCAAGGCCTATCTCGCCACCAAGCCGGCCCTGACCGGGCCGAGCGTGGTCCGTACCGCCACGCAGGCCTACGCCACCACCGAGGACCACATCGGCCGGTTCCTGGCCGAGTGCTGCACCACCGGAGCGGATCTGCCCGATCCGCGCGATCTGAAGGTGGAGCAGGGAGCCCTGTACCGCGCGTACAGTGCTTGGTGTCTTGATGGGGAAGGCCTGCGTCCGGCCACCACCCGCGCGTTCGCCACCCGGATTCGCGCCGAGGTCGGGGTCGCCTCGCCCAGCGAGATGCTCCGCTCGAATGGGCAGAAGTTCTACCCCGGACTGGCCCTCCTGGCCGACGAAGTGCAGACCCCGCGCGACGCGAACAGGGCAAGCACGACGTGACCGGCCGACGTGTGCCGCCGCCCCGGGGCAGGCACGCCTACGATGGACAAGGACGATGAACAGACCCACCAGCCGACGGTGGCCCGCACGGGCCTGCCGGATATCGGCTTCGGCGCCGCTCGCGGCGTGGAGGAACCAGGGGCCTGGAAGGGCCGACGTGAACGAGGAAGGATCCAGGCCATGAGCTCGCTACTGACTTCAAGCGATCTCGCCCACGAGGACAAAGTGGTGTGGCTGGAGGACCCTGAAGAGCTCGATTACGTGCGCCAGGCCCTGGACAAGACCCCCCGCCGCCGGGGAAAGCCGCGCTATCACCGCGACGGGCGCATGATCGGCTTCACCGAGCTCGGCGACACCGCTGAGGCGGATCCCGACAGCGGCCTGCAGAAGCGACGCGTCTTCTACCTGCTGCCGCACGACCGGGACGCCGAGCCCGACGGCCTCTACCGGGAGGGCGCGCCGGGGGAAGCCGTGGACCCCCGGACGATCGAGCCCCGGGAGGTCGGCCGGAAGACCGTACGGTCGCAGCGGGGCCTGTCCACGCCCACGGTTGCCTGACTCGGTCCTTCAGTCCCTTGGGTCCCTGCCCGGTTCCGTACGAGCCGTACGAACTTTGAGGTCGCGCGCGAACGCAATGCCGAGTCTCGGTCACTTCAGACCCTGTGGGTTCAGGGTCGGAGTCGGCCGGTACGGGAAGGATTGCGGCGGGTGGGAGTCCTCCTGCGCCAGGCCTCTTACGAGGCCCAGGGCAGGATGCGGGTGCCTTCGGTCCCGGGGACGGAGGCCACGCCGTCCGAGCGCATGGCGACGTGGGCCTCGGCCGGCTGCGTGGCGTGGACCTGGCGGACCACGTCCGGCGGGAGGACGAAGATCTGGCCGGCTGCACCGACGACCGGATCGAGGCCACGCTGATTCCGGAAGCCGACCACCTCCGCGCCCTGCTCGGCGCCGCCCTGGGCACCCACCCCACCGCCGCGGCCTCGTGACCTCGCTGCCGTCCGAGAGCGCGTGACGGGGAACGACCCGGCCGGAGAACCGGGCTGGGTCAGAAGGCGAAGTCGACGTAGTCGATGTCGGTGAACTCGACCAGGAGGCCCGTGGCGCGGGAGCCGTTGTCCTTGAAGTACATCTCTTGGAGGGCTTCGGCCGCGATCTGCTGGAGCCGGGACTCGGCGGCGCCGGCCGCCTGGGCGCTGAAGAGACGGGCCGCGTACTCCGGGGGCAGGTGCTGGGTGATGCGGCGCATGCGGCCGTCGTCGGTGGTGCCGGGGGCGGCGGTGAAGCCGAAGCGGGCGCGGGTCTCGATGACCAGGCCGGTGGTCGAGGCGGCCCTGTCGCGGGCGCGCTTGCGGACCAGGGGCTGCCAGCGGCGGCGGACCTCGGACTCGAGACGGGCGGCGAGGGCCGGCTTGGGCTGCCTGATCTGGTCCTTGACGTAGCGCTCGACGGTGCGCTGGGAGATGCCGAGCAGGCGGGCCGCTTCGCGGGTGGACTTGAGCTGCTTGACGAGGAAGCGCATCTGGGCGCCCGCCGACTTGGGGACGGAGCGGGTGAAGTGCAGTTCGTCCGCGCGGGTCAGGCTGTCGTCGATCTGGGTCATGGGGGACTACTCTCCGTCGGCTGCCGCGTCGTGGCCCTTGATGTGGCGCGCGGGGTTGTGGTTCTCGTCGAGCATCTGCACGGCCCAGAGGAGGGGCTGGGTGCCCTCGTGCTTGACCATGCCAGGGCTGACGCCGAGGCGGAAGCCGCCGGGCAAGGGCTTGCCTTCGGGGGTGCGGGGGAGGAAGTCGAGGGGGCTGGGGCCGTCGGAGAGGTACACCGCGCAGTCGGAGAGGACGGCGATGGGGTACTGGCCGGCGGCCGTGGCGAGCTTGTTCATCTTGCGGTGCATGTTGACGCGGGCCGTGGAGATGACGGCGGCGCGGATGTCGGGGCGCCAGGTGGGGCGTTCGAGGGCGGGCCAGGGTTCGCCCGGGCGGTAGCCGGCGCCCTGGGGGCGTTCGCGGAGCTTGCCGATGCCGCCTTTGACAGTGGACTTGATGGCCGAGAGGACCGGCTTCAGGACGGGGTCGGAGTGCTGTTGAAGCTCTGCCATCGCCGTCAGGAACTCGGGCTCGGGGAGCGTCGAGGTGATGCCGAGGTCCGCCATCGTGGCCATGTAGGCGTCGCGGAGGCGGGTGTACCAGGCGTCGAGGTACGGACCGTGGTCGAGGCGGAGCCAGGCCTCGGTGGGGTGGACGGCGTGGCCGAGCTCCTGGGCGTAGGCGAGGGTCGGGGTCGCGTACCAGGCGGGGCCGGTGGGGGGTCGGCCGTGCGGGGTGAACGGGCTGGGGAGGCGGGGGTCGAGGGCGATGGACGAGAGGTCCGCCAGCCAGCAGCCGGGGAGCTTCGGGTCGAAGCGGGGGCCGGTGCGGTGGGTGGCGGGGCCGAGGCCGACGGGGAGCCGGTTGGCCGCCGCGGCGAAGGCCATGTTCACGTCGATGCCGACGGCGTGGGTGCGGGTGCACTCGGCGTCGGTGAGGAGCTGGGGGTCGCGGATCCAGTCGTACGCCTCCTCGTCGAGGACCTCGTCCGGGGTGCGCTGGTGGGAGCGGGGGTAGAGGGCGGCGACCACCGGGTGCTCGTCGGGGGCCTCCGGGGGGGCCGGGTCGACGGGGCGGGTGAGCGAGCCGGGGACCGGGGCCGAGACCCAGGTGTTGGTCGCTTCGTCCTTCGCGGCACGGGTGGGCGGGCGCAGGGCCGTCATGAGTTCGAGGCCCGTGACGGCGGTGGATCCGCGGGGGGTGAGGACGCGGGAAGCGTAGGTGGTGAGGAGCTCCGCGAGCTCCGGGGCGGGGAGGCCGGGGGTGTCCTCGCCCCAGGCGCGGGGGTCGAGGGCGCCCCACGGGAGGATCGCGAGCTGGACGCACTGGCGGCCGGCGGAGGGGGTGGCGGGGCGGTAGATGCGGGGCCAGGGACCGAAACCGCGGCGGGTCAGCTGCCACTTGGCCTTGGTGAGCTGCTTGATGACCGGGTGGTTGTCCGGGAGGCGCAGGCCGCGGCGGTCTTCGAGTTCGAGAGGGAGGCCGAGGAGCTCCAGCGCGGGGGCGGTGAGGACGAGGAGGGGGTCGCCGTCCTTGCCGTTGCGGTGAAGGCGGGGGGAGCGGAGGCCGGCGTCGGGACCGAGGGCCCAGGTGAGGAGGGCCGGGAGGCCGCCGGTGGTGGGGTGGTCGAGGACGAGACCGGCGGTGGTGTGGGCCTGGCCGGTGCCGGTGAGGACGGCGAGGGGGCCGTTCCCTTCCAGGGGGGTGGAGTGGGGCCGGCGGCGGGGCCGTTGGTGTGGGGCCGGGGGGTGGGCGTTAACGCCGTTAACGGTCGGGGCCGGGGCCGCCGCCGGGGGCTCGGCCGGGGGCTCGGCGTTAACGGCGTTAACGCCGTTAACGGTCGGGGGCGTCGGAGTGGGGCCCTGCGGGGCTGTTCCCGTACCCGCCCCTTCCCGAGACCGGGGCTCCGCGTCAGACCCCGGGGAGGTGGGGACCGCGGCGGCTGCGGTGCGCGGGGCGGCCGGTGTGGTTCGGGGCTCGGCGTCGGAGGGGGCGTTAACGCCGTTAACGCCGTTAACGCGTGAGGTCGGGGGGGCGGTGGCGTCGACGGTAGGCGGAGTGGCGTTAACGCCGTTAATGGCCGATGCCGGGGGCGGGGCGGTGTCAACGGTGGGTGCCGCGGGCTGGGCGCCGTTAACGGTCGGGGCCGGGGCCGCCGCCGGGGCCGCCGCCGGGGGCTCGGCCAGGGGCTCGGCGTTAACGGCGTTAACGCCGTTAACGGGGTGGAGGGTGGAGAGGCCCTCCAGGAGGCGGGCGTACGCGGCTCGTTTGGGAGGGCGGGGGGCCGTGCGGCCCGTTTCCCAGGAGGTGACGGTTTCGCGGCGGACGGAGAGGGCTTTGGCGATCTGGTCCTGGCTCAGGCCGGCGGCTTCGCGCAGGCGCTTGCGCTCGTCCGGGTGCGGGAGCGGGTCCTGGGCGGCTGCTTCTTCGAGCAGGGCGTCGACCGCTGCGAAGAGGCTCTCTTGTTCGTTGGGCATCGGTACCTCCAAGGGCAGCCTATGCGAAACGCACGACAGAACGCACATGAAACGCACGTGGGGGCGTTAACGGCGTTAATGCCGTCAGCGCCCCCGTCGTGGGTGTCGCCTCGAATGCCCGCTCAGAGCCGCAGCAGCAGGAGCTCGGTGACGGCCTTGAGGTCGTCCGGGGTGAGGTGGGCCGTCAGGGCGTCCGCGATCGTTTCCGGAGTGTCCGTCGCGATCGTGATCCGGGGCGTGGGGGGAGCGGGGGGCGAGGGGGGAGACGGGGGAGCGTTAACGGCGTTAACGCCGTTAACGGTCGGCGCCGGGTGAGCGCGTTGGCGGGGAGGGGTGACGGTGTTGAGGGTCTCGTCTGCCGCCGCCTCCTGGTGCTCCTGGGGGAGGCGGCCGATGCGGCGGGCCGGTTCGACCTTGAGCTCGCCCGTGTCGACCTTCTCCTGGAGGCTCGGGGTGAGGTTCAGGAGGGTGAGGCGCTGGGAGACCCAGGCCGCCGTCTTGCCCAGGCGCTTGGCGACCTGGGCCTGGGAGCCGTGGACGTCGACGAGTTCCTGGAGGGCGCGGGCCTGGTCCATGGGAGCGACGTCCACGCGGTGGACGTTGGCGATCAGCGCGGATTCGAGGATGTCCGCCGCGGAGGCGGACAGGGCGTCGTTCACGTGGATGTGCATGGTCTTCAGGCCGGCCAGCTGGGCCGCCGCGAGGCGGCGGTTGCCGTCGATGACCACGTACGGGGCGCGCCCCAGCCCGTCGGTCTGGCCCGGGTGGGCTTCCATGAAGGCCATGCGGGTGGCGACTGCGAGGGGCTGGAGCTGGCCTCGGGAGATGAGGGACTGGGCCAGCTCCTCGAGCTCGGTGAGGTCCTCGCGGAGGTTGAACGGGTTGTGGGCGAGGGCCTCGATGGGGACCTCGGACGGGGGGACCACGCCCGAGGTGGGGGCGCCGGTGGCCTCCGCGATCGCCGCGCGGCGGGAGCTGACGCCGACGGGCTGGGCCCGCGCGAAGGATGCCGAGACTCCGAGTTTGTCGGCCTTGCTCATGAGATCTCCCTAGCGAGGGCGCGCAGTGCGACCGCCTGCTCGCCCTTGGGCGAGTACACGAACAGGGGCTGCTTCACGCGGACGGCTTCGCGCTGTTCCTTGAGGTCCGGTACGACGGCGACGACGCGCGGATCCTTTATGTCCCTCCAGGCCTGGAGGGAGGAGGTCGCGATGTAGCCGCGGCGGCCGTCGTAGAGGTTGACGACGAGGCCGAGGTAGTCGATGTCGAGGCTGAGGTCGTCGCGCAGGTCGTTGATCTGTGAGGTGAGGAGGTCGTACGCGTCGGCCGACGAGTCCTCCGCCTGTACGACGATCAGGGCGCCCGAGGCTCCCGGCTGTTCGGCGTCGCGGCGGCGCCCGTAGTAGATGGCGGCGTCCATGCTGAGGCCGAGACTCGGCGGGCAGTCGATGAGGATGACGTCGTAGTCGGATTCGACGGGGGCCAGGGCGCGTTCGAGGGCGGCCTCGCGGGCGCGGACGGTGGAGAGGCGGACGTCGAGGAGGAAGGCGTCCGTGCAGGCGGGCAGGATGTGGAGGCGGTTGCCGAAACGCTCGTCCGGGATAGGGACGATCAGATCGGCGAGGGGGCCCTTGGCCTCGCCGGCCATGTGGCAGGTGAGGCTGTCGCCGCCGATGGGCAGCGGCTGCTGGCCGAGCTGCTTGGTGAGGTGGCCCTGCGGGTCGAAGTCGACCAGCAGGACGCGCATGCCGAGGCCCGGGAGGTCTTCCAGGTCCAGAGGGGTGGTCTCGGGGTGGGGCCGCTCGCTCTCCTTGCCGTCCCCGGCCGCCCCGGACGCCTCGGAAGCCGAGAGGCGGGCCGGTTGGCGGGCGATGCGGACCGGGTGGAGGGACTCGGTGTCCTCGGCGAGGGCCTCGGCGGTGCCGGCGGTGATGGCGGTCTTGCCGACGCCGCCCTTCTGGTTGCACACGACGATGCGGCGTACGACGGAGGGCCGCTTGACCGTGGGCGCCGGGTTCATCTCCAGCCAGAGGCGGACCGCTTGGGCGAGGCCCTGGATCAGGGAGACGCCGCGGTCCTTGGAGTCGACGCGGAAGGCCCCCCACTGGCCGGCGGGCAGCCAGGTGGAGAACGATTCGGCGCCCGAGGTGTCGACGGGGGAGGGGGCGGAGGCGAGAGCGCTCCAGTGGGCGATGCCCTGGTGGACGGCGTCCTGGATGTCCACCCGCAGCTGGGCTGTGCGGATTTTCAACTCCTGGCGGAGCCACGGGGGGAGCTTGGAGACGACCTTCTCTCGGTCGCTCGGAGAAGAGGGCGAAGTCATGAGAGGGACTTTACTAACGTTCGTGGACTGATGTGGACGCCACGCTTGAGTTTTGCTAACGAAATGGGGTGGGTGCTGGCTCCGGGTACGCGACAGGGCGGCCTCGCACACGCCGTAGCGAGCACCCCCGTGGTTCGCCACGGCGTGTGCGAGGCCGCCCTGGATACGTCGTCAGCCGACCGGAACCGCCGCGGAGTCCGGGGCGGCCAGACCGAGTTCGGCCCGGCACTCGGGCGATCCCGCCGGGTCGAAGGCGGGGATGCGGTCCGCGGGCACGATGCCCGGGAGGAGGAAGTTCCACAGATCGATGACCCGGGTGTGCAGGTCGTCGCGGCCGGTGCGGACGTGCGAGGTGACCTGGATTCCGGTGAACGAGCCGACGAGGAGCGTCGAGAGGTCGTACGCGTCGAGCGACGGGACGATGTCACCGCGCTCCTGGGCCGGCTTCAGGCAGCCGTGGGCGGTCTCGATCCAGGCGTCGTACGGTGTCGGGTCCGGGTTGGTGAAGGAGCCGGACTCGATGACCAGGCGGATGCCGGCGCGGATCCGGACGTTGGCGCGCAGCCCGTATGCCATCTGGTGCGTGAGGTCGATGACCGTCTGCAGGCCCGGTTCCTCGATGGCGGGTACGCCTTCGGAGACCTGGAACTGCTCGTCCATCAAGGCGCGGGCGAGGGCTTCCTTGGACTGGAAGTGGAAGTACAGGGCGCCCTTCGTGACTCCGGCGTACTTGACCACGTCGCTGAGGCTGGCGCCGCCGAAGCCGAAGCGGTCGAAGGCGATGGCCGCGCCGTCGAGGATCGCCTGCCGCGTGATCTCGGCGCGTTCCTGACGGGCCCTTGCCATGTAGTGATCTCCTGCCGCTTGCCGCTTGCTGTTGAGCCCTTGGTGTTCGCCGTTTGTTCAAGGGTCAATCTACTGGGGCGGCTCCAAAGAAAACCAGTCGACAAGTATTTTTAAACGAGGGGATGCTGATGGTTTGTGGGGGGCTGGGATGATTTTGGCTATTACTTTTTGGGAGGGTGGGGCCAGCTTCGGGCCGTCTCGGACCGTTAACGACGTTAACGCCGTTAACGGTCGACGGGGTGTTCCCCCACCCCGTCCCGGGCAAGGGCGGCGCGCTCGTCGGTCTCGCCGAGCTTCTTCGCGATCTCGGGGTGCATGTCGAGGCAGACGCCGCTGGCGTTGATCTGGCTGGCGCGCTTGTGGGCGAGCTCGAGGGTGCGCTCGTATGGTTGCTGTTCGCTTCGTTGCCTTCGCTGCTCTGACGGATGGGCCGGCGTTAACGGCGTTAACGCCGCGACCCCTGGAAGTGTGGGGCGGTTCGTTGCCGGGGTCGGGGCTTCAGCGGAAGCCTGTGGTGGGTGGGAGCGTCACGTGATCCGCTCGAAGCCGTGCTGATTGCCGTGCCCGTCGTCGTTCTCGCGTGCGGCGTGGCCACTGCCGTGATGCGCAGGCTCGGACAACCGGCCGTGGTCGGGGAGATCCTGGTGGGGATTCTGCTCGGTCCGTCGTTGCTGGGTTGGCTCTGGCCGGTAGGGAGCCGCTGGCTGCTGCCGGGCGAGGTCCTTCCGTACCTCGCGGTACTGGGGAACCTGGGGCTGCTGGTGTTCATGTTCCTGGTGGGCCTGGAGCTTGATCTCGGGCTGCTGCGGGGGCGCGGGCGGGCCGTGGTGGTGGTGAGTCAGGCGAGCGTGTGGATCCCGCTGGGGCTCGGGAGCCTGCTGGCGCTGGCGATGTACGGGGCCTTCGCGCCGGAGGGGGTCGGTCGAGCCGAGTTCGTGCTGTTCGTGTCCGTCGCGATGAGCGTGACCGCGTTCCCGGTGCTGGCGCGGATCCTGAAGGACCAGGGGCTGTACGGGACGCCGGTGGGGGCAGTGGCGATGGCGTGTGCGGCGGTGGCCGACGTGGTGGCGTGGTGCCTGCTCGCGTTGGTGGTGGCCATGGCGCATCCGCTGGGGGGAGGGGGCGGGTGGGGGATCGTCGGGACGGGGGTGTCGGCCGGGGTGTTCCTCGCGGGGATGTGGTGGGGGGTGCGGCCCGTGCTCGATTGGGGCGTGAAGCGGTGGGGCCCCGATTCCGCCTGCGATTCCGCCTCCGGTGCCGGTGCCGGTGCGGTGGTGGGGTTGTGCAGTGGGCTCTGCCTGGCGGCGTACGCCACGAGTGCGATGGGGGTGCACGCGCTGTTCGGGGCGTTCGTGTTCGGGGCGGTGGTGCCGAGGACTGCGGTGGTGGAGGGGGCGGCGGAGCGGATGCGGGAGTTCGCGGTGCCGGTGCTGCTGCCGCTGTTCTTCGTCGGGAGCGGGCTGAAGACGGATGTGGGGCTGTTGGGCGGTGGCACGGCGTGGTGGTGGGCGGGGGCAGTACTGGCCGTGGCGGTCGCCGGGAAGTGGGGCGGGGGAACCGGGGCCGCGCTGCTGGCGGGGCACTCGGTGCGGGACGCGGTGACGCTGGGGGCGCTGATGAACTGCCGGGGGGTGACGGAGCTGGTGGTGCTGAATGTGGGGCTCGGGCTCGGGGTGATCGGGGCGGGGCTGTTCACAGCACTGGTGCTGATGGCGTTGGTGACCACAGCGGTGACCGGGCCGGTAGTACGGGCGTTGCGGGAGCGGGAGCCCAAGGGGGCGGTCAGCCTCCGGCGTTAACGGCGTTAATGGTCCGCTGCCCCGCGTCTGCCGTCCGGCGTTAACGGTTCGCCCTTCGGTGGGCTTGGGGGGGCGCGGGCGTTAACGGCGTTAACGGTCCGTCGGGCTGGGTGCTCGGCGTTAACGGCGTTAACGGTTCGCCCTTCGGTGGGCTTGGGTGGGGGCGCGGGCGTTAACGGCGTTAACGGTGGGCGGGCCTAGCATGCGGGGCATGAGTGATCTTGGGGAGTGGGCGCAGGGGTTTCGGGTGGATGTGGCCGAGCGGGAGCTCGAGGAGCTGGCGGAGCGGTTGGATCGGGTGCGGTGGCCCGATGAGCTGCCGGGGGTGGGGCGGGCGTACGGGATGCCGCTCGGGGAAGTGCGGGAGCTCGTGCGGTACTGGCGCACCGGGTACGACTGGCGGGCGGCCGAGGCGCGGTTGAACGAGTGGCCGCAGTACACCACCGTCATCGACGGGGCTCAGGTGCACTTCGCGCACATTCGGTCGCCCGAGACGGATGCCACGCCGCTGTTGATGACCCATGGCTGGCCCGGGTCCTTCGTGGAGTTCCAGCGGGTGGCCGGGCCGCTGACCGACCCGCGGGCGCACGGCGGGGATCCCGCCGATGCCTTTCATCTGGTGCTGCCCCACATCCCGGGCTTCGGCCTGTCCGGGCCGACCCGGGAGACCGGCTGGGAGTTCAAGCGGGTCGCGCGGGCCTTCGGGGTGCTGATGGAGCGGCTCGGGTACGCGGCGTACGGGGTGCAGGGCGGGGACTGGGGAGCCGCCGTTTCACGGGAGCTCGGGAGGATCAGGCCCGGGAACGTGGTGGGGGTGCATCTGAACCTGTTGCCCGGGGGCGGGGCGACCGAGGAGCCCCGGGCCGAGGAGCTGGCCGCGCTGAGTGCGGCCGAGCGGGAGCGGACGCTGGCTTCGTGGGAGCGGTACCGGGTCTGGGCGCGGGAGCGGCAGGGGTACGCCGACATCCAGGCGACCCGGCCGCAGACCCTCGCGTACGGGTTGAACGACTCGCCGGTCGGGCTGCTCGCCTGGATCGGGGAGAAGTTCGGCGAGTGGAGTGATCCCGGGTGCCCGATCGACCGGGACCAGATGCTGACCAATGTGATGCTGTACTGGCTGACCGGGACCGCCGGGTCTGCCGCACGGATCTACTACGAGCGCGCGCATGCCGACTACTACGGTCTGCCGCCCGAGGTGTCGACGACGCCGACCGCGCTTGCCGACTTCCCGTGGGACAACTTCGTTCCGCTGCGGCACATCGCCGCGCGCACCGACTCCGTCGTGCGCTGGACCTCGTACGACCGGGGCGGGCACTTCCCCGCGATGGAGGTTCCGGAGCTGCTGGTCGGGGACATCCGGGCCTTCTTCCGGCAGCTGGGGTCCGGGATGTGAAACGGCGCGCACGGGCCGCCGTACGGCTGTGATGATCACCCGACGATCGATGAGCAGCGGACCCGGCCCGTACTGGTGGGCGACGAACGCGCCACCCTGACCAGCCTTCTGCAGTGGCAGCGGGACACCCTGATGATGAAGTGCGCGGGGCTGACGGACGAGCAGGTGCGGCGCAAGGCGGTCGCGCCGTCCGGGCTGTCCTTGCTCGGGCTGGTGCGGCACGTGGCGGAGTTCGAGCCGTGCTGGTTCCGCAACGTCCTGAACGACGAGGACGTACGGGGCTGCTTCCCGAAGAACGAGGCCGGGGAGTGGACGGAATTCCACGTCGAGGACGCGGATCCGGCCGAGGCGTTCAAGATCTGGGAGGACTCCTGCGCACGGTCCCGGGCGATCGTGGACGCCGCCGAGTCGCTGGATGTGACGGGGCACTACGGCGATGAGGCGTACTCGCTGCGCTACGTCCTGGCCCACATGATCGAGGAGTACGCCCTCCACAACGGGCATGCGGATCTGCTGCGCGAGGCGATCGACGGGGTGACCGGGGAGTAGCCGTCGTCCTCACGGGGTGTGCGGGGTGGTCACGGAGTCCAGGGCGGTGAGGGCCACCGGCCACGGGAAGTGGGTCGGGGCGTCGGGGCCGGCCGGGCCGGGGGCGAAGCCGTCCTCGCCGTAGAGGACGGTGACGCCGGCGCCGCGCAGGATGGTCAGGGACTGGTCGAACTGCGGGTGGGCGGCGAGGGCGGCATTCGTGCAGGGCATCGTGACGACGGGGGTGCCCTTGCCGATCGCCTCGGCGGCGACGCCTACGGCGAAGCGGTCGGTGAGGCCGAGGGCCCAGGAGTTGAGGGAGTTGAAGGTGGCCGGGGCGAAGAGCAGGGCGTCGGCGGGCGGCCATACGTCGGGCTCGCCGGGGAGTTTGTACTGCCAGCGCACGGGGTGGCCGGTCAGGGCGGCCAGGCCGTCGAGGCTTCCTGCGACCCAGTGCGCGGCGGTGGGGGTCAGGCCGAGACAGACGTCCCAGCCGCGGGCCTGGGCGTCTTCGATCACGTGGGCCACGTCGAAGACCGGCGGGGCGGCGGAGCAGAGCAGGTAGAGAGTCCTCGTGGGGGTCATACCGCCATGTGATCACATTGGTTGATCTCGACCATAGTTGAGGGAGCCTGATGTGCCATATGTGAGCGAACTGCTCGCTCTTGCCGAGCACATGGAGCTCGTCTCCTGGCTCAAGGCCGAGCACGGAGCGGGTCACGGCCACGCCAACGCCCTCGTCGCCCACACCCTCGGCGAGGACGCGGGGCGGGCCTGAGGGACAGGGCCTGGACGCACGCGTATGGAGCTGAGCTTTTCGGCGATGTTCCGTCTGGTGGTGCCGGGCTTGACTGGAGGCATGACACAGGCAGAGACACAGACACAGAAGAACGCGCAGCCCGCCGCCCCACCGCCCTCGTCATCGGGGGCAACGGCAAGACCGGCCGGCGCGTCGCCGAGAAGCTCCTGCTCCAGGACCGTCCGGTCCGGATCGGCTCGCGTACCGGTGCCCCCGCCTTCGACTGGAACGCCCCCGTCACCTGGGGACCGGCGCTGGAAGGCGTCGACCGGGTGTACGTGACCTACTACCCCGACCTCGCCTCTCCGGGGGCGGCCGAGCAGATCGGCGCGTTCTCGAGGGCGGCCGTGGCCGCCGGGGCGCGCCGCCTGGTCCTGCTGTCCGGCCGGGGCGAGGAGGCAGCGCGGCTCGCCGAGGAGAGCCTGAAGGCGTCCGGGGCCGACTGGACGATCGTCAGGTCGCCCGGCGGGTGGGCTACGGCTCCGCGTTCGCGCTGTCGACGGCCTTCAAACGGGTCCGCGGGGTGAGCCCGCAGGAGTTCCGTACGGGGGCCGGCCCGGCCTCCGTACCGGCGGCCGGCGGGCCCTCGCGCACGGTGGTCCTGCCAGGGGCGTGAGGGTGTCGTGAGGGCGTGGTGTGCCGGCGTCAGGCCGACAGATCAAGTACGCCGACGGTCTGGCCGCCGCTCACCTCGCCGGTGAGGCGGAAGCCGAGGCCCAGGTAGAACGGCTCGGGGGTGCCGGGGCCGGGCTCCCAGGTGACGTACGCGCGGTCGGCGCCGCGGCGCCGGAGCTCGGCGGTGACGGCCTGGACCGCGAAGCGGCCGAGTGAGGCGAGCCTTGCGATGTCCACGTCCGTTTCCCCCTGCTGATGGTCTACTCGTGCGCATGTACGGGTCATCGAATCGTCAAGGCTGCCGATCGCAGGGGCAGTAGAACCCCGTGTCGCGCGGGATTCACGGGGATGTCCCCCCGTCCGGGGAACGGAAGCCCTCCCCGGAGCGACTCTCTGAGCGGTAGCCTCCGCGGGGGCCTCATTCCGGAAATACTTTTCCGAAAACGGGCCCGCGGGCACCATGCACCTGCCGTCGCCACGCACCGCGCACTCCCTGGAGGGACACACGTGAAGGACTCGAAGGACAGGCTGGAAACACTGCGGGCCGACATCGAGCGCCGCAACCCCGCGCAGCCCGAGTTCCACCAAGCGGTACGGGAGGTCCTCGAGACCCTGGCCCCCGTCTTCGCAGCCCGCCCCGAGTACGCCGACCCGGCCGTGGCCCTGGTGGAACGGCTCACGGAGCCCGAGCGGCAGATCCTCTTCCGCGTCCCGTGGCAGGACGACCGGGGCCGGGTCCACGTCAACCGCGGCTACCGCGTCGAGTTCAACAGTGCGCTCGGCCCGTACAAGGGCGGCCTGCGCTTCCACCCGTCGGTGGACATCGGCGTGGTGAAGTTCCTCGGCTTCGAGCAGATCTTCAAGAACGCCCTGACCGGCCTCGGCATCGGCGGCGGCAAGGGCGGCAGCGACTTCGACCCGCACGGCAGGTCGGACGCCGAGGTCATGCGCTTCTGCCAGTCCTTCATGACCGAGCTGCACCGCCACATCGGCGAGCACACCGACGTGCCCGCCGGGGACATCGGTGTCGGCGGCCGCGAGATCGGCTACCTGTTCGGCCAGTACCGGCGCATCACCAACCGCTGGGAGGCCGGCGTCCTGACCGGCAAGGGCCAGGGCTGGGGCGGCTCCGCGATCCGGCCGCAGGCGACCGGCTACGGCAGCGTGCTGTTCGCCGCCGAGATGCTGAAGGTCCGGGGTGAGTCGCTGGACGGGCTGACCGCGGTGGTCTCCGGCTCCGGCAATGTCGCGCTGTACACGATCGAGAAGCTCCAGCAGCTCGGCGCGAACCCGCTGACCTGCTCGGACTCCAAGGGCTACGTCGTCGACGACAAGGGCATCGACCTCGCGCTGCTCAAGCAGATCAAGGAGGTCGAGCGCGGGCGCGTGAGCGAGTACGCGGCGCGGCGCGGGTCCTCGGCGCGGTTCGTGCCCGGCGGCCGGGTCTGGGAGGTGCCGGCGGACGTCGCGTTCCCCTCCGCCACGCAGAACGAACTGGAGGCGCAGGACGCCCGTACGCTCGTCGCGGGCGGGGTGAAGGCGGTCTCCGAGGGCGCCAACATGCCGACCACTCCCGAGGCCGTACGGATCCTGCGGGAGGCCGGGGTCGCGTTCGGGCCCGGGAAGGCCGCCAATGCGGGCGGAGTCGCGGTCAGCGCCCTCGAGATGAGCCAGAACGCCGGCCGGGTGGCCTGGAGCGCACAGCGGGTCGAGGACGAGCTCGCCGGCATCATGCGCTCGATCCACGCGGTCGCATACGAGACGGCCGAGCGGTACGGGGCTCCGGGCGACTACGTCACCGGCGCGAACATCGCCGGCTTCGAGCGGGTCGCGGACGCGATGCTGGCGCAGGGCGTTGTCTGAGCGGTCGTAGGGGCCGGTCGTCCGGCCGGGCCGTGAGCCCGGCCGGGGGCGCTGCGGATGCACGGCAGGTGCGGCGCCGCTGCGCGAGCGGCCCCGGGCTTCGACCCTGCCTCGAGCGCCGACGGGCCGGTGGTGCCCGGTGGGAGGGGCCCGGGCCGTAGCCTGGGGCCGACCAGGCCGAAGGAACACCGAGGGGGACGTGACCGTGCTGACCGCTTTGGACGGGGTGTACGGCGACCGGAAGGACGCGATCGTCGTCGCGGGGCGGACCGCCTCGTACGAGGAACTGCTGGGCGCGGCGCGCGCGGTGGCCGCAGACGTGGCCGGGGCGAAGGCCTTCGCGGTGACCGCGACGGCCTCCCTGGAGACCGTCGCCGCCGTGGTCGGGGGGCTGCTGGCCGGGGTGCCCTTCGTACCGCTGCCGCCCGACGCGGGGCCCGCCGAGCGAGAGCACATCCTGCGGGACTCCGGGGCGGAGGTCGTGGAGGTGGACTTCGCCCGGCGCTCGTCCGGCTCCTCTGCCTCGTCGGGGGCGGGAGCGGGGGCCGGGGCGGGGCCCGAGGACCCGGCGCTGGTGCTGTACACCTCCGGGACCACGGGCGCGCCCAAGGGCGTGGTGCTGACCGGCGCGGCGCTGGCCGCCGACCTGGACGCGCTCGCCGAAGCCTGGCAATGGAGCGCCGAGGACACCCTCGTGCACGGGCTGCCGCTGTTCCACGTGCACGGGCTCGTGCTCGGAGTGCTCGGGGCCCTGCGCACCGGCAGCCGCCTCGTGCACACTGGGCGGCCGACACCCGAGGCTTATGCGGCGGCGGGCGGGAGCCTGTACTTCGGGGTGCCGACCGTGTGGTCCCGTATGGCCGGGGCTCCGCAGGCCGCGGCCGCGCTGTCCGGGGCCCGGCTGCTGGTCTCGGGCAGCGCCGCGCTGCCCGCGCCCGTCTTCCGGGACCTGGAGCGGCTGACCGGGCTGCGGCCCGTGGAGCGGTACGGGATGACGGAGACGCTGATCACCGTCAGCGGCCGCGCGGGCGGCGAGGTCCGCCCCGGTACGGTCGGCACCCCGCTGCCGGGGATCCGTACCCGGATCGCGGCCGAGCCGGGCGCCGAGATCGGTGAACTCCAGCTGACCGGGCCCACGTTGTTCGCCGGTTACCTGGGCCGTCCGGAGGCCACGGCGGCTGCGTACACCGAGGACGGGTGGTTCCGTACGGGCGACATCGCGGCCGTCGACGCGGAGGACGGGGTCCACCGGATCGTGGGGCGGGCCTCCATCGACATGATCAAGTCGGGCGGTTACCGGATCGGCGCCGGGGAGATCGAGAACGCGCTGCTGGACCACCCCAACGTCAGCGAGGCGGCGGTGGTGGGGGTCCCGGACGCGGACCTGGGGCAGCGGATCGTGGCTTTCGTGGTCGCGGAGGGGGTGACGGGCGCCGAGCTCTCGGACTTCGTCGCAGCGCACTTGTCCGTCCACAAGCGGCCGCGCGAGGTCCGCTTCGTGCCGGCGGTGCCGCGCAACGCGATGGGCAAGCCGCAGAAGAAGCTGTTGCTGACGGGGGAGTTCGGCCCGCAGGCGGGCTGAGGATCGGAGGCGGGGCGCTGGGGCCGGGGCCTGCGGGCTCGGGGCCCTGGGGCCGCCTTGCGGGCTTCCCGGACCAGGTGGCGGGCGAGGAGCTCCAGGGCCTCGGTCACCTCCGGGAAGATGGGCGCGACCACCTACGCGGTGCCCGCCGTCGTGGTGCTCATCGCCTGGATCGTCCTGGACGAGGTACCCGGCCCGCCGACCCTGCTGGGCGGGGCCATCTGCCTGGCCGGCGTCGCCGTTTCCCGCAGGCGAAGGCGCCCGGTGCCGGCCGGGGACTGACGCGTTGCCCGAAGTTGCTTGCTTCCCGCTAGAACCCCGGCCCAGGGGGGCTTGAACGGCCCGGAGTGGGCGGGCGAGGGGGCAGCGACTGAACGGGAGCGACTGAACAATCGCTGGGTAGCTGGGAGCGGTTGGGAAAACGTGCAGGTCAGAGGCCTGGAATGCAGAGGACAGCGACTGAAGCGACTCAAGGTTCAGGTATATGGAGACATTCGCGTGCGTGCGCGTGTGTGCGCGTGTGCGTCATATATAGGGGTCTTGAGTCGCTTCAGTCGCTGTTTCTCCTTGCACAGGCCTGTGACCTGGTGTTCTGTGAGCTACTCGGCGAGCGACTGAAAGAGATTCGGTAGCTGTCCGGTCAGTCGCTCGGTCGCTGGGGCTCCTTGTGGACGCGTACATCTGTTCTGGCTCATACGCCTCTCGTTCCCCAGCGATTTCGCTAATCTGTTTTGGGCGTTGAGTCGCTTCAGTCGCTGATGGGGGAAGTGAATGGCAGCTGAGCTGCGGGTTTCGCGCAGCGACCCATGGCAGTTCACCAGAGCTGCACCGGTCGCATCGCAGCCTCTGACGACTGCCAGGTGGTGTGCGCGCCAGGGGTGGCCGGTTCACCCCCTCGCCCCGGGTCGCAAGACGCCGGTGGGCAACTGCGACGCGTGCCGCGTCCCGGGACACGACCGGGGGGTCTGCGACTGCCTCCGGGCGGGCCGCTGGTGCCACGGATTCCATGCAGCCACGCTCGACTTCGAAAAGATCGAGCAGTGGTGGGGTGCCCGCCCCGACCTCGGGGTCGGCGTCGCCACGGGCCCCGCAGGCCTGGTCGTCATCGACATCGACGCGCACCCGCGCGAACTCCCCGACCGGGAACGCCTGCTGCCCGGTGTCGGGATCTCCGACGCGGTCGACCTGACCGGGCTGGCCAACGGCTTCCACACCCTGGGCGTGCTGGCGGCCCTGCGTGGCGCGGCCAGCCCGGCGGACGACGAGTCGACCCTGCGCGTGCGCACGCCCTCCGGGGGCCTGCACGTGTGGTACCGCAACGTCGGCGGCCACCGGTGGCAGTGCTCCGCGGGATCGGGCGGCAGCCGGGCCCTGGCCTGGCAGGTCGACGTACGGGCGCACGGCGGGTACATCGTGGCACCGGGGACCGTGACCCCCGCGGGTGTCTACCGGCCCGTGGGGGCCCCGCGGGTGCCCGCGCCGCTGCCGGCCTGGCTCGCCCGGGAACTGGAGCGGACCGGACACCTGCCCGTCGCACCGGTGCCCGGGCCCAGGCCGGTGCCGCCCCGGGGCCGGCAGGCCGTCATCGCCGCGGGCGGGGGGCGCGGGGGCCGGGCCCGGGTCCTGGCAGGGGTTCTCGCCGAAGTCGCCGCATGCGCCGCCATACCCGAAGGGGCCGCGTTCTCGGAGAAGTTGAACCGGGCCGCCTACACCGCGGGCGGACTGGTCGCCGCGGGGCACATGAGCGAGGCCGAGGCCCTGTGGGCCCTTGAGGACGCGGCCGGACAGGCCCGTCCCGGGCAGGAGCGCCGCTGCCGTGCCATCATCCGCGGCGGGCTCAGTGCGGGTCTGGCGCGCCCGCTGGCCCTCGGGGGTCACGCGTGAGCGTGGACAACGAGAGTGTGCTGTCTTCCTTCGACGTCCAGGCCGTCGCCGCGCAGATCCTCGCGCAGCCCGTTCCGGCGCCCCGGCAGAGCGGCGAATCCACCGTGCAGGACGGGGTGGCCGCCGCGGTTTCGGACGGCGAGGCGACGGCGGACGGACTGCTGCCCGACACGCTCACGGACCGGGGCAACGCCAAGCTCTTCGTGAAGCTGTACCGCAACGACTACCGGCACGTCCCCGGGATCGGCTGGTTCCGCTGGGACGGCACCCGCTGGCAGATCGACGAGGACGACGCCGTGATGTGGTCCGCGGGCGACCTGGCGGAGTCCATCGCCACCACCGACCCCCGCGGCGTCTACACCCCGGTCGCGCTGCAGCAGCACCGCCGCCGCACGCTCAGCACCAGCGGGATCAACGCGATGCTGACGCAGGCGAAGTCCGCCCCGGGCATGGTGCTCAACGCGGCGCGGCTGGACGCCGATCCGTACGCGCTGTGCACGCCTGCGGGCGTCGTGGACCTGCGGACCGGGCACATCCGTCCTGCCGAGCCCACGAAGGACTTCCACTCGCGCTCCACGTCGGCGGCGCCGCAGCCGATGGCCACGCCCCGCTGGAACAGCTTCCTGACCGATACCTTCGGCGCGGGGCCGGAGGGCGCGGAGATGATCGACTTCTTGCAGCTGCTGCTCGGCTACTCCGTCACCGGGGACGTCGGAGCCCAGGTCATGCCGTTCCTGTTCGGGTCCGGCAAGAACGGCAAGTCCGTGCTGCTGGACGTCCTGATGAAGCTGCTCGGGGACTACGCGGACGCGGCGCCCCCCGGGTTCCTGATGTCACGGCCGTACGAAGGGCACCCGACCGACCTCGCGGAGCTGCACGGCCGACGTGTGATCGTGTGCAGTGAGGTCAAACCGGGCGACCGCTTCGACGAGGCGCGCGTCAAACTGCTCACCGGCGGCGACCGCATCAAGGCGCGCAGGATGCGCCAGGACTTCTTCAGCTTCGAGCCGACGCACAAGATGTGGCTGCTGGGCAACCACCGGCCCGAGGTGGGCACCGGCGGGTTCGCGTTCTGGCGGCGTATGCGGCTGATCCCGTTCGAGCGGGTCGTCTCCGACGACCGCAAGATCGACAACCTGGCGGGCATCCTCGTCACCCAGGAGGGTCCTGGCATCCTCAACTGGCTCATCGAGGGCGCCCGTCGCTACCTCGGCGGCGACAAGGACCTCACGGGCCCCGAGCGGGTCCGCATCGCGACCACGGCGTACGCGGAGACCGAGGACCACACCGGGCGCTTCATCGGCGAGACCTGCCGCCTCGAGGCCGAGCTGCGGGCGGAGCAAGCACAGCTCTACGCTGCCTACAGAGGCTGGTGCCAGAATGAGGGGGCCCCGGCGATCTCTTCCCGGGCCTTCGCGGCACGCGTCCGCGAGGTGGTGGGACTGGCCTCGCCGAAGGAAATGATCCTGTCCAACCAGCGCAAGTACTACCCGGGCATCGGCCTGCTCGCGGACGAGGAGACAGCATGAGCGCCCTCATCGCAGAGGACGAGATAGTCCACGAAGTGGACCTCGTCTGGCTCGAGGACATCAGCCGGCTCGACTACGTCCGCCAGAGCCTGGACCGGCTGCCGACCCGGCGCGGCAGGCCCGCGTACCACCGTGACGGCCGGATGGTCGGCTACGCCCTGCTGGGGCCGAAGGCCAAGCCGTCGCGCTCCTCCGGCACGTTCCGGCGGCGGGTGTTCTGGCTGCTTCCGCACGACCGGGACACTGCCCCCGACGGGCTGTACGCGACGGGGGCGCCGGCCGAGGCCGTGGACGCCCGGACCCTGGCGCCGGGCGTCAAGGGTTGCAAGACCGAACGCTCGGAGGGCGGCCCGATGTCCTCGGCGATGCGCGAGCTCCTGCCCTGACTCCCGCCAGGGCGTCCCCTTTCTCCCCGGACCCTCCCCCGAGCGGCCGAACGACGGATCCGGCGTGCGTGGAGACGAGATCGATTTCGGGACGCCCCGGCCGTGGCAAGAAACAGGACGGCCGGTATATTTTTGATGCCAGTACGGGCATAGACCAAGGGGAGGGCACCGCTGTGCAGGGGGAACGTCGGATACAGGCGCAGGTGGCGGTGGTCGGCGGCGGGCCCGTCGGGATGCTTGTGGCCGCAGAGTTGGCGGCGTACGGAGTCGACACCGTCGTCCTCGAATTCAGGGCCGACGTGTCCGAGCGCCCCAAGGCGACCACGCTGCACGCCCGGGCGGTGCAGTGCCTGGCCCGGCGCGGGCACCTGCCGGCGCCGGCGGCCCCGTACACCCGTGCCGCGGCCGCCAGCCCCTTCCACTTCGCCGGCATGCCCGGCCTTTTCATCACGGCTCCCGAGAACGAGCCGGAGCCGATCCTCAAATGCCCGCAGGCGCAGCTCGAGCGCCTCTTCGAGGGGCGGGCCCGTGCCGCGGGCGCACGGATCCTGCGCGAGCACCGGGTGACCGGGGTGTCCCAGGAGCGGGACGGGGTGCGGATCACGGCCGAGGGGCCGGCCGGGCCGGCCGTCTGCACCGCCCGGTACGTGGTGGGGGCCGACGGGGCCCGCAGTACGGTCCGCGAACAGGCGGGCATCGACTCCGACACCCATCCGGCGACGGTCTCGGCCCTGATGGGGGCGGTCACGCTCGCCGACCCGGACGCACTGGCGCAGGGCTGGCACCGTACGCCCCGCGGCTGGATCGTGGTCAAGCGCGACCCGGAGGGCAGGACGCACATCCGCACGCTCAACTGCACCGGGGCGCACGCCGACCGGCACCTGCCGCCCACCCTGGACGAGCTGCGCCGGGAGGTGTCCTGGATCGCCGGACGCGAGATCGCGATGGAAGAGCCGCGCTGGCTCAGCAGGTTCAGCGACTTCACCCGGCTGGCCAGGACCTTCCGTGCGGGACGGGTCTTCCTTGTGGGGGACGCGGCGCACGTGCACTTCCCGATCGGCGGTCAGGGCCTGAGCACCGGGGTGCTGGACGCCCTCAACCTGGGCTGGAAGCTGGCGCTCGCCGTGCGCGGGGAGGCGGGTCCGGACCTGCTCGGCACCTACGATCCGGAGCGCCGCCCGGTCGCCCGGCGGGTCATCGACAACACGCGGGCCCAGCTCGCGCTGATGCGGCCGGGGCCCGAGGCCGACGCCTTGCGCGGGGTGTTCACCGGGCTGCTGGCGACGGACCGGGCCCACGGGCACCTCAGCGGCATCATCAGTGCCCAGGACACGGTGCTCCCGGAGCACGCGGGGCGGGCCGCCCCCGGTGCAGGAAGGTTCCTGCACAACGTCGCGCTCGCCACCGCGACCGGCGAGACCGATGTGATCGGGCTCCTGCAGGACGGCCGGCCGCTGCTGCTGCTCTTCGGCGAGAAGGGCAGCGGCTACCGCGACGAAGCGCGGGGCCGGGAGGGGATCCTGCGCGTGGTGCGCACCCGGCCCACCCCCGACGTGCCGTACGAGGCACTGCTGGTGCGGCCCGACGGCTACATCGCGTGGGCACCGGGCGGTGACGACCTGGCCGTCGCGCTGTCGGTGTACTTCGCCGAGGGGGCCCGTGCGGGGCGCCCGTGACGGAGCCGGGGCCGGGTGCGACTGCGACCGGCTGCTCAGGCGCTGGCGCCCGCGTTCTCCAGCTCGTCCGCCGCCTTGAGGGCCTCGGCGTAGACCGTGGCTCCCCGGGTCTCGGCGAGGTCGAGCGAGGCCAGGACGGAGGGCACGGTGATGCTGGGCAGCAGGTGGCGCATCAGTGCGGATGCTCTGACGGCCAGGTCGCGGTAGTCGCAGACGGCCTGGGACATCGACTGGACGCCGGCGAACGAGCCCACGATGATGTCGGAGGTCTCGGCCGGTACGACGTGCGGCAGCAGCTCGCCCTGTTCCTGGGCCTTCTGGAGCGATGCGGTGACGACCTCGGCCCAGCGCACGAACGGGCCACTGCGGTCGAGGCCCTGCGCAAGCTGGTCCATGGTCAGCCGTACGCCGGCGCGCACCATGCGATCCGTCTGCAGGCGGTAGGCGTGCAGCATCACCATGTCCAGGATCTCCTGCACCTTGGAGGTGCGGTCGGGGACCATGATCCGCTGATCCTGTTCGGCGAGTACGCCTTGCGCCAGGTCTTCCTTCGACTGGAAGTGGAAGTACAGCGCTCCCTTGGTCACCCCGGCCTCGGTGAGGATCTGGGAGATCGTGGCCGCCTGGTACCCGGAGTCCTCGAAGATCTTGGCCGCCGCAGAAAGGATCGCCTGCCGTGTGCGGATGGCCCGGACTTGCTCAGCCACTCTGGCTCCTCCCTGCTTTGATGGTTGGGGTGTCAGTAAAAAAACCGCTCAGTTCGTATCTTACAGCGGGTAACCATCTTCGGCCGATAGGGGCGGAGGAAATAGTCAGGTCAGGGAGGAAACATGCTTCTTGTCACCGGCGCCACGGGGACGGTCGGGCGGGAGGTGGTCCGGCGGCTCCCCGCCGAGCTGCCGGTGCGCGTCATGGCCAGGGACCCGGAACGCGTCACGGGCGCGTCCGCGACGGCCGAGCTCGTCCGCGGCGACTACCGGGATCCGGCGTCGCTCGTACGAGCCCTGCGCGGGGTGGGCACCGCCTTCCTGGTGACCAGCCGCGTCGGGGGGGACGACGATGCGGGCTTCGTCCACGCCGCGCGGTCGGCCGGCGTACGGCGCGTGGTGAAGCTCTCCGCCGCGGCCGTCGAGGACTCCGGGGCGGATGACCTGATCACCCGGTGGCAGCGCGGGAACGAGGAGCTGCTGCGCCGCTCCGGGATGGAATGGACGCTGCTGCGTCCGCGCGCGTTCATGTCCAATGCCCTGTCCTGGGCGGCGTCCGTCCGCTCGGACCACGTGGTGCGGGCCCTGTGCGGGGCGTCGGGCAACGCCTGCATTGATCCGCGTGACATCGCGGACGTGGCGGTGCACGCCCTCACGGGGGGAGGGCATGCGGGCCGGGCCTACACCCTGACCGGGCCCGAGGCGATCACTGCGGCCGAGCAGACCGCCCAGCTCTCCGAGCTGCTGGGCCGTCCGCTGCGCTTCGAGGAACTGGGTCCCGAGCAGGCACGTACCGCACTGGGCGAGCGCTATCCGCGCGACCTCGTGGAGGCGCTCCTGGCCGGCGCGGAGCGGCAGCGCGCCGGAGCGAAGGCCCGGGTGGACCCGACGGTCCCCGCGCTGCTCGGCCGGCCTGCCCGTTGTTTCCGCGGGTGGGCGAGGGATCACCTGAGCGCTTTCGTGTCAACGTGATGCCGACGTCCCGTCAGAGGTCGCACGACCCTGCGGTCACGACGGAGCTGAAGACGCGACGGCCGTTCTGATGGCCGGTCACCCGGATGGCCTCCCGTCCTTCGGGGACCACCCCTTTGGGGAGTTCGTGCGTCTCGATGACGCAGGGAACGTCCAGTTCGGTGTACCGCTCGAAGGTGCTGTCCAGGCTGAGAGGAAGGAAGGAGCAGCGTCCCAGCACGGCGGAAGTGGCCTGCCGGGCGGCCTCGAGCAGCACCATGCCGGGTATGTGGTCGACAGGGTGGTCGAAGAGCACGGGGTGGCGGGTGTCCGCTCGCAGATACCAGCGGTCCGGCCTGTCGGTGGGGGACAGGACGACGTCCATGGGCGACAGGCGTCCGACGCTCTGCGGGGCCGCCGGGGCGGTGAGCGGCAGCTGCCGCCGTTCGCCGCTCAGGGCGCGGTCGCCGCGCAGCCGTCGGTAGACGGTAGGCGAGATGCACGTGTAGGAGGCAGCCGCCGTCGCGGCCAGTCGACCGTCGCGGCGGATCACGGCCTCGTAGCGCAGGCTCGCCAGCTGGTTGCCACGCCGTCTGACGTCGGTGCAGGTGACAGCGATGTCGACCGAGGCGGGCGCCCAGTCCATCTCGAGCTGCTGAGGCTCCACCGCGATGCTGAGGTTCCTGAGCAGGAACTGGTGCCCGAACGGGACGCCGAACTCGGCATGGCCCAGCAGGGCGCCGACCTGGCGGAACGTCTCGACGGCTATGAGCGGGTCGTGATGGCTGCCGTGGACCGGGGTGTAGAAGCCGTGACTGCGAGGCCACTGCGCCGTCACCGTGAAGTGGGTGTCGTCCAGGCGCTCCCAGCCGGTCAGCATGACCTCGGCGACGGCGGCGCGGTGCACCAACTCCTTGGGAACGGTCGTGGTCCAGGTGGTGGGGTGGAGGACGCCGGGTCTGTTCGTGGAAGTCCAGCCGTCCCGTCCCGTCGCATCTCCGTTGAACGGCGTTCGTTCAACGTGAAACGTGCTCGCAGACATTGCTCCCCCTGGGCTCCGTTGGCGAGTAGGGCGTGATGTGCCTCTGGCCGGGAAAGATACATACCAACCGGTTTAATTTCTAGCGGTAGCTGAGCCTCCGTTACCGCCAGCCGCGGAGGACGCCCTTCCGATTGAGGCGTTTTCCCTGGTCGGGGCCATTCACACAGCCTCCGGTCCACTCCGGCCGCGGCTACTGCGGCAGTTTCCGCTTCCGGGCGAGTCGAGCGCGGCGCCAGTGATTCTCGAGTGGTGTGGCTGAACGTGGTCGAGTGTGCCCGAACGTCACCGGTGACTTGGTCCCGTTTTCGGTCATTGCGCCGAATGTGGCGAGTCGGTGGCCAAAAACCGCGCAAGCGGTTTGTTAAGGTGGGTATGCGGAGCGAGGTCGCCTCTTGTGGGAGAGGCCTGTCGCGACTGTGCGGGGTGGCGCCCGGGGGCGCCGTCAGGAAGCAGCTCCCGCGCGAAGCTCCGCATCAAGCAGGCGCCGCCTGCCCTTGGCAGACGTGGCAACCCCTCGCAGTGACGGAGCAGTCGATGGTCAAACAGGAGCGCGCGGCACGCACGCGTGAAAGCCTGATCCGGTCCGCAGCCGAGATCTTCGACCGGGAGGGCTTCGCGGTGGCCTCGCTCACCGTGATCAGTTCGCTGGCCGGGGTGAGCAACGGGGCGCTCCACTTCCACTTCTCGAGCAAGGCCGCACTGGCGGACGCCGTCCAGGAAGAGGCCCTCACCCGGCTGCTGGCCGTCACCGACGCCGTGCCCCCGCTCGGCACGAGCCGTGTGCAGCTTCTCGTCGACGTGACCCACGGGCTCGCCGCGGCGCTGCGCACCGATGCGGTGCTGCGGGCCGGCTTCGAGCTGTGCGGGGAGGCGTCCCGCGCCTCGCAGTTCGATCTGCGCGAGCGCTGGCAGAGGTGGGTCGAGGAGACGCTGAAGCAGGCTGACGCCGAGGGCGAGTTGCGCCCGGAGGTGGCGGCCCAGGACGTGGTGACCGCCGTGGTCGCCGCGACCGTGGGCTTCGAGGTGCTCGGCGCCCGGGACGCGGTGTGGCTCTCGGCGTCCACGGTCACCCGGTTCTGGCGCCTCCTGTTGCCGCTGCTCGTACGGGCTTCCCTCGTTGCGGAGCTCGAGGCCGAGGGCACCCGCGTGCCGTAGGGGACGCGGGTGACTGCGCCCCGGTGCCCCGGCCCTTCCCGTGTCCGCGCGGAGAGCCGGGGCGTTTGTGTGCCGGCCCCGGCCGCCAACGGAGACTGTGCGGTCTGTTTCTGCCGCCTCGGTCCGTTCTGGAGGGGATACGGAGCGGAGTCGAAGGGGCCTCCATGGCCCTCGCTGAAGATAAAGTCCCAGGTCAGAGCGATTTGCGGAGGGTTATTAGGTGGGCTAAGAAATAAAAACAGCACGGTCGGTTTCGTATTGACAAACCGCCGGTCCTGTTTTTTACTGAGTCACGGCTCATCCACGGACAGGGGAGTACGCGTGGACATCGAAGTACTGGGCACACTGGCCGTTCGGGAACAGGGAGTTTCCGTAACGCCGACAGCCCCCAAGCCGCGACAGGTGCTGGCGCTGCTGGCGCTCCATGCCGACCAGGTCGTCCCGGTGTCGGCTTTGATCGAAGAGCTGTGGGCGGGTGCACCGCCGCGCAGCGCACGTACCACGCTGCAGACCTACGTGCTGCAGCTGCGGGCCCTCATTGCGAGCGCACTGGAGCAGGGCGCGGCCGCCGGAGAAGGCGGCGAAGGTGCCGAGGGCGCTGCGGAGCGGCGCACCGCCAAGGACGTGCTCGTCACGCTGCCCGGCGGCTATCTGCTCAACAGCGGCGGCGGCACCAGCGACGTCCGCGAGTTCGACCGGCTCGCCGGCATGGGCTACCGGGCCATGGACGCGGGTGACTTCCCGGGCGCGGCCCGGCTGCTGCGCGAGGCGCTGTCCCTGTGGTCCGGACCGGCCTTCGCGGACGTGCACGGCGGCATCCAGCTGGACATGGAGACCCAGCGGCTGGAGGAGACCCGGCTGTGCGCGCTCGACCAGCGCATCGAGGCCGATCTGCGGATCGGGCGGCACCGCGAGCTGCTCGCCGAACTGACCGTGCTGGCCAGCCGGTACCGAACCCACGAGAACCTGCACGGCCAGTTCATGCTGGCCCTGCACCGCTCCGGCCGCCGGGGCGAGGCCCTCGACGTCTACCAGCGGCTGCGCGCCACCCTGGTGCGCGAACTCGGGCTCGAACCCTCGGCCGCCCTGCGCCGGCTGCAGCGCTCGATCCTGATGGCCAGCCCCGAGAGTCCGGTGGCGGCGGAGACGACCAGTGAGCGACTCGTACGCGTGGGCTGAGATGGCCGTACGCGATACCAGGAGCGCAGCCGCAATCGGCTTGCCGGGGCGGACGCGCACCCGGACCGGGGGCCGAGGAGGCAAAGCGATGCAAGAGAGGTCGGAGCGGACCCGCAGGAAGCTCGTGCACGCGGGGGCCGAGATGTTCCACCGTAACGGCTATGCGAACGCGACGCTCGGAGAGATCGCCGCGTTCGCCGGAGTGACCAAGGGGGCGCTGTACTTCCACTTCGCCTCCAAAGACCAACTGGCGGAAGCGGTCCAGCTGCGAGGCTGTGAGCTGCTGCACGAGTCGGTGCGCGAACGGCGCGCATCCGGACTCTCGCCGCTCCAGACCCTGGTCGATACGACGCACTGGCTCGCGCTCAACCTGCGCGAGGAGCCGGCGATCCCGGCCAGCTTCCGGATCACCAAGGAGTGCGTGGGGCTTCCCGCGCTCGGCACCGACTTCCACCGGATCTGGCTCGCGGAGGTCTGCGGGCTGCTGCGCCAGGCCCGGGACGCGGGGGAACTCCGCGCCGAGGTCCGCTGGGAGAGCATCGAATCGCTGGTCGCCGCGGCGGCCTGCGGCATCGAGGCGCTGGCCGCCACGGGCATGCCGTGCGCCGAGCTGCAGCGCCGGGTCGCGGGGCTGTGGTCGCTGCTGCTGCCGAGCCTGGTGCCCGAGGGCGCGGAGAAGGGCTTCCGGGTCGAGATGCCGGGGACCGGTCCCGCGCCCCGCCTCGTGGGCGACGCCTTGGACGACCCCGCGGACGGCCGGTCCCGGCCGGTGTTCTCGGGCAGCACCGCGTGACCGTGTGCCACCGACGGCTTGGAGGAGCCTGCGATGACGAATGAATATCCTGCGGACGTACTCACGGACCTCATCGGGGTGCTCGGCGACGTCCTGCGGGTCAAGCCGGAGAAGATCGACCCCGAGCAGACCTTCCAGTCCATGGGTCTCGACTCCCTGCTGGTCGTGGAGTTCGTGGCCGTCGTCAACACCCGGTACGGGCTGCGGGTGCTGGCGACCGACCTGTACGACTTCCCGACGCCGGCGTCCTTCGCGCGGGAGGTCGCGCGGGAGGTCGCGCGGGCGGCGAGCAGCGCGGCCGCCGCACCCGTCTCCGCACCCGTCTCCGCGCCCGTCTCCGCACCGGCGCCGGCCGCCGCCGCCACCGTCCCCGCGTCGGCCGCGGGCCTCGAGCCGCAGGTGCCGGCGGCCGCTGCGGCGACCCGGATCGCGGAGGTGCTGCGGGAACGGCTCGCCGGGATCCTGTGCTGCGACCCCTGGGACATCAACACCACCGCCGCGTTCAACGTGCTGGGGGTGGACTCCATCGTGGGCGCGGAGTTCATCGCGGCCGTCAACCGCACCTTCGGTCTCCAGGAGCGGTCGGTGCTGCTCTACGAGCACCCCAACCTCGCCTCCATGGCCGCCTACATCGCGACGCGCACGGGGGCGGCCGCGCAGGACCTCGCCTCTGCTCCGGCGGGCGTCGGGAGCTTCGCTCCCCAGGCGCCCGAGGCGGCGTTCCGCTTTGCCGCCGGGCCGGCCCCCGCTCCCGCCCCCGCAACCGCCGCTGCCCCTGCCCCTGCCGCACGGCCGCTCCCGGGCGGCGATCTCGACGTCCTGCTGGACGCGATCCGCGACGACCGGCTCACCGTGGACGAGGCACTCGTGCTGCTCGCCCGGCGCGGCTGAAGCTGTTTCCACCCTGAGAAGGAGCGCGTCCAGATGGACGAGAAGGAAGTCCTGACCCGGTTCAAGAACGGCCATCTGGACCGGGCCCAGGTGGCCGCGCTGCTGACCGGCGCCGCCGGTGCCGCCGGCACCGCCACCGGTTCGGGACCCGTTGTCTTCCGACTGCCGGACGCCTGGCCGGAGCGGGACGCCGACGATCCGTCCCCCGCCGCAGCACACCCGGCTCCCGGCCGCAGCGCGGATTCCGCGCCCGGTGAGCCTGCCACTGCTGCGCCCGCCCGGCCGGGCGCCGAGCCGATCGCGGTCGTCGGGATGGCCGGCCGCTACCCGGGTGCGCCCGACCTCGCCTCGTTCTGGCGGCAGGCGCGCAGCGGGCATGACAGCGCCTCCGCGCCGCCGTCCGGCCGGACCGGCGACGAGCGGGGCCACTACCTGGAGCGCGTACAGGACTTCGACCCCGAGTTCTTCGGGATCGACGCGCACGAGGCCGCCCTGATCGACCCCCAGGAGCGGCTGTTCCTGGAGACCGCCTGGGAGGCCCTCGAGGACGCCGGCTGCACCGGCGGCCGCCTGGACGCCCTGACCGCCGGTGACGGGACGCCGCGCAGCGTCGGGGTGTTCACCGGAGCCGGGCCCGGCGACTACGTGCTGCTCGCGGCCCGGACGTGGCGGCGCGAGCGGCCCTCACCGATGCCGCGGGGCGGCCAGTGGAGCCTGCCCAACCGGCTCTCGGCCCTGCTCGGCCTCACCGGCCCCAGCCAGTCGGTCGACACCGCGGAGTCCTCCGTCCTCGTCGCGCTCCACCTCGCCGTCGCGGCCCTGCACCGCGGCGAATGCGCCGCCGCGCTCGTCGGAGGGGTCCGGCTGCTGCTGCACCCCTCCAGCCGGCGCCCCGGCGCGGGGGAAGGCGTCGGCGCGTTGCTGCTCAAGCCCCTGGGACGGGCCCTGGCCGATGGAGACAGCGTCCACTGCGTGGTCCGCGGCAGCGCGGTCGGCCACACCGCACCCGACCCCACGGCGGCCGGGCCCGGCCGCAGGTCCCGGGCCGTCGGCGGGCGTACGGAGGCCGCCGCGCGAGCCGCCAGGTCCCTGCGCGAGTCCTGCGCCGCAGCCGGTACGCAGCCCGCCGGCCCGGCCCGGCCGGACCCGGCGGACGCCCCGGCACCACGGGTGCTGCGCGAGGCCCTGCGCGCGGCCGGGGTGGACGCTTCGGCCGTTGCCGTCCGCGAGGACGCCGGATCCGTACGCGCGCTCGTCGGCGACGCGGGCCCCGCGACCGGAGCCGCGGCCCTGACCCGGGCCGCCCTCCAACTGCGCCACCGGGTCCTGGCGCCCGGGCCCGGGCGCGCCGAGGCGCAGCCCTGGGAGATCGGGGAGAGCGGGGCGAACGCGCCCCGCCGGATCTGCGTCGGCGTGCGCGGCTCCGGCGGCGCGGACGCGCACGTGGTCCTGGAGGAGTACCTGCCCGACGCCACCGCGCAGGCCCCGGACCGGGCAGCCGCGGCCGGTGAGCTGTTCGTGCTGTCCGCCCCCACACCCGCCCATCTGGCCGCCACCGCACGGCGGTTCGCCGAGCTGCTCGGCGGGCCCGGCCCGGTGCCCCCGCTCGAGGATCTCGCCCGCGCCCTGCGCACCGGCCGGGCCGCAATGGACTGCCGGTTCGCGGCCGTCGTCGGTGACACCGGCGAACTGGTGCGGGCCCTGGAGCAGTTCGTACGGGACGGTGCTCCCTGCGCCGATCTGCGGGACGGCGGCGCCGACCCGCTGGGACTGGGCGGCGTACCGGAGACGGACGGGTACCTCGCGGCGCTCTGGCAGGCCGGGCACCTGCACCAGCTCCGCGGCCTGTGGCTGTCCGGACTGGACGTCGACTGGACCGCGCTGGAGCCGGCCCACGGGGCGGCCACCGTGGCCGTGCCGCTGCCCGCATCCGCGTTCCTGCGCATTCCGCTGTGGCTGGGCGGCGAGGAGGGGTCGGCATGACCACGCTGTCTTTCGACGCGGCGGGGCCGGGGGAGCACGAGCCGGACCCGGTCAACCTGTGGTTCTGCCCCAACGAGGAACTCGCGCCCGGGATCGCCGCGACCTTGGCCTCGCACTGGCTGGACGAGAACGAGCAGGAGGTGGCCGGCCGCTTCCTCTTCGAACGCGACCGCCGCCAGTACCTGGTCGCCCACGCGCTGGTGCGCCGGGTCCTGGCGCTGGAGACCGGCATCCCCGAGGCCGAGGCGATCATCTGGCGCTCCTCGCGCGGGCGGCCGTTCCTCCAGACGCCCGCCGGAGGCCTGCCGCGGGGCGCCGACACGCTGGACTTCAACCTCTCGCACGCCAGGGCGTACAACCTGCTGGGCGTCTCCCGGGGCCTGCGCATCGGAGTCGACGTCGAGCGGCTCGACCGCGGTGAGCGCGGACTGGAGAGCATCATCGCGACGTTCTCCCCCGAGGAGCAGGGCTGGATCGCCAGTGCCGCCCCCGGGCGGCCGCGCGACCGGCGCGTCCTGCGCCTGTGGACGCTGAAGGAGGCGTACTCCAAGGCCCGCGGGCTGGGACTCGGCCTGCCCTTCGACTCCTTCGCGTTCACCCTGGCCGAGGACCGGGGCGTTCTCTCCTTCCGGCCTCCCGCCGACGACTTGGCGGCGCGCTGGCGGTTCCTGGAGGTCGAGCCGGTGCCCGAGGTGCTGGCGGCGGTGGCGGTCGAGGTCGATGACGCGCGGCCGCCGGCGGTCCATCTGCACCACGGATTCCCGTGGGGGCGCGCCGCGCCGCGCCGCCTGGTCCTGCCGGAGCCCGCCGGAGTCTGACGGCCCTGCCCCTGGGCGGCCGCCCATCGGTCGCCGGTCTTTCAAGTCCGGCCCGAACTCGAGCGGGCGCAGCCGCCGAAATCCCGTCCGGGTGACCCTGTCGGACGATGGTGAAAACAGGCTGATTGGATAACCGCTCGACAATCGATCGAGAATGCAGAAGAAATAGGCATGGGTCCGGTTGCCGGGCACGGCCGAAATCCGGAAATCAGCGGGAAATCGACGGGAAATCGACCGGAACGACGGCGCGGACCCGGAGAATTCAGTTCCTGCATCGTCAAGGGGCCCGGCCGCGGGCCCGCCGTGAACAGAAAGAGGTCTCCCGTGCACGCCACGACCGCCATGGGGCCGGCCGGCGCCGTCGTCACCGAGGTCGCCGAGGGAGTCCACGCGTACGTCCAGCCCGAAGGCGGCTGGTGCCTGAACAACGCGGGCATCCTCACCGACGGCGGCCACAGCGCGCTCGTCGACACCGCCGCCACCGAGAGCCGGGCCCGGCAGCTACGCCGGGCCGCACTGAGCCTGGCGCCGCGGCCACCGCGCGCCGTCGTCAACACGCACTTCCACGGCGACCACACCTACGGCAACTTCGTCTTCCCCGAGGCCCTGACCATCGGCCACGAGCGGACCCGCGCCATGGTCCAGGCGGCAGGGCTGCACATGGCGGGGCTGTGGCCGGACGTCTGCTGGGGCGACATCGAGATCACCCCGCCCGAACTGACGTTCCGCGACCGCACGACGCTCCACGTGGGCGCCATCCGGGCCGAGCTCGTCCACATCGGCCCGGCGGCCCACACCACGGACGACACGATCGTCTGGCTGCCCGACCAGGGTGTGCTGTTCACCGGCGACCTCGTGATGAACGGGGTGACGCCGTTCTGCGTCATGGGCTCCGTGGCGGGCTCCCTGCGGGCGCTGGACCAACTGCGCGCCCTGGGCGCCACCACGGTCGTCCCCGGCCACGGGCCGGTCGGCGGACCTGAGCTCCTCGACGCCAACGAGGCCTATCTGCGCTGGGTCCAGCGCCTGGCCAAGGAAGGCGCCGCGGCAGGCGCGACCCCGCTCGAGCTGGCCCGTGCCACCGACCTCGGCCCGTACGCCGACCTGCTGGACACCGAGCGCCTGCTGCCCAACCTCCACCGCGGATACGCCGAGGAACAAGGCCTGCCCGAGGGATCGCCACTGGACGTCGGAGCCCTCTTCCGGGAGATGGCCGTGTACCACGGCCGCCCCTCGCAATGCCTCGCCTGAGCCTGAGCCGACGCGCGAGAAGACCCCCTGCCGCAGACGGCCGGTTCTACTGATCCCCGCAACACCCTGGAGTTCAGGGAGTTGCGGGGATCATGGGTTTTGAGGTGCTGAAGGCGAGGTTCTTCGAGGCGCT
>NZ_JBFAJR010000046.1:0-53019 GCF_040655295.1 Streptomyces sp. NPDC050448 | reverse complement strand
ATTTCCGACGCCTCTCAGCAAGAGATGCCGGGGCTCCGTGGTGCCCGTTTCGCCCCGGTTGGCAACCGGGGTGGCTCCTTAAGTACGCGGCATTGGCCCTTGAGGGACCGGCCCGCATCGGAATGACGATGGGACTGACGGGCAGCCCCCAGCACCTCTCCCGACCCCGAGTCACCGCAACCCCGCCCCTTGGGTCCGGATTCCCGCGACTCCCCCCCTCCCGACGACACGACCCACGGGCAACCCCCCGCACCCCTCCCACCCCCGAGTCACCGCAACCCCGCCCCACCCCGTACCCCCGCACCCCCCACCCCGGGCCCCTGGAGGGCGACGACGCCCGCCCGCCACGCCAGCAGCCGCGCGACCGCCGCGGGTCCCGCCCCCGCGCCCCGCGTCCCGTTCGGCACCGCGGCCACCACCGCCCACAGCTTTGACACGTTCGACCAGCGATCGGGGCGCCGCGCTCCCCTTCCAATCTGACATACCGTCAGGTTCAATCGGGTACGTGATGGGACACGCAGGGATGGCGGCCACCGTCGTCCGATACCTCAGGTCAGTCGGCTCCCCCACCTCCGCCCCCTCGGAGCAGGACCCGGACCCCGGCCACGTCGATGCGCTGCCGCGCCCCGAGCTGCGGGCCGTCGGCGACGACGAGCGTGCACCCGTCAGCCCCGCCGAGTTCCGGGCCGTGCTCGGGAACTTCGCCAGCGGTGTCACGGTCATCACCGCCCCGCCCGCCGAGGGTGGGGACGGGCCCGCCGGCTTCGCCTGCCAGTCCTTCGCGTCGCTGTCCCTGGACCCGCCCCTGGTCACGTTCATGGTGGCCCGTACGTCGACCACCTGGCCGCGGATCGCCCGCGCCGGAGTGTTCTGCGTCAACATCCTGGGTGCCGAGCAGGGCGAGCTGTGCCGGGCCTTCGCCGTGAGCGGCGCCGACAAGTTCGCCGGGGTCGCCCACACCCCCGCCCCCGTGACCGGGTCACCCCAGCTCGAGGCCGTGCCCGCCTGGATCGACTGCCGGATCCACGCCGTGCACACCGGCGGGGACCACCTGATCGTGGTCGGCCGGGTCGAGGCCATGGGCGCGGCCGGGGAGGACGGCCCGCTGCTCTTCCACAAGGGCCGCTTCGGCCGCCTCGCCGAATAGCCCCCACCGAGATCGCCCCGCCGCTATCCTGCGCTTTCGGACGGGCGGGGGCCATGCGGGACGGATACGTGTACGAGCCGGGGCGCAGTCGGTGGACCACCGCCACCGGCTGGCTGATGGTGATCAGCGCCCTCGGGGCGATCGGGTGCGCCCTGGCCCGTTTTCCCCCGGTCGCACCGCTGCGGGCCGAACTGGCGCTCGCCGGCGCCGCCGCGTTCTTCGCCGGCTGCTGGGCCGTGGCCTCGTACCTCGCCCGCCTCGGTCCGCTGGAGAAGCGGCCGACGGCCGAGCCCGGCGAGCCGAGCCGGGTGCTGCCGTGGATTTTCGCCGCGGCCGTCCCCCTGGGCACGGCCGCGGCCCTGCTGCTGGTCCTCACCGGCTCCAGCGAGCACGCACGGCACCTCGAGCAGCTGGAACAGGCCGGGTACAGCAGCCACGAGGCCGTGGTCGTCCGGCTGACCGGCGAACCGGAGTGCGAGCCGGCCACGAGCGACGTCCCCGAACACTGCTCCACCGACCTGGTCCTGCGCATCCCGTACGACACCGGGACCCAGGACGTCGAGATGAAGGCGCACCGCACCCGCGAGGCGCCCGAGCCGGGCTGGGAACTGACCGTCTACTACGCCGCCGGCCACCCGGAATTCGGCGTGGGGACCGAGTCCCCGACGGACCAGACCCCGCTGTGGCTGCTCATCGTCCTCGCCGTCGCGGTCGTGCCGTGGTTCATCATCCCGATCTTCATCGTCAAGTCCCAGACGGATCCGGAGCGGCTGCACGCACTGCGGCGCTTCCGCCCCGGCATCCATCTGCCCGCGCTCGCCATCCTGCTCACCGGCGTCGTCCTGCTGCTGCCGACGGCCCTGGAGTTCGAGGTCGCCGGCTTCCACCGGCTGCCCGCCGCCGTCGCAGCCCTGGCCCCGGCACTGGCCATGAGGTCGGTGGTCAGGAGGAGCCGGCGGCTCAGAACGTGAGCACTCCGCGGGCCACCCGCCCGTGCCGGGCGTCGTCCACGGCCTTCGCGAAGTCCTCGACCGGGTAGGTCTCCGTGACGAGTTCGTCGAGCAGCAGCTTCCCCTGCCGGTAGAGCTCGGCGTAGAGGGCGATGTCCCGCTGCGGGCGGGAGGATCCGTAGCGGCAGCCCATGATGGTCTTGTCCAGGTACATGGACGAGACCTGGAACGACGCCTCTTCCTTGAAGCCGGGCACGCCCAGCAGGACCGCCTGTCCGTGCCGGTCCAGGAGGTCGACGGCCTGGCGGATCAGTTTGACGTTGCCCACGCACTCGAAGGCGTGGTCGGTGCCCGTCGGGAGGATCTCGCGGACCGCCGCCGAGGAGTCCCGGGCGGCCGAGGCGTCGATGAAATGTGTGGCCCCGAACTGCCGGGCCACCGACTCCTTCGCCGGGTTCGCGTCCACCGCCACGATGGTGGCCGCGCCCGCGATCCGGGCCCCTTGCAGCACGTTGAGCCCGATGCCGCCCGTGCCGATGACGACCACCGACTCGCCGTGGCCGACCCGGGCCCGGTTCAGTACGGCCCCCACGCCGGTCAGGACACCGCAGCCGATGAGCGCCGCCGACGTCAGCGGGATGTCGTCCGGGATCTTCACCGCCTGGACGGCCTTGACGATCGTCCGCTCCGCGAACGCGGAGTTGGAGGCGAACTGGAACAGCGGCTTCCCGCCCCGCGAGAACGGCTGCCCCGGCATCCCGATGGCCTTGCGGCACATGGTCGGCCGTCCCCGGTCGCAGTCCGCGCACGCCCCGCAGTTCGCCAGGGTCGACAGGGAGACGTGGTCACCCGGCGCCACGTGCGCGACTCCGGACCCGACGGCCTCGACCACCCCCGCACCCTCGTGCCCGAGCACCACCGGCGGCGGGAACGGAATCGTCCCGTCGATCACCGACAGGTCGCTGTGGCACAGCCCGGCCGCCGTGATCGCGACCAGCACCTCCCCCGGCCCCGGGTCGCGGATCTCGAGATCCTCGACCACCTGGGCCTGCTTGCCGTCGAACACGATGCCTCTCACCTGGGCTCCTTAGGCAGGCCGAGCACACGCTCGGCGATGATGTTCCGCTGGATCTCGTCCGAGCCGCCGTAGATCGTGTCGGCGCGGGTGAACAGGAACAGGCGCTGCTCCTCGTCGAGTCCGAGTTCGTACGGCAGGCCGGGCGCCCAGGCCGCCGGCCCGGCCGAGGCCGCGGCTGCGCGGACCGCCACCGCCAGCTCGCCGAGCCGCCGGTGCCAGCCGCCCCACAGCAGCTTGGCCACGCTCGGCGCGCCCGGGTCTGCGGCGGTGCCCAGCGTCCGCAGGGCGTTCCAGCGCATCGTGCGCAGCTCGGCCCACTGCCGTACGAGGCGCTCGCGCACGACGGGGTCCCCCGCGCCCGAAGCCGCGTAAGCCCCCACCACCCGCTCCAGTTCCGCCGCGAACCCGATCTGCTGGACCAGTGTCGAGACCCCGCGTTCCAGGGCGAGCAGGCCCATGGCCACGGTCCAGCCGTTGCCCTCTGCGCCGACGGCCTCCGCCGCGACCGCCCCGTCGAAGAACACCTCGTTGAACTCGGAGGTCCCCGACATCTGGCGGATCGGCCGGACGTCGACCCGCCCCGGCTGGTCCATCCGTACGAGCAGGAAGGACAGTCCCTGGTGGCGCCGGGACCCGGGCTCGGTCCGGGCCAGGACGAAGCACCAGTCGGCGTCCTGGGCCAGCGAGGTCCAGATCTTCTGCCCGGTGACGCGGAAGAGTCCGTCCGCGGCGTCCCGTACCGCCGTCGTACGGATTCCCGCGAGGTCGGATCCGGCGTCCGGCTCGCTGTACCCCTGGCACCACAGCTCCTCTCCGCGTGCGATGCCGGGCAGGAAGCGGTCCCGCTGCTCCCGGGACCCGTACGCGATCAGGGTCGGCGCGAGGAGGTTCTCGCCGATGTGGCCGACCCGGCCGGGGGCGCGCAGCGCCGCGTACTCCTCGGCCCAGACCACCTGGCCGGTGAGGGAGAGCCGCCGGTTGCCGTATCCCTCGGCCTCCCAGCCCTGGCCGATCCAGCCGCCGCGGCCGAGTTCGCGCTCCCAGGCGCGCCGGGCGTCGACCCCCTCGTGCTCGCTGCCGGGCCCGCCGAGGCCGAGGACGTGGGCGTACGGGCCCGCGAGGTGCTCGGTGAGCCAGGCCCGGGCGCGGGCCCGCAGCTTCTCGTCCTCGGCCCCGAAGCTGAAGTCCATGTCGTCCGGGCTCCCCTACGCGTTGGGGCGGTCCTTGGCGGCCGCCGCCTTGGCCATGGCCTCCAGCTGCGCGAGCATCGGCATCGGGTCGGTGCCCACCGTCCCGGGCAGGAAGTCGGCGATCTTCTCGGGGGTCCAGGAGCCCTCGGCGTAGCCGGCGCGCAGCTCGCGCGGCTGCGCCCAGACGGCGATCTTCGGGCCGGCGATCGTGTAGACCTGCCCGGTGATCTTCTCGCCGCCGACGGCGACGGCCTTGTCGGAGAGGAGGTAGGTCACCAGGGCCGCGACGTCCTCCGGTTCGCCGATCTCCTTGAGCTCCATGGGGACGCCCGCCGACATGCGGGTGCGGGCGACGGGTGCGACGGCGTTGGCGGTGACCCCGTACTTGGCCAGTCCGAGCGCTGCGGAGCGGACGAGGGAGATGATCCCGCCCTTGGCGGCGCTGTAGTTGGCCTGGGCGACGGAGCCCTGGTGGTTGCCGCTGGTGAAGCCGATGAGGGTGCCGGAGCCCTGGCGGCGCATGACGGCGGATGCGGCGCGGAAGACGGTGAAGGTGCCCTTGAGGTGGGTGGCGACGACGGGGTCCCACTCCTCCTCGGACATGTTGAACAGCATCCGCTCGCGCAGGATGCCGGCGACGCACACGACCCCGTCGACGCGGCCGTACTGCGCGAGGGCGGTGTCGACGATGCGCTGGCCGCCCGCCATGGTCGAGATGTCGTCGGCGACGGCGACGGCTTCGCCGCCGGCCGCGGTGATCTCCTTCACGACCGCTTCGGCGATCTCGCTGGTGGGCTCGCCGCCCTCGATGCCGACTCCGTAGTCGTTGACGACGACCCTGGCGCCCTCGGCGGCCGCGGCGAGTGCCACGGCGCGTCCGATGCCCCGGCCCGCGCCGGTGACGGCCACGACCTTGCCTGCCAAGAAGTTCCCCACGCCCGACCCCTTCCCGCGTTTTCTGACGGACCGTTAGATTCTATGGGCAGTCAGATATGCCTGCACAAGCCCTCGTTCATATCTGCCAGCGACAGGGAGCTGATGAGGCCATGGGCATGCCCCCCGAGTTCCACGACATCGCCAAGCGCATCAACAACTGGGGCCGCTGGGGCGCCGACGACGAGATCGGCACCCTGAACCTGATCACCGACGAGGTCGTCCGGGCGGCCGCCGCCGAAATCCGCTCCGGCCGCCGGATCCCGCTCGCGCTCCCGCTCAAGGAGGACGGGGTCCAAGCCGGCCTGATCCCCGGCCGGATCAACCCGCTGCACACGATGGTGCAGATCAACCAGGAGCTCTTCGGGCCGGGCACGGTGGCGTGCAGCGACGACGCGGTGACCATGGGGCTCCAGGCCGGCACCCACTGGGACGCGCTCACGCACGTCTCGCACTCGGGGAAGATCTACAACGGCCGCCCGGCCGGCACCGTCACGGCGCACGGGCGGTCCGAGTTCAGCGGCATCGACAAGGCCGGGCACATCGTCTCGCGGGGCGTCCTGCTGGACGTGGCCCGCGCGAAGGGGCTGGACCGGCTGCCCGGCGGCCACGCGGTGACCCCCGAGGACCTGTCGCAGGCCGAGGGGTTCGGCGGGGTGACCGTACGCGCCGGGGACGTCGTCCTCGTCCGGACCGGGCAGATCCAGGTCTACCTGGCGGGCGACAAGCACGGCTACGGCTTCCCCTCGCCCGGGCTGTCCGTCCGTACGCCCGAATGGTTCCACGCGCGGGACGTGGCGGCCGTCGCCAATGACACCCTGACCTTCGAGATCTTCCCGCCGGAGATCGACAACCTGTGGCTGCCGGTGCACGCTCTGGACCTGGTCGAGATGGGCATGCTCCAGGGTCAGAACTGGAACCTCGAAAAGTTGTCCACAGCCTGTGCAGAAGAAAACCGGTACGGCTTCCTGCTCTCGGCCATGCCGGAGCCCTTCGTCGGCGGCGTCGGCACCCCGGTCGCCCCGGTGGCCGTCCTCTGAGGGACTCGCCGGGCCATCACCGCAACGCACCGAGGGGGGCGGCCCGCACCCGATCGCCCACCGAGGCAGCCTGCGCCCTCGCCCGCCCGGTGGCGGCCACGTCCCAGCGTCAGACCTGGCTCGATACGCGCCCCGCCCGACAGCGAAACTCGCCAGTATGTCCGAGTCGTGCAAAGGTGTGCTGGATTCGATCATGCGCACCAAACGGCGCGGCGGGGGGAGTTCTCGGTGGGGTTCGACGAGGAGCGGGCACTGCTGCGGGCGGGGGCATCCGCAACACCTGATCCGATGACGGAGGCCAGGGCGTCTGCGGCAGCGCGGCTGTCGAAGTTCCGCAGCAGCATCGTGCTGGTCCCGCTGGACGAGCGGGGTGGGCTCTGGACCGCCGCGCTCGGCGGTTTGGACTGGATCTGCGCGTTCTCCGACGAGGAGACCCTGGCTCGGTTCGCCGAGGCGCGGGACGAGGCCGGGCAGGAATGGCCGTACCAGCGGGTGATCGGTGCGCGTCTGCTGGATGAGGTGATATCTGCGCTGGATTTCCCGTGCGGGGTCGCACTGGATGCGGCCGGCCCCGAAGGCACGGTGTTCCCGCCGGTCCGCGGAATCGTTCCTTCGTCCGTGGCTCTCGATGACCGGGGGGCGGCGGCATGAGCGACGACGGAGCGGATCTCGACGCCTCCAAGGCGGCGTTGGCGGAGATCGCGAAGGGCATCACGGACACGTTGGCCGAGCTCGAGGAGCTCGGCATGGTCGGCATGGCCGGAATGGGCCGGGGCTTCTCCGGCCTCGGACTCTCCGCCATGGATACGGGCCACGATGGCCTGACCTCCACACTCGGCGGGTTCTGCACACGCTGGGAATGGGGAGTGCGCTCCCTCGTCCAGCAGGGCAACGGTTTCGCGGAGAAGGTCGGCCTGTCGGCTGGTGTGCTGCACGAGCAGGACCAGTACATCCAGGGCAGTTTCAGAGTGTTCACGAATGCGGCGATGGGCAATCCGTACGCCTCCGAGAAGGACGTCATCGACAAGGACTGGGGTGGGGTCCTCGCCGATAACCCGTATACCCAGATCCGCGACGCGGACTACAGCCCGGAGTCCTTCGACCGGGCCAACGAGAAGAGCAAGGAAGCCTGGAAGGGCGCCGTACGGGACGTGAACAGCTCCGACGTCCTCCTGTCCAACCAGGTCATCGATGCCGTGGGCCTGCGCGACGAGACGGACAAGGCGGTAGAGGGCATCGTCGGCCCCGCACCCGAGGCTCGGGCGGGCGGCGAGCGCTGATGCCGGACTGGGGCAGGGATCTGGAAAAGGGCTGGGACGGCGCCAAGCGGCTGGCCGGCAAGGCCGTCGACAAGGCCACCAACGGCATCGGTGGCGCCCTCGACTCCGTCGGAGCGCACGACTGGGCGGACAAGGTCGAGGACTGGGGCGACGACGTCGCCGCAGAGTTCGGCGCACGCGAGCAGCAGCTCGGCCACAGCGAGCACTCGAACGAGCTCGTCCACGGGAAGCCGTTGGCGATCCGCGCCTCGGCCAAGCACCTCACCGACTTCCAGGCGGCGTTCGACCGGGTCGCCGAAGGCATGAAAGCCCTCGACTCGGGCCACTGGAAGGGCGCCGCAGCGGACGCGTTCCGCGAGAAGTTCGCGATGCATCCCACTGACTGGTTCCATGCCGCCGACGCCTGCCGGGACGCGGGCGGCGCCCTGAGCAGCTACGCGGAGGTGGTCGAGTGGGCCCAGAAGCAGGCCCAGGAAGCCATCGAGCTCTACAAGCAGGGCATGAAGGCGTCGAAAGACGCCGAGAACGCGTACAAGGAGAGGGTCAACGCCTACGAGACCGCCGCGAAGCCCGGTCGTGATCCGGGCCCTTGCCCGGCACCGGGTGGCGACCCGGGCGAGGCAGCCCGCAACCGGGCCCACGACATCCTGAACGAGGCTCGCCGCCAGCGCGACGAAGTCGCCCGCACCGCCGAACACACCCTCACCGCGGCCCTGGAACACGCCCCCGCCGAACCGTCCACGGCACAGCGCGCCCTCGCCGAATTCATCGACTACGAGGGTTCCCAGGCCTTCGAACTCACCCACGTCCTCGGGGGCGCGGTCAAGGGCACGGCCGGCATCCTCAACTTCGTCCGAGGCGTCAACCCCCTCGACCCGTACAACCTCACCCACCCCGCCGAACACCAGCAACACGTCAGCATGACCTTGGCAGGCCTGGTCTCCACGGCCGCCCACCCCGAACGCATCCCCGGCGCCCTCATCGACAGTTTCAAGGACGACCCCAGCGAAGGTTTCGGCCGCCTCCTCCCCGAACTCCTGGGCACGAAGGGCTTCGGCGCCACCCGCACGGTCGCCCGTACCGGCGTCCGCGTCGCCGAGGAAGGGGCGGAGAGCGCGGCACGCAGGGAAGCCGCACGAGCGGCCACCAAGGAAGAACCCCCGGCAGGCTCACCTGGCGAGCCGGATCCGAAATCCGGGGGTGATCCTCTCGAAGGCAACTCCAACAAGTTGCCCCGGTCTGGCGGGGATCGCCCACACCTCATGCGCCAGGATGACGATTTCACCGCCGAATACAACGACCGCGGACAGCGGAAGGCTCATCTGAACGCTGATGGCGACCTGGTTCCAGCCAATCCGGATGGCCAGGCCAGCATCGTTGACCACGTGGTCGGCAGGGACCCGGCAAAGTCGGACAGCCCCTACACCTCGCTCAGCAGCGATGGCGCCGATGCCAAGGCATTCGGGGCCGCAAAGATCAGAATCGATCTACCCCGTCTCGAACAGGACATAACGGCCGGCCGGGTCCAGGGGGTCGTGGTCCATTCTCCGGACGAAGTCCAAGCGGCAATCCAAGCAAGTGCCAACGAAATTGCGGGCCGCCACGTCGATCTCAGCGTTCCACCAGGAAGCTCCAGACCGGTGATCGAGGAGGCAGCCGCCGAACTCGGGCTCAGCAAGACGAAGACAAAGCGCATTGCGCAGCGCATGGTGGACATGATGAACACCCAGCGCGATCAGGAATGGCTCATCAAGGGTATCGTGCCGCGTGATTACATCACCGGACCATAGCAAGACGGGGCAACAGCATGACCCAGTTCGAAGATCTCCTCGGAACGGACTTCGAGGGACGGCACACCGCTGATGTCGATGACGTCATCTATGGGGGGTACGACCACCCCCATCACCGTGCCAGGGTTCCCGGCCTCGTGGATTTGCTCGGCGACACATCCGCCCCTGACCGCGAAAGGTACCTCGCCTGTCTGGCGCTCGTGGCTTGGGGGGAACCTGCGGGATACGAGGCACTCCAGCGGGCAACCCTGTCCTCGCGGTCAGCTCCTTGGTATGACCTCGTGATCGATCGCAAGTTCTCAGTGGACAGCAGCTACGGCCAGTTTTCAGCAGCTGTTGCGGACAGTCGGGAACTCGCCGAGGAAAAGAATTCATCCGCCCTTCGGGTGGAGACTTTCAGGTCACTCATCCGGATTGCCAACCACGAGTATTTCGAGGAGAAGCTGGGCGACTACCTAGAAGAATCAGTCGTGCAGGCTTGTCTTACCGACATCCGTGACGTCATCGTGCAGGGCCTCGGGTCCCTCGGAACAGGTGCCCCTGCGCGGTTCGACCTGGCGACCCAGCTGGTCGACCTGGCGAACTCGGTTGTGACGGTCGATGAGGAGCTTGCCGTGGACCTCATCTGGCAGATCCTCCACGCCTCCCCCACGGAGCGCACCATGGTTCACGCTGTCACTGCGGTGCAGCGGGCCAAGGGGAAGGCAGGACGGGCTCTGGCCGTATACCTGACAACCGTCGGCAACGCGCGCGTGAGGTCCCTGCTCGCCTGACCCACGCCCACACCCACGTTGCGCCGCCGGCTCATTGCATGCGGCCCGCGTCCCGGCGGACCGGTCGGCTCCGGGCCCGCATCGCCCCCACCTCCGCCTCCGGGCTGCATCCCGGGGGCCGATGCCCGTGCGCGGGACGGCCGTTACTGTCGCGGCATGGACACCTCATCAGGGCAGGGGGCCGGGGTGCGGCCGGCATTGCGGTGGAAGGTCGCGGGGCTCTGGACGGGGGCCGGGCTGATCGCCGTCGCCCTCTCCTGCCTCGCACCGCAGCAGGCCCCCCTCGGATACCGGATCTCCGACGTGGGGCCGCTCATCGGCATCCTCGGAGTGGCGACCGCCGCCGTCCTGGTACGGCGGGCACCGCTCCTGACGCTCGGCCTGATGCTCCTCGCCACCTACTTCATGCTCTTCCTGGCCAACGCGCCCGGACTCACGCTCGCCCTGGTGCTGCCCGCCGCGGTCGCGCTCGGCATGGTCGCGGCCACCCGCTCGCGGGCGGCGGCCCTGGCGGCCGTGGGCGTCACCGTCCTGGTGCTGCTGGTGGCGCAGTTCGCCGTGCCCGCGCGCGGGAAGTCGATCCCGCTCGTCCAGAGCCAGCTGCCGATCGTCGTCCTCGCCTGGCTGGTGGGGGACTCGGTGCGGCGCAGCCGCGAGTCCGCCGCGCAGGCACACGCCCGGGCCACCGAGCAGGCCCTCACCGACGAGCGGCTGCGCATCGCCCGCGAGTTGCACGACATGGTCGCCCACAGCATCGGCGTCATCGCCATCCAGGCCGGGGTCGGCAGCAGGGTCATCGAGACGCAGCCCGCGCAGGCCCGCGAGGCGCTCCGGGCCATCGAGGCCACCAGCCGCGAGACCCTCGCCGGGCTGCGCCGCACACTGGTCGCGCTGCGCCGCAGCGAGCCCGCGTCCCTGGCGCCCGCGCCGGGCCTCGACGGCATCGACCGGCTCGCCGCGACCACCGCGAGCGATACGGGCGTACGCGTGGACGTGGTGTGGGCCGGGGAGCGGCGGCCGCTGCCCTCCGACATCGAGCTGGCCGCGTTCCGCATCGTGCAGGAGGCGCTGACCAACGTCGTCCGCCACGCGCACGCCGACGGCTGCCGGGTGGAACTCGCGTACGAGCCGCAGGAGCTGGCCCTGGAGATCACCGACGACGGGCGGGGCATGCCGGAAGGGGACCCGCCCGGCGCCGGATTCGGCATCACGGGCATGCGGGAGCGCGCCGCGCTGCTGAACGGCCGGTTCGAGGCCGGGCCACGGCCCGGGGGCGGATTCCGGGTGGCGGCGGCCCTGCCCCTGGACCGGCCGGAGCGGCCTGGGCAACAAGGCCAACAGGAGCAGCGGGAGCAGCAGGAGCAGCAGGAGCAGGAGCAGCAACTGGCACAGGAAAGGGAGGAGAAGCGATGAGCGGCATCCGCGTCCTGCTCGCCGACGACCAGCCCCTGGTGCGGTCGGGACTGCGCGTCCTGATGGCCGACACCCCGGATCTGGAGGTCGTGGGCGAGGCCGCGAACGGCGCCGAGGCGGTCCGGCTGACCGCCGAGCTCGCCCCCGACGTGGTGGTGATGGACATCCGGATGCCGGAGATGGACGGCATCGAGGCCACCCGCCGGATCGCGGCCGGCCCCGGCACCGCCCGCGTGCTCATCCTGACCACCTTCGACGAGGACGACCACGTGTACGGGGCGCTGCGCGCCGGTGCGAGCGGTTTCGCCGTGAAGGACATGGCCCTGGACGACATCCTCGCGGCGGTCCGCGTGGTCGCGGCGGGCGACGCCCTCATCGCACCGGGCGTCACGCGCCGCCTGATAGCGGACTTCGTCGGGGGCCCGGCGCCCGCCCCGGAGCGCGCCTCGGTGATCACGAGCCGGGAGCAGGAGGTTCTGACGCTGGTGGGGCGCGGCCGGTCGAACAGCGAGATCGCGCAGGACCTGTTCATCACGGTGGCGACGACGAAATCGCACGTGGCGCGCCTGCTGACGAAGCTGGACGCCCGGGACCGGGTGCAACTGGTGATCAAGGCGTACGAGAGGGGGCTGGTCGCGCCGCCCCGGTGAAGGCGGCGCGGTCCAGCGGGTGGCGGCGCACGGTCGTGCACGCCCCGAGCGCGGCACGGTAGCCGCCACCCCACGACCCGCACTCGTCAAGGTCTGCCCTTGGCGTCCCCTCGCGACGAATCGCTCAGTACAAGGGTGATCAACAGTTGACATACCGTCAACACCTCGTTAGAGGTACACGCGCGGTTCCCGCGTCGACCCGCACACTCTGTTCGACCCGTCGGGACCCTCCGGTGCGGGGTCCTCGGGCGTGTCGGCGCGGTCGACCTCGCACCAGATCCGCTTGCCCGCGCCCTCACGCTGCCAGCCCCAGCGATCCGCCAGCCCGTCGACCAGCTCCAGCCCGCGCCCGCCCGTGTCGTCCCCGGCGGCCTGCCGCCGGGCCGGGCCGCGGTCGCTGGCGTCGGCGACCTCGACGCGCACGCCCGGCTCCCCGAACAGCATCCGCAGGACGGCCGGACAACCGGTGTGCACGACCGCGTTGGTGACCAGCTCGGAGATCAGCAAAATCAGCGTCTCGGCGAGCGGTTCGTCCTCCCCTATGCCCGACCCCGCCAGCCGGGACCGCGCCCAGCGGCGGGCGCGGCCCACCTCGGCGGGATCCGGTCCTACCTCCAGCTGAACCTGAAGCACCTGCACCGCTCACACCATCCGAACCGGCGGACACTTCGCCTCGCGACAGGATGGGATCACCGAGTGTGATCCCCTTACGGAGCAGCATGGTTGACACACAGTCACGACAACAAGCGCTTCGGGCATATTCCAGCGCGAAGGAGTAGGCGTGGTGCATACTGTGCGACGCCCACGCCGCTCAACCGCTCGCATTCCCGGGAGCGTACCGGAGCAGGCCCCCGACTCCGGGCCGCAATGAGCCGGGCCAAGGACACAAACCGATATCAACTCTCTGTAATCGGACATGCGTCCCGCGCCGTCCCGACCGTGCCCCGTTCCGTGACAGCGAGCTACAGCGAGTGCTCCGCAGCGGTCAGCAGCTCTGCCGCGAGTACGTCCTCCGCCTCCCCCGCCGTCCGCCACTGCTCGGCCCGCACCCAGGCCCGTTTGAGGTGCAGATGGACATCGGCCTCCCACGTGAAACCCATCCCGCCGTGCACCTGCAGGCAGTCACGGGCATTGCGTACGGCGGCCTCGTCTGCCAGCAGCTTGGCCCCGGCCACCTCCGCCGGGTCCGCCGTCACCGCCGCCGCGTAGACCGCCGTACGCGCCACCTCCGCCCGCACCAGCATCTGCGCGCACAGGTGCTTGACCGCCTGGAACGCCCCGATCGGCTGCCCGAACTGCTCGCGCTCCTGCGCGTACCGCACCGCCAGCTCCACCGTGCGCAGCGCGCTGCCGGCCTGGAGAGCGGCCGTCAGCAGCGCACCCTCGTCGCGGTACACACCGCCGGCGGCGTCCGCGGCGGCCGCCGCCCCCGCCTCCCCGGGCGCGGCCACCCGGTGCAGCGGGGTGAGCGGGTCCGCCGAGCGCACCGGCTCACCCGAAGGGAGCGACGGCGAGCCGAGCACGGCGTCCGCGTCCGCGAGGTGGGCCACCAGCGGCCCGCCCAGGTCGAACGCGGTGACCACCGCGGTCCCGGCCGCCGCCCCCGGGACCGTCCCGGCCGCCAGGTGCGTGGCGACCAGCGGCCCCGGCAGCAGCGCCCGCCCGGCCTCCTCGAAGACGAGGGCCGCCTCGGGCAGCCCGAGCCCGACCCCGCCGTCCGCCTCCGGGAGCCGCAGCGCGAAGAACCCGGCCTCGCCGAGCTCCCGCCACAGACCCCGGTCCAGGGCTCCGCCGGAGTCCACCGAGGCCCGCAGCGCCTCGCGCCCGTACCGCCCCGCCAGCAGGTCCCGTACGCCGGACCGCAGGTCCTGCTGCTCCTCGGTCAGCCGGAAGTCCACGGCCCTCACCGGCCCTTCGGGAGGCCGAGGATCCGCTCGGCGACGATGTTCCGCTGGATCTGCGAGGTGCCCGCCGCGATGGTGTACGAGAGGGACGAGAGCCGGTCCGGCATCCACTCCCCGTCCAGTACGAGGGAGTCCGCGCCCAGCACCTCGGCGGCGGTGTCGTACAGCTCCTGGCGCGCGTGCGAGTAGGCGAGCTTGAAGACGGAGCCGCCGATGCCCGGCACCCCGCCGGATTGCTCGGACTCGCTGACGTTCCACTGGGTGAGCCGCCACAGGGCGCCGAACTCCCCGTACAGCCGCCCGAGCCTGCGCCGCAGCACCGGATCGTCCCAGCGGCCGTTCGCCTTCGCGGTGCGCGCGAGCTCGCCCAGCGTGCGGCGGCAGGCCACGACCTCGCCGACGAAGGCCGTCCCCCGCTCGAAGGAGAGGGTGACCATGGTGACGCGCCAGCCGTCGTTCTCCGCGCCGACCCGGTGGTCGGCCGGGACCCGCACCTCGTCGAGGAACATCTGCGCGAACTCCGTGGACCCGGCGAGGGTGCGCAGCGGCCGGACCGTCACCCCGGGGGCGTCCATCGGCATGGCGAGCCAGGTGATGCCCCGGTGCTTCGGGCAGGCCTCGCTGACGGGCTCCGTCCGCACGAGCAGCTCGCACCAGTCGGCGACCTCCGCGTGCGAGGTCCAGATCTTCGCGCCGGTGATCACGTAGTCGTCGCCGTCGCGCACGGCACGCGTACGCAGCGAGGCCAGGTCGGAGCCCGCGTCGGGCTCGCTGAACCCCTGGCACCACACCTCGTCCCCGCGCAGTACGGGCGGCAGCCAGCGCGCCCGCTGCGCCGCGGTGCCCTCGGCGGCGATGGTCGGGCCGGCGTGCAGCAGCCCGACGAAGTTGGCGCCGACGTACGGGGCGCCGGCGCGCTCGGTCTCCTCCAGGAAGATCAGGTGCTGGGTGGGGGTGGCCCCGCGCCCGCCCGCGTCGACCGGCCAGTGCAGCCCGGCGTACCCGGCGTCGTACAGCCTGCGCTGCCAGCCGGCGTCGTACGCGCGCCGGCCCGGCCAGTCGTCGGGGGACGGCTTGGCGGGCAGCTCGGGCAGCACCTTGGCGAGCCAGGTGCGCAGCCGGGCGCGGAACTCCTGCTCCTCCTCGGTGTGGGCGAGGTCCATCAGGTGAGGTCCAGGCCGAGCATGCGGATGGCGTTGCCGCGCATCAGCTTGTGGACCGTCTCCTCGTCGAGCCCCTTCACGTGGTCGAGGGCGACCTCCTTGGTGTGCGGGAAGGTCGAGTCCACGTGCGGGTAGTCGGTCTCGAAGGTGGCGTTGTCGCGGCCGACGACGTCGAGCGAGGCGATGCCGTGCTTGTCGCGGAAGAAGCAGCAGAACATCTGGCGGTAGTAGTACGTGGACGGCGGCTCGGGGATCAGGTCGCGGACCCCGCCCCAGGCGCGGTGCTCCTGCCAGACGTCGTCGGCGCGCTCCAGGGCGTACGGGATCCAGCCCATCTGGCCCTCGCTGTAGGCGAGCTTGAGGGCCGGGAACGTGACCAGCACCCCGGAGAAGAGGAAGTCCATCATCGAGGCCATGGCGTTGTTGAAGCTGAGCGAGGCCTGGACGGCGGGCGGCGCGTCGGGCGAGGCGGCGGGCATCTGGGAGCTGGACCCGATGTGCATGTTGACGACGGTCCCGGTCTCCTGGCAGACGGCGAAGAAGGGGTCCCAGTACCCGGAGTGGATGGACGGCAGCCCCAGGTAGGTCGGGATCTCGGAGAAGGTCACGGCGCGCACCCCGCGGGCGGCGTTGCGGCGGATCTCGGCGACGGCGAGGTCGATGTCCCAGAGCGGGATGATGCACAGCGGGATCAGCCGGCCGCCGCTGTCGCCGCACCACTCCTCGACCATCCAGTCGTTGTACGCGCGCACGCAGGCGAGGGCGACCTCCTTGTCGTGGGCCTCGGCGAAGGTCTGGCCGCAAAAGCGCGGGAAGGTCGGGAAGCAGAGGGAGGCCTCGACGTGGTTGAGGTCCATGTCGGCGAGGCGCGCCTTGGGGTCCCAGCAGCCGCGCCGCATCTCTTCGCGGGTGATGCCCTCGAGGGTCATGTCGTCGCGGTCGAAGCCGACGGCGGCGATGTTGCGCTTGTACGGGAACTTCAGGTCCTCGTAGATCCACCAGTCGGCCGGCGGTCCGTCGGGGTCCATGGAGATCACGTACTTGCCGCCCGTGTACTCGAGCTCGCCGATGCCCGCGGTGAGCGCCTTGGGCCCGCGGTCGCGGTACTTGGCCGGCAGCCAGACGTCGAAGAGGTGTGCGGGTTCGATGACATGGTCGTCGACGCTGATGATCCGAGGCAGTTCCATGGTGTCCCCTCGCCGCAAGCCGAATGAATCTGATGGATCGTCAGAAACAAGCTAGCTCCGCCACCCCTGGACCGACAAGCGCCGGAGCCCTACGCTCTCCGCTTGATCTGACGCACCGTCAGCCAAGGGGAGGCCTGGGATGTCGGACAGCACGCAAAGCCCGGACGCCACGGGAACCACCAGCGGCAGGGACACCGCGATACGGCTGAGCCGGTCCCGCACCCTGTGGGAGCTGATCGCCTCGCGGGCCGCACTGACCCCCGGCGCCACGGTGCTGATCGAGGCGGCCGACGACCCCGCCGACGACCGGACGCTCACCTTCGCCGAGCTCCGCGACCGCTCCGAGCGGGTCGCGGCGGGCCTGTACGGGAGGGGCGTGCGCCCGGGCACGGTCGTCGCCTGGCAGCTGCCCACCCGGATCGAGACGGTCCTGCTCTCCCTCGCCCTGGCCCGGATCGGGGCCGTCCAGACCCCGGTGATCCCCTTCTACCGGGACCGCGAGGTGGGCTTCGCGCTGCGCGAGTCCAAGGCCGAGTTCTTCGCCGTGCCGGGCGTCTGGCGGGGCTTCGACCACACGGCGATGGCCGAGCGGCTCGGCGCGCGCGGCGTCTTCCGGGTCTACGAGGCCGGCGACCTCCCGGACGGGGACCCCGCCGTGCTCCCGCCGCCGCCCGGCGACGGGGTCTGCGTACGGTGGATCTACTGGACCTCCGGCACCACCTCGGACCCCAAGGGCGTCCTGCACACCGACCGCTCACTGATCGCGGGCGGCTCCTGCCTGGCCCACGCCCTGCACCTGAGCCCGGCCGACGTCGGCTCGATGGCCTTCCCCTTCGCGCACATCGCGGGCCCCGACTACACGGTGATGCTGCTCCTCTACGGGTTCCCGGCGGTGCTGTTCGAGAAGTTCGCGATGCCGGACGCGCTGGCCGGCTACCGGCGCCACGGGGTCACCGTGGCGGGCGGCTCGACGGCCTTCTACTCGATGTTCCTCGCGCACCAGCGCACGGACCCGGACGTTCCGCTCATCCCCACCCTGCGCCTCCTCGCGGGCGGCGGCGCCCCGAAGCCGCCGGAGATCTACCACGCGGTCGTGCGCGAACTGGGCTGCCAGCTGACCCACGGCTACGGCATGACCGAGGTCCCGATGATCACCATGGGCGCCCCGGACGACACACCCGAGCACCTCGCCACGACGGAGGGCCGCCCCCCGGCGGGCATGTCGATCCGCATCACGACCGCGGACGGCGAGGTACTGCCCCCGGAGACGGACGGCGAGGTCCGGCTGCGCGGCGAGGCGGTCTGCCAGGGCTACCTGAACCGGGACCGCCCGGCGGAGGTCTTCGACGCCGACGGCTACCTGATCACCGGCGACCTCGGCCATCTGACGCGAGACGGCTACCTCGTCCTCACGGGCCGCAGCAAGGACGTGATCATCCGCAAGGGCGAGAACATCTCCGCGAAGGAGATCGAGGACCTCCTGCACCTGCTCCCGGGCATCGGCGACGTGGCCGTGATCGGCCTCCCGGACCCGGAGCGCGGCGAACGCGTCTGCGCGGTGGTGGAACAGCCGCCGGGCGCGGCCCCCCTGACCCTGCCGCAGCTGACGGCCCACCTCCGCGCCCAGGGCCTGTCCCCCCACAAACTCCCCGAGCAGCTGGAACTGGTCGACGCCCTCCCCCGCAACGACGCCCTCCGCAAGGTCCTGAAGTACAAACTCCGCGAACGCTTCGCGTAGACCGGCCCCGGTCGGGCCCTGCCGGTCAGGCCGGCCGGTCAGGCCGGGCCCGGTCAGGCCGGCCGGTGTCAGGCCTTGCGGACCGCCGTGCGGCGCACCGGCCGCACGGTGGTCCGGGACGAGCGGGCTACGCGTCCGGGGCCGCGACCCCGCAGTAGCCCGCGAAGGCCGACAGGATCTCGTCCTCCGAGATCCGGCCGTCGCCGTCCCCGTCCAGGGCCGTCGCCACCTGGCCGGCCAGTTCGGCCGGGGTGCCCAGGACGCGCAGGACGCGGGTCGCCGCCGCCGGGGTCGCGCCGCGGCCGTCCTCGTCCGCCACCGCGATCACCGCGCGCAGGAACGGCCGCGCGATCTCCGCGAACCGCTGCGGGTTGTCCCGCAGCCGCTTCGCCGCTCCGGTGATGAACTCCTCGCGGGTCACCCGCTGGTCCCCGTCGACGTCCGCGATCCCGGCCATACCCTGCCAGAACGCCTCCGCACCCGCGAAGACGGCCTGACCCTTGTCCGACCGCGCGGTGGTGCCGAATTCGGCCAGCACCGCCTTCGCGGCCGCGCTGAAGTCCTCCCGATCGATATATCCGTTCCCGTCCTGGTCGAAGGTGGCGAATCGGGCGGCGATCTTGCGCTCGTATTCTGCGCTGTCCATATTCGGCGTTCCGCCTTCACATGTGCGGTGGGGTGCAGTTCAAGACAAGCCAGGAGCGTAAGGCCTACGTGGCCTGCCCGTTAAGTGAAGTCGTCAAGCAGGTGGCCGCATCGAACCCGCGCACGGGGAGCGCGGTGGGGCGCGTACGCCTGTGCCCATGCGTCGCGGCCCGCCCCACGGTGCACACCCCGCAACCCACCTGTCACGGAGGGCACTCTTCCAGGGCCGGCTTCCCCCAAAACGGGCGCGAACACGCCTGTGCCCATTACATTCGTTGCGTCGACACACGGCTGGGGGCAGTTATGCCGAAGGACGTACCACCGCGCTGGGACCGCCGCATGCAGCAGCGCCTCGCCCGCGGCGAGGCCGCCGCGCTCGGAGAGCTGTACGACCGCTTCGCCTCGCTCGTGCACAGCCTGGCGCACCGGGTCCTCGGCGACGAGAAGGCCGCGGACCGGATCACCCGCGAAGTGTTCGGCTACATCTGGGAGAACCCGGACGCGTACGACCCCAAGCAGGGCTCCATGCGGTCCTGGGTCGCCCGGATCACCCAGGGGCAGGCCGTGGCCCGGCTGCGCCAGGCCGAACTGGGCCGCGGCTCGCGCGAGGAGCTCGAGCAGAAGGTGCGCAGCGCCAGCGCCGCCGCCCGCGCGGACTACATCGTCACGTCCATGCCCGCGCCGCTGCGGGCCGCGCTGGAACTCGCGTACTTCAAGCGCCGCGACTACCGGCAGGCCGCCGCCGACCTGCGGATCAGCGAGGACGAGGCCCGGCGCCGGCTACGCCTGGGGCTACAGCTGCTCTCGACCGCCAACGCCCTCCCGCAGGAGGACGCCGCACCGCCCGGATACGGCCCGCCCGGATATGGAACGCCCCGATGAACGGCCCCGCCGACCCGCCCGACGACGGATACGAGGAGCAGCGCCCCGCCGGTCCGCCGCGCATACCGGGTCCGCGCGGGGCCGCCGACGACCTCGACCCGCGGCACGCACCGCAGCCGCTGCCGCTGCCGCCGCGGTCGCATGCCGTGCTGAAGTCCCTGCTCGGCGCGTGGGCGCTCGCGGCGTGCTCCGCCGAGGAGACCCAGGCGGTGGAGGACCACCTGACCGAGTGCGCACCGTGCGCGGAGGAGGCGCTGCGGCTGCGCGACGCGGTGGGTCTACTGCACCCGGAGGAGAGCCTGGACCTCAAGCCGCTGCTGCGGTCGCGGGTGCTGGAGGACTGCCTCGGCAAGCGGCCGGCCCGGATCCCGGTGCCGGTGTGGGCGAACCCGTACGACACGGAGACGGCGCGGCTCGACGCGCTGCTGCGGGACTTCGGCGATTCGGAGTGGCAGACCCCGGTACGGCTGAAGTGGTTCGAGGAGGAGCGGCGGCAGTCGCGCCGGACGACGGTGGCCGGGGTGATCGGGCACCTGCTCACGGTGGACGGGCTGATCGCGGCGGCGCTGGGCCTGGACGACCCGCTGGGCCCGGGGGCGCCGTCGGGCGCGACGGGCCGTACGGAGCACTACTGGAGCTCCGCCGCGCACCCCATCACCCGGCAGATCCGCGAGCCGTGGCGGGAGCAGGGCCACACGCTGGTGCGGACGGTGTCGTTCGCGGGGCGGGGCGTGGGGGAACTGTCGGTGGACTACGGCGCCTTCGCGCTGCCGCTCGGGGACGCGTTCCTCGAGCGGGCCTTCGAGTGCTGGGTGCATGCCTGGGACATCGCGGAGGCGGTGCACTACCCGTACGACCCGCCGTCCGGGCCGCACCTGAACCAGATGATCGACCTGGCGGCGCGGCTGCTGCCGAGCGCGCTGGCCCACCGGCGCCGGGCGGGCCTGGCGGCCCCGGCCCGCGGCCTGGTCGCTGCGGGCGCACCCGGCCGGACCCTGCACCTGGAGATCGAGGGCGCGGGCGGCGGCAGCTGGGACATCGCGCTGGACTCCCCGGCGGCGAAGCCGTCGCCGGAGCACACGGTGGCGCAGATCGCACTGGACGGCGCCGAGTTCTGCCAGCTGGCCGCGGGCCACATCTCCCCGGAGGAGGCGGCCGTGGGCCAGCACGGCGACCGCGAGGCCATCCGCGACGTCCTCTTCGCGGCAGCCTCCCTCAGCCGCCTCTAATGCTGTGACCGGCAAGGTTTGCCGGTCACAGCACTGGGCTCCGCCGGGTTAGGCGAAGACGACGGTGCGGTGGCCGTTCAGGAGCACGCGGTGCTCGCTGTGCCACTTCACCGCCCGCGCCAGCGCCTGGCATTCCACGTCGCGCCCGATCGCCACCAGCTGGTCCGGCGTCACCTCGTGGCCCACCCGCTCGACCTCCTGCTCGATGATCGGCCCCTCGTCCAGGTCGGCCGTCACATAGTGCGCGGTGGCACCGATCAGCTTCACGCCGCGCGCGTGCGCCTGGTGGTACGGCTTCGCGCCCTTGAAGCTCGGCAGGAAGGAGTGGTGGATGTTGATGATCCGACCGCTCAGCTCCTTGCACAGGGTGTCCGACAGCACCTGCATGTACCGGGCCAGGACGACGAGCTCCACGTTCTCGGCGCGCACCAGTTCCAGGACCTGCGCCTCCGCCTGTGCCTTCGTGTCCTTCGTCACCGGGATGTGGTGGAAGGGGATGCCGTACGAGCGGACCAGGTCGGCGAAGTCGGTGTGGTTCGAGACCACGGCCGCGATCTCGACCGGCAGCGCGCCGATGCTCGTACGGAACAGCAGGTCGTTCAGGCAGTGGCCGAACTTCGACACCATCAGCACGATCCGCATGCGGTCGTCGGAGCGGTGGAGCTGCCAGTCCATCCGGAACGAGTCCCCGATCGCGGCGAAGCTGGCGCGCAGCTTGTCCAGCGTCACCGGAGCATCGGCCGAGAAGTGGACCCGCATGAAGAAGAGGCCGGTGTCGTGGTCGCCGAACTGCCGGCTGTCCTCGATGTTGCATCCGGTCATGAACAGGTAACTGGACACGGCATGCACGATGCCCTGCTTGTCCGGGCAGGACAGGGTAAGTACGTACTGCTGGGGGGCCTGAGGCTGCGGGTCGTCGCTCATGACCCCACAGCCTTTCACACCGCGCGGGTCAGGATCCTCAGCACTTCCAGCGACCGCGGCCGGGCGTCCGGTTCGTCCCCGTCCGCGGTCGCGAGCCGTACGTGCGCCTCGCGCGCGGCCCGTACGGCCTCGGGCCAGGCATGGTGCTCCAGGTAGGCGGAGACGGGGGCGTCGGGCCCGACCTGGTGCAGGATCCGCAGCACCCGCAGCACCGCGAGGTCCACGAGCGTGGCCTCCTGGGAGTCGCGGAAGATCGTGCCGACGTATTTCTCGGCGGACCAGCTGTCGAGCCAGGTGTCCTCGACGAGCCGGTACACGGCGTCGGTGACGTCCCCGTACCCCTCGGCGCCGGCGAGCCAGGTCTCCTCGTGGAAGACCGGGTCGGAGAGCATGTGAAGCGCCGAGCGCACATTGCTGCGCCAGCGCCACCACGGCATGTCGTTCAAGGGCATGCCGCCCATGGTGGAGGAGCGGCCGCCGCGGCGGGAAGAGTTCTTCGAACCTTGGGCGAATGTCACGCTTTCGATCGTACGTTCACGACTTGCGCGATCTTGAAGCGCCTGTGCGCAACCATTCGCAATCATCCCCCGTAATTCACCTTTGCGTCACCGACTGTTGTGTCCATCTCACTCTCCAGTTACCCACAGGGCGGAAGTGTGCATGGACATGACCGATTGGCGACGCACGGCACCTTTCTCCCGCACTCTGGTGGCAACGGCGATGGGCGCGTGTCTCGTCGTCGGATGCGGAGTGCTCCCCGGAGGCCCGGGGGGCTCCGGGGACACCATCACGGTCATGACCTTCGCACCGCAGGACACCAAGGCGACCAACATGCCCGGAATGCCCGGCATGGCCAAGGCCTATGAGGCGTGGGTCAACTCCAAGGGCGGCATCAACGGTCACAAACTGCGCGTACTGACCTGCAACGAGAAGAACACCCCGAACGGCGCCGCCGACTGCGCCCGCAAGGCCATCGCCGAGAAGGCCGTCGCGGTCGTCGGCTCGTACAGCCAGCACGGACGCGCCTTCATGGCCCCGCTGGAGGCCGAGGGCATCCCCTTCATCGGCGGGTACGGGGTCTCCTCCGAGGAGTTCCAGAGCCCCTTCTCCTACCCCGTCAACGGCGGCCAGCCCGTGCTCCTCGCCGGTGCCGGGCACCAGTTGGGCCGGGCCTGCAGCCAGGTGGCCATCGTCCGCCCGGACACCCTCGCGGGCGACTCCATGCCGATCCTGCTCAACGCCGGGCTGAGGGCCAACAAAGCACCCGAGGCCAACGACATCCGGGCCGCCGAGGACTCCGCGGACTACCAGCCGCAGGCCCGCGAGGCGCTCGCCGACTCCTCCGGCGGCAGGGAGAAGGGCTGCGTCACGGCCGTCCTCGGCGAGCGCACGGAGACCTTCTTCGACGCCTTCCGCCGGGTCGACGACAAGCACAAGAACCCGCAGATCTCCTCGGTCCTCGGCAGTGTCAGCCAGGCCGTGGTCGACCGCACCGGCGGCAAGGAGAGCCCCTTCGAGGGCGCCTACCTCACCAGCTGGTACCCGGTGTCGACCGATCCGCTGTGGGAGCAGATGCGGAAGGTGATCTCCGAGCACGCCTTCGGCAACGACGCCGTGGACCCGGACGACAGCGGGACGCAGACCACCTGGATCGCGTACACCGTGCTCAGCGAGACCCTGAAGCGGTTCAAGTCCGGCGACGACGTCACGGCGCGCAAGGTGGCGCGCGCGCTGAACCAGTCGGAGCCCGTGAAGACCGGCGGGCTGACCCCGGACCTGAGCTGGCGCTACAAGGACATGCGCGCCGTCGCCGGCTTCCCGCGCATGGTGAACGGACGGGTCACCTTCCAGCTCGTCCAGGCGGGCCGGCTCGTGGCCCAGCAGGGCGAGCAGTCGATGGACATGACCCAGACCCTGGAACAGGCGCCCCGCGCGGCGTAGCCGCTCTGCTCCCGGCTACAGCTGGGACTTGTCCCGCTTGGTGAGGCTGTACTTGGCCGCGATCGCGTTCCACAGGGTCGCGGCCGACTCCTTCGACCTCGTCGCCTCGCCGCTCGCCCTGTTGCCCTCGGCGGCGTTGCCGGTGTTCTTGGCCTGCCCGTCCTTGCAGCCCTTCTTGTCACCGGCGGTGTCGTCCGCCCAGGCCGCGTAGCTGTTGTCGGCGGCCGCGGAGGACTGCCAGGCCTTGGTGAGCGAGGCGGAAAGCTTCGCGTTGTCGGGGAGCTGGTCCAGTTTCAGGTCCTGGAGGCGGGTGACGAGCTGCTCGCGCTGGCGGGCCGCGTCGCGCAGGTCGTTCGCCGCCTGGCCGAGGTTGCGGCAGCCCTTGATGTCGTCGACGGCCTTGATCACCGAAGCACGGCTGTCGTTGCTGTCCGCGAGGACCTTGTCCAGCTGGACGGCCTGGGAACGGGCCGGGTCCACGGGCGCTTCGCCGGGCGCCGCGGCCGAACTGCCGGCGCTGGGGGTGGCGGCCGCCGCAGCGGGGTCGTTGTTCTGCGCCGTGCCGTCGCTGAGCAGCGCGCCGACGCCGAGTCCGACGACGGCCAGGCCGATGACGACGGCGACGATCACGCCGGGCGGCACGCGCCGGGACGCCTCCGGCGGGGGCGGGGGCGGTGCGTACTGCGGCTGCTGCTGGAACTGCTGGGGCTGGGCCTGCGCCTGGGGCGGTACGGGCCCCTGCCCGCGCGGCGGATAACCCCGCGGCGGCGGCTGCCGCAACACCGGCTCCTGAACGGGCGGCAGGTGCTGGGTGTGCCCGGCGTCGGCGCCGTCCCCGCGGAACAGCGCGTCGAACTCGTCGGTGACGGGCGGTATGTACTGCGTGGCGGCCTCGTCGTGCACGGGCGCGGGCGCACCCGGGACCGGCGAAATGTACTGCGTCGCCGCCTCATGCACGGGCGCGGGCGCACCCGGGACGGGCGGTATGTACTGCGTCGCCGCCTCACCGTGCGCAGGCGCGGCCGCACCCGGGACCGGCGAAATGTACTGCGTCGCCGCCTCATGCACGGGCGCGGGCGCACCCGGGACGGGCGGTATGTACTGCGTCGCCGCCTCACCGTGCGCAGGCGCGGCCGCACCCGGGACCGGCGAAATGTACTGCGTCGCCGCCTCATGCACGGGCGCGGGCGCAGGCGCGGCCGGGACCGGCGAAATGTACTGCGTCGCCGCCTCGGGCAGCGGCGGATACCCGTACCCGTGCGGCTCCCCCGGGCCCTCGTAGCCGGGCCCCACCACGTGCCCGGGCGCCGGATGGCCCGGCACGGGCGGGTAGCCGTACGCAGGCTGACCCGGCTGCTGCGGGGGTTGCGGGTACGCCGGGTCGGGGCCCCACGGCGCACCGGCCTGCGGGGCCGCCTGCTGGCCGCCGCCCTGTCCGCTCTCCGTCACCGGGACTCCTTCGCCGACTACTCCGAACTTACGGAACCGTCGGCTCACGCTACCCGGTCACCCCCCGTCCCCGTCAGGCCCGCTGGATTCCCCGCCGCCGTCCCGTCACGCCACCACCTCCAGGCGGGCCGTGAATTCGCGGACCGCCGGCTCGTCGCGGTAGGGGGCGAGACGCGTCCGGAAGTCGTCCAGGTACTCCGCGCCCCGGTTCGAGCGGAGCCCCGACAGCAGGTCCGCCGCCTTCGCGGCCGTCTGGCAGGCCTGCTCCACCTCCCGCTGCTGCACCTGCGCCGACGCCAGCAGCAGCAGCCCGATCGCCCGGCGCCGCGCCTTGCCCGCCGGGAGGCCCCGCAGCGCCTCCTCCGCCTGCCTGGCCGCGGCTTCCGCCTGGCCCAGGTCCCGGTGGCAGTGCGCCAGCTCGTCCGCGAGGTACGCCGCGTCGAAGTGCCGGATCCAGACCGGGTCGTCGCCCGACTCCGGCTCCGCCCGCTCCAGCGCGGTCACCGCCCGCGAGGACAGCACCGCCGTCGCCCGGGTGTCGCCCAGCAGGGCGTGCCCGCGCGCCTCGGCGGCGTAGAACATCGCCTCCACCCGCGGCGTGACCTGCCCGCGGGTCCCCTCCTGCGCGGCCCGCGCGAGCTGCGCGATCTCCCGTGGATTGCCCAGTTCCGCCGCGAGGTGGCTCATCGACGCCGCGAGCACGTAGCCCCCGTACGCCCGGTCCCCCGCCGCCTGCGCCAGCCGTAGCGCCTGGATGTAGTAGCGCTGCGCCAGGCCCGGCTGCCCGGTGTCCACCGCCATGTAGCCGGCCAGCTCCGTCAGCCGGGCCACCGCCGCGAACAGCGACCGCCCGACCGGCTCCCGGTACGAGCCCCCGATCAGTCCGGAGACCACGGAGTTGAGGTAGTGCACGACGACGGGCCGCACGTGCCCGCTGCCGAAGCGGTGGTCGAGGTCCTTGAGGGCCTCGGTGGTCGCCCGTACCGCCTCCACGTCCGGCATCCCGACGCGCGAGCCGCCGGTGCGCGCCACCTGCGCGTCGGCGCCGGTGATGAGCCAGTCGCGGCTCGGTTCGACGAGCGCCGAGGCGGCCACGCTCGACCCGGAGAGGAAGTCGCGGCGGCCGACGTCGCTCCGCCACAGCTCGCTGACCTGCTCGATGGCGCCGATGACCGTCGGGGAGAACTGCAGGCCGATGCCGGAGGCGAGGTTCTTGCCGTTGGCCATGCCGATCTCGTCGATGGTGACCGTCCGGCCGAGTTTTCGCCCCAGCGCCTCGGCGATGATGCCGGGCGCCCGGCCGCGCGGCTGCTGGCCGCGCAGCCAGCGGGCCACGGAGGTCTTGTCGTAGCGGAGATCGAGGCCGTGCTCGGCCCCGCACATGTTGACGCGCCGGGCGAGCCCGGCGTTCGAGCACCCGGCTTCCTGGATGAGCGCCTGTAGCCGTTCATTCGGCTGGCGCGCGACGAGAGGCCTGGCTGCCATGAAAACCCCCAGTAGCCGCGGGTGAATCGTTGGAATGATCACTTCCCGCCTGATGTGCGGAGAATCATCCGCTCTGCGTCGTGTCGCTACCCAACTCCGGCGCCCCGACCTCCTACGCGCCCCCATACGTGCATCAGTGCGCCCCGTATGCAGGATCGATGCTCCGCCCACCGGCCGGTTTACCCCCGTAACCCGAGGTGACCCCGAGAGTTGAGATGGGCGTGGAAGAGACCATCGGAGTCACGGAGACCGCATCCATCCCCAAGCAGCGCGGCGAGCAGCTGCTGGACCATGCCGTGCGGTACGCGGAAGAACGGCACTGGGATGTCTTCGCCGGCACCTGGCTGGAGTCCGCGGACGGGCGGGAGCTGTGCTCCTGCGGGGCACAGGACTGCCCGGCGCCGGGCGCGCACGCCACGGTGAAGGACTGGGCGGCGCTGGCCACGGGCAGCGCCGTCCAGGTGCGGCGGATCTGGGCGAAGCGCCCCGAGGCCTCGATCCTGCTGCCGACGGGCCGGACGTTCGACGCGCTGGACGTGCCGGACTCGGCCGGGTTCCTGGCGCTGGCGCGGCTGGAGCGGATGGAGCGCACCCTGGGGCCGGTCGCCCTCACTCCCGACCACCGGATGCTGTTCTTCGTCCTGCCGGGTGCCGGGGCGAAGGTGCCCGACCTGGTACGCAAGCTCGGCTGGTCGCCGGAGTCGATCGACCTGGTCGCGCGGGGCGAGGGCGAGTACGTACCCGCCCCGCCCACCCGCTTCGGCGGCCGGGGCGCGGTCCAGTGGGCGCGCCGGCCCACCCCGGCCAACCGGTGGCTGCCGGACACGGAAGAGCTGATCGCCGCGCTGGCGTACGCCTGCGGGCGCGAGGTCGCCGCGGACCGGGACCGCCGCAGCTCCTGACCTGCGATGGGGAAGATCGCAGGTCAGGACAGGGATATTCCTGTACGGAAACTCATGACATACGTAACTGCCCCGCCTTTCCCCGCCCTCCTATCGTGAAGAACGCAGGACCACGGGGAACAGAGCGAGAGGCAGGCGCATGCCGGATCAGGCAGATGCGACGGGTGGGACGGACGGACTGGGCGGCGCGCGAACCGCGCCGTCCGCCGGACGGGCGGCAGTACGGGTAGAGGGCCTGTGGAAGCGCTTCGGCGAGCAGGTCGCGGTCGCGGGGGTCGACCTCGAACTGCCCGCGGGCAAGTTCATCGGCCTGGTCGGCCCGAACGGCGCGGGCAAGACGACGACGCTGTCGATGGTGACCGGGCTGCTGCGGCCCGACATGGGGCGGGTCTTCGTCGCCGGAAAAGACGTGTGGAGCGACCCGGTCGAGGTGAAGTCGCGGATCGGTGTGCTGCCGGAGGGGCTGCGGCTGTTCGAGCGGCTGTCGGGGCGCGAGCTGCTCGGCTACATGGGCCGGCTGCGCGGACTGCCGGGCGAGGAGACCGACAAGCGGGCAACGCAGCTGCTGGAGGTCCTGGACCTCGCGGGCTCGCAGCACAAGCTGGTCGTGGACTACTCGACGGGCATGCGGAAGAAGATCGGCCTGGCCGCCGCCCTGCTGCACAACCCCGAAGTACTGTTCCTGGACGAGCCGTTCGAGGGCGTGGACCCGGTGTCGGCGCAGACCATCCGCGGGGTGCTGGAACGGTACACCTCGTCCGGCGCCACGGTCGTCTTCTCCTCCCACGTCATGGAGCTGGTCGAGTCGCTGTGCGACTGGGTCGCCGTCATGGCCGCCGGCCGGATCCGCGCCGCGGGCCCGCTGGCCGACGTACGGGGCGACGCGCCCTCGCTGCAGACCGCGTTCCTCGAGCTGGTCGGCGCGGGCGGGCGCGACGCGGGCGACTCGCTGGACTGGCTCGGCGGGCAGGCAGCCCGATGAGCGCCGCATCCGCCTCCGCCCCGGCGGGAACCGCGGCAGCGGCCCCGGCCTCGGCCTCGGCTCCCGCGGTCAACCTGACCCCGGTCTTCGTCCGCCTCAAGCTCTCGCTGCTCCGCAACGGGCTCAAGGGCTCGTCGAAGCGCAAGGCCGCCTACTTCACCTCGCTGGCGTTCGCGCTGGTGGTGGCCTTCTTCGCCATGCTCGGGCTGGCCGTGCTGCACGGGAACGCGCACGCGGGCACGGTCGTCGTCCTGCTCGCCGCCATCCTGGCACTGGGCTGGACGTTCATGCCGCTGCTCTTCCCCACCGGGGACGAGACGCTCGACCCGAGCCGGCTGGTCATGCTGCCGCTGCGCCCGCGTCCGCTCGTCCGGGCCCTGCTGGCCTCCTCGCTGGTCGGTATCGGCCCGCTGTTCACGGTCTGCCTGGCGGTGGGCTCCGTGGTGGCCGTCGCGCGGGGCGCGGCGGGCATCGTGGCCGCCGTCCCGGCCGTCCCGCTCCTGCTGCTGGGCTGCGTCGCGCTGGCCCGGGCGGTGGCCACGGCCAACGTCCGGCTGCTGACCAGCCGCAAGGGGCGCGACCTCGCGCTGCTCAGCGGTCTGGTGATCGCGGTGGGCGCGCAGCTGGCGAACTTCGCCAGCCAGCGCCTGTTCCAGTCGGGCGGCCTGGCCCAGCTGGAGCCGGTCGAGGCGGTGGTGCGGTGGCTGCCGCCCGCGACGGCCATCGGTATGGTGGACTCGGCGAGCAAGGGCGCGTACGGCGTGGCGGCGGCCCAGCTGGCCGTGACCGTCGTGGCGCTGGTCCTGCTCCTGCGGTTCTGGGAGCGGAGCCTGACCAGTCTGATGGTCACCCCGGACGGCTCGACGATCGCGGCGGCGAAGCCGTCGGCGAAGCGGGAGTCCGCGGGCGGCGCCGGCATCTGGTCGTTCCTGCCGGCCGGGCGGACGGGCGCGGTCATGCAGCGCACGCTGCGGTACGTGGTCCGCGACCCCAAGACGAAGTCGGCCTGGGTGACGGCCCTGGCGGTCGGCCTGATCATCCCCGTCTTCAACGCCCTTCAGGGCACGGGCTCGCTGTACCTCGCCTGCTTCGGCGCGGGCATGCTCGGCATCCAGATGTACAACCAGTTCGGGCAGGACACCTCGGCGTTCTGGATGGTCGCGCAGACCATCTCGACCCCGCGGGAGGCGTTCGAGGAGCTGCGCGCCCGCGCGTACGCCCTGGCCCTGGTCACCGTCCCGTACACGGTCCTGGTCACGACGGTCACGGCGGCGCTCGTCCACAACTGGAGCGGCTTCCCGGCGGCGCTCGGGGTGGCCCTGGCCCTGCTGGGCTCGATGCTGTGCACGGGCGCGCTGGCCTCGGCCCGCTTCCCGTACTCGATCCCGACGGACGGCGCCTTCAAGAACGTGGCCCCGGGCCAGGCCGGACTCGCCTGGGCGGGCATCTTCGGCGGCATGCTCACCTCGGCGGTGATCTGCTCCCCGGTGATCGCCCTGACGGTGTACCTCAACGTGGCGGACCACCGGTCGCTCACCTGGATCCTGCTCCCGCTGGGCGTGGGCTGGGGCACCCTGGCGGCCTGGGCGGGCCTGCGCCTGGCGGCACCGACGGTGGCCCGAAAGCTCCCGGAGATCCTCCTGGCGGTCAGCAAGGGCTGACGGCTCACCTGGCGCTTACGCGTAAGGGCGGGTACTCATTCGCAAAGCAGCGACTGAGTACCCGCCCTCTTGCACGGCCCGATTGACTGCTGTTATGGCAGTCGGCTCCCGATCCCCATAAGTCTCCGGTTTCTCTTGCGTTCGCAACGGACCCGTTGCTTTCCTTCACAGTGCCGGAAAGGGCACGGGGCAGGGGGGGCACTATATGAGCAGCACGAATGCGTACTCGGAGCGTTGGCAGGAGCTGTTCGGCGCACCGCCGCAGATGAAACTCGCCTCGGCGGGTGACAGCGGGGGTGGCGGGGGTGGCAACGCCGACGGGGACCTGGTGCACACGAAGACCCCGTGGAGGCAGGCGGCCACGACGGCGGGCGAGCTGCGCACCAGCATGGCGAGCGCCGTGGGCCGGATGTCTCTCGCTCACGAGGGCGTGTCGGCGGGTACCGCCGGGCTGGCGTCGGTGAGCGCGCTGGCGGCTGTACAAGCGTCGTGGGAGAAGCGCCTGACGGCGGTCCGGGACGAGTGCGGGGGGCTGGAGCCCGCACTGCTCCAGGTCGCGAGGGACATAGGTGAGGTGGACGAGCAGGGCCGGTCGCGTTCTCCCGTCTCGTGCTCATGACGGAGTCCTCGAAGTGAGCCTGACCTGGCAGCAGCTGCGCGATCTGAAGACGGCCGAGTTCACCGAGGCGGCCGAGGGCTGGGCCGATGCCAGTAGCCGGGCCGACGCGGCCCGTGAGCGGATCAGCATGGGGATGCTGAAGTCCCTGGAAACGCAGAAGGGCGCCTCCGCTGTGTCCGCGCACGACCGCCTGAAGCGCATGGACCGGAACTTCGACTACATCCACACCGAGTGCGGAATGGTCCGCACCACTCTGGGCGCCCTCGCCAAAGAGCTCTCCGCCCAGCAGACCCGTCTGAAGGCCGCCCTGGACGACGCGTCGGCGCATGGCTTCACGGTGCATACGGACGGATCGGTGGAGTACCCGCCGGCAGGCGAGCAGTTCCTCACGAAGGAGCCCGTCCCCGGCGGCTCGGTGCAGGGTGCGGACCGCCGCGGGTACCTGCAGCAACTGCCCATGCACCCGCTGGCCCAGCAGCCGATGGGCGTGAACCCCAACCCGAATCACGCCGCGGCCCAGGAGATAGCCAGCCGTATCCACACCGCCCTACTGGCGGCCCAGGATGCGGACTCCCGCTTCAGCCAGGCCCTGAACCGCCTGAAGGCCCCTGAAGGGCTCGATGTCACGGACGCGACCTGGGCGGATGCGGCCGGCGATGCGGCCCTCGTACGCAAGGAGGCCGACGACTACCTCCGCGACACGATCCCGCTGGACCGCAGCCCGGCGGACCGCCACGCCTGGTGGCAGGGACTGACGGACGACCAGCGGGCCGAGTACCTGGCGGTGTATCCGGACGTGATCGGCAACCTGGACGGCATCCCCGCGGAGACCCGCGACCGCGCGAATCGCGACAACGTGCAGATGCTGATCGGGAAGCTGTCGGAACACTCCGATGAGAAGTCGAGGAACCAGCTGGAGGGGCTGCGCTCGATCAACGACCAGCTGTGGAACCAGCAGCCGACCAACCCCCGATGTACCTCCTGGGCATCAGCGACCAGAACAACGGGCGGGCGATCGTAGCCTTCGGCAATCCGGACACCTCGAAGAACGTCTCGGCGTACGTCCCTGGGCTGGGGACGGCTCTGGACGGCGACTTCGCGCGCAACGACATTCAGCGGGCGAGGGATACAGCGATCGGCGCCCGGCGTGTCGACCCGAGCTCGGCGTCGATCGTCTGGCTGGGCTACGACGCTCCGCAACTACCTGCCGACAAACTGCTGGACAACCTCGCGGTCACGACCATGGACGACGCACGCCGAGGAGCTGGCGACTACAACCAGTTCATGGCCGGGATCAGCAGTACCAACCAGAACGCCGATCCGCACATCACGGCCATCGGGCACTCCTACGGATCACTCACCGTGGGCCAGGCCGCCCAGCAGCCGGGCGGCATCCCAGGGGCAGACGACATCATCCTGGTCGGCAGCCCCGGCACCGGCGCGCAGAGCGCCGACCAGCTCGGGGTGGGACGGGACCACGTCTACGTCGGCGCGGCGGAGAACGACCTGGTGACCAGGGCGCCGAACACGGCGGAGACTGTCGGCCTGCTGGGCGGTGGAGCACACGGCGCAGCCGCGGGAGGAGCGGCGGGTTCCGTCCTCGGGCCACTCGGAATGACGGGAGGCGCAGTCATCGGCGGCGGCTTGGGCGCCCTGGGCGGCTGGGCCGTGGGCAATGAGGTCACCGACCCCAGCCAGATCCACTTCGGTACGGACCCCGCGCACCGGGACTTCGGGGCCCATCGCTTCAAAGTCAACTCCAACTACTTCAACCCGGTCAAGGACATCGACTCCGCTGGCAACATCGCCAAGATCGTCGGCGGCCGGGCCCAATCGATATCCACCCAGGAACCCCGATGAGACTCCGCACCACAGCAGTCGTCCTGCTCTCCCTTGCCACCCTTGCGGCATGTGGTCCGAGCGGAGGAAACACCCCAAGCAAGAGGAACACCGAAATGGACCTGCAGCAGGGCGCCAACCGCGCCGACGCCATCCTTCAGGAAACGCTCGCCGCCGTGAAGCCCGAGCTCCGCTGGAACCACGGACCGTTCGGAGACAGCGGTTGCACCAACATCCTCAACAAAGGCACTGGCACGGGCGCCGCCAAACGCTCCATCACCATTCTGACCATCGTCTCCGAACAACGCCGCGGCGCCCTCCTCGGGGTGATCGAACGCGAGTGGAAGGCGCGCGGCTACAAGATCACCAGCGTCAACGCCGACAAGGATCTCCCCGCTGTCTACGCCTCCACACCTGAGGGCTACAGCCTCAGCGTCATGGTCGGCGGCGAGGGCCAGTTCTTCCTGGATGCCGCCACCCCCTGCCTCACGGACTCGGGCGTGCAGGAGCCCACGACCAAGCCCAACACCCCGGTCCGCAACACCCCCTTCCCGCAACGCCCGGACGTCCACGACGACTTCTGGTCGGCCACCACCCCTGCGCCGTAGCCGGTCAGGATCCGCACTCCACCCACAGCAGCTTCCCCGCGTACCCGCGGGCTCATGTGCCTGGACGCCGAACGGCAACTCGCCGACTACCGCGAACTCTTGAACCAGTACCAGTACCAGTGGCAGAGGCCCTCGCGCTGCGCGTCCGGCGACTCCTGCGTCTACGTCGCCGCCGCCCCCGGCGACCACATCCTCGTCGCCGGGAGCGGCGAGGATGCCGCCACCGCCTTGCTTCGTGTCAGCGGCAGCGACTGGGCCACCCTCCCGGACGGCATCAAGGCGCGGCGGCCTTGATGCCGTCCAGGAAGGGTTCCAGCGCCGCGCGCCAGGCCGTCGGCTGGTCGTAGTGGAGGTAGTGGCCCGCGTCGGGGATCTCGGCGTACTGGCCGGCGGGCAGGACGCGGACCATCTCCTGGGCCTCCGCTCGGCCCAGTTCGCCGTCCAGGCCGCGGACGACCAGGGCCGGGCAGCGGACCTGGGCCAGTTCCTCCCAGTGCGCGTCGTGGACCCAGGTCTCGCGGGCCGTCAGCATCTGGCGGCGGGAGAACAGGGGGCGCCAGCCGTCCGGGGCCTCGTGCATCACGTCGGCGAAGAAGGCACCGCGACCGGGGTCGGGGCGTTCCACCCGGGGGTCGTCCTCGCCGAACCAGCGGCGGGCGGCGTCCTGGGTGGGGAAGGGGAGGGGCCAGCGGTGGAACCACTCCTCCCATTCCTGCTGGGAGGCCTCGCCGAGGGCGGAGGCGCGCATGTCGCAGATCACCAGGGCCTCGACCAGGTCCGGGCGGCGGGCGGCCAGCTGCCAGCCGGTGAGCGCGCCCATGGAGTGGCCGATCAGCGTCACGGGGGCCAGGCCGAGCTGCTCGATGACGGCCTCGGCGTCGGCCACGAACGCCTCGCGTGTGTACGGGCCAGCGGAGGGGCGGTCGCTCTGTCCGTGGCCGCGCTGGTCGAGGGCGACGACGCGGCGGTTCTCGGCGAGCCAGCGGGCGGTGCCCGCCCAGTGGAAGGCGCGGCCCATCAGGCCGTGGAGTAACAGCACCCGGGGCGCGTGGGGATCGGGGGGCGCGGTGGCGGCGGATTCCCGGAACTCCCAGGCTGCCAGGCGCACACCGTCGGCCCCTGTCACATCGATGCGCTGCACCACGGCAGATGCACCCCCTTCGCTCGCGGCCAGACTATCGAACCCGCATTCGAAAACGGGGGTTCTCGCCTCCAACACCGCTCTTTCGAGTGACCTTGCTCAAGGATTGACCGCCCCTGCCGATGGAGATCCTTTCAGCAGGGAGGCGGGCCGCTCGGGGAAGACGGTCCGAGGGGATGACCTTGAGAGCTCGGGGCTCCAGGTCAACAAAGGGGAGGACCGGTCCCGGCGCCGCAAGGCGCCGGGACCGCCCACTTCCACCACCCGTTCCACCACCCGCGAACGCCGCGTGCGTGGTGTCAGCGCTTGGCCACGAACACGTGCGAGGCGATCTCCGCGTCCAGCTCGGCGGCCTCGCCACCGCTGCCGACCAGCACACCGCCCGGCGACTCGGTCACGCTGACCACCGCGCCGGGCTGCACGCCCGCCCGCCGCAGCGTGTACATCAGCTGGGCGTCCGTCTGGATCGGCTCCCCGATCCGGCGCACGACCACGGTCTTGCCGTCGGCGCCCGGGTCCAGCTCCGACAGGCTGACCATGCCGTCCTCCAGGAACGGGTCCGCCTCGGCCTTCTCGCCCAGCTCCTCCAGCCCCGGGATCGGGTTCCCGTACGGCGACTCGGTCGGGTGGCGCAGCAGCTCCAGCACCCGCCGCTCCACCGCTTCGCTCATCACGTGCTCCCAGCGGCAGGCCTCGGCGTGCACCTGCTCCCACTCCAGGCCGATGACGTCGACGAGCAGGCATTCCGCGAGCCGGTGCTTGCGCATCACGCGCGTCGCCAGCCGCCGCCCCTCCTCCGTCAGCTCCAGGTGACGGTCGCTCGCCACGGCCACCAGGCCGTCCCGCTCCATGCGCGCCACCGTCTGGCTCACCGTCGGACCGCTCTGGTCGAGCCGCTCGGCGATACGGGCGCGCATGGGGACCACGCCTTCCTCTTCCAGCTCGAGGATGGTGCGGAGATACATCTCCGTGGTATCGATCAGTCCGGACATTCGTGCCCCTCGGATATCGTGCGCTGGCCCTGCCCCCAATTCTGACGCATCGCAGGGACAACCGTCCCGTGCCGGACGGCAAGCCCCGTCCGGGACACCGCCCGGGACACCGCCCGGGAGGTCCGGCGGGGCATCCCCCAGGGGCATCCCGCCGGACATCCCCGGGCGCCTTTCGCCCCGGGATTGACGTTCGTATTGACACGCCCTTGGTCCAGACCGCACGGTGAGCGGCGGACACGGACGAACCCCACCTCTGGAAGGGCCATCGGCGTATGAGCGAGAGCAAGCTGGCCGGTCAGTTCCTCGACGCCGCGATCGGCCTCCTGGAGCGGGTGCGGGACGAGGAGGCCGCACACATCGCCGAGGCCGGCGCCGTCATCGCCGACGCCGTCGCCGCCGGGAACCGGCTCTTCGCCTTCGGCGCCGGACACTCCTCGCTCCCCGCCCAGGACGTGGTCTACCGGGCCGGCGGACTCGCCCTGATGAACTTCCTCGCCGTCCCCGGCACCGTCGGCGTCGACGTCATGCCGGCCACCCTCGGCAGCGCCCTCGAGCGGGTCGACGGCCTCGCCGGGGCCGTCCTCGACAGCAGCCCGGCCACCGACGGCGACGTGCTCGTGATCATCTCCCTCTCCGGGCGCAACGCCCTGCCGGTCGAGATGGCCATGAACGCCCGCGCCATCGGCCTCAAGGTCATCGGCGTGACTTCCGTGGCGTACGCGACGGAGACGAAGTCGCGGCACGTCTCGGGCACCTTCCTCAAGGACCACTGCGACATCGTCCTCGACAGCAAGATCGCGGTCGGCGACGCCGAGCTGAGCCTCGACGGCATCGACGCCCCCTTCGCGCCCGCCTCCACCGTCGTGACCAGCGCGATCATGCAGGCCGTGATGGCGGCGGCCGCCGGCGAGCTCGCCGCGCGCGGGATGGAGCCCCCGCTGCTGCGCTCGGGCAACGTCGACGGCGGCCACGAGTGGAACGGCCGCGTCCTCCAGGAGTACGGCGACCGGATCTTCTTCCGCCACTGAGCGGCGGCCGTCTACGGGCGCGGCGCTCCCTCGTCGTGGGGCCGGGGCCAGGCGGCCAGGTCGAGATCGGCCGCGACCCGGGCCGCGACCTCCTCCGCGTACGCCGCGTCCGCCTGCTCGAAGGCGGCCCGCGAAGGGCCCCGTACGAAGGTCAGCACCCCCAGGGTCCGCCCGCGGCTGCGCAGCACCGTGCACAGCACGTGCGCCGCGTCCTGCGGCCACTGCCGGTCCCGCGCCCAGCTCCCGGCCGCCTCCTCGCGCGGCGCGCTCGTACGCACCGAGCCGATCCGGTCCAGCGCCTGCAGCGCCGGGTGCCCGGGCTCGTACCGGGCGGGGATCGCCCCCGCCCCCGGCAGCAGCGGCGGCGAGGCGGCCATCCGTACGAGGCGCCGCCGGTCCGGGTCGGCGAACTCCTCCAGTACGTCGAGCAGCGCGTGCTCCGCGAAGCCGGCGAGCGCGAAGTCCAGTCGTACGGCGGCCGCCTCGGCCGGGTCCTCGCACTCGGCGGCCGCCCGGCCCGAGCGGTACAGCTGGTTGGAGCGGAACCGCAGCTGCGCCGTGTCCATCGCGGCCTGCCGGACCTCGGTGATGTCCTGGAACAGCCAGCCGACCCCGAGCGGCACCGGCTCCTCCGCCAGCGGGGAGCCCAGCCGCAGGAACCCGGACCGCCAGCACCGCCGCCGCACCCCCTCCGGCGTGGGGACGGACACCCACAGCTCCAGGGGCGCCGGCGGTGACCCGTCGGCGAGCACGTGCTGGAGCGCGGCCTCCAGCTCCTCGACGCCCTGCGTCAGCAGCTCCCCCAGCGGCCGGCCGAGCAGGGCGGTGCGCCCCGATCCGAAGGCACGGGCGGCATGCGCGTTGACCACGGCCGGGCGCAGGTCCACGTCGACGAGGACCACACCCCACGAGGCGTCGTCCATCAGCGCCTCGCTCAGCGCGATGGACCGCTCCAGGTCGATCTGGGCGTGTACCTCGCTGAAGGCGCAGTACACCCCGGCGGGCTTCCCGTCCGCCCCGGGCACCCCGGCGGACTGGGTCCGTACGAGCACCCGCCCGCCCTCCTTGGTCAGCAGGGCGAACTCGTGCACCTGCCGCCCGGGCACGTCCTGGGCGGCCATGAGCCGCTCCTCGACGTCCTGCGCGTCGGCGGCGCGCACGGCCCAGCCGGCGAAGCCCTTGCGCCCGACCGCCTCGGCTGCGGTCCAGCCGAGGATCCTCTCGGCCTCGCGGTTCCAGTGCGTGATCACGCCGTCGGAGTCGAACGCGCACAAGGCCGCGTCCATCCCGTCCAGCAGCGCTGCGAGCAGATCGTCGGTGGTCTCACTCCGTCCGGAAGCACTCACCTGGCACCCCCTGCAGGTGTTCGCGTGTGCGGCACGTCAGATCATTCAACTGGAACGTGACGCAGCCCACACCGCATTCCCTGAATTGCCCCGAAATAAATCAGTTGAGGACCCGGGGGGGCGGTTCTAGGCTCTGAGGCACACGAGAAGGGAGGTGGTTCCCGAAATGTACGGAAACCGGACGCGTGAGGTGGCTGCGGGCTAAGGGCCCGTCGTCGCACGCACCCAGTGCGGTGCCCGGCGGGATCGCCAGGCGCCAATCCCAAGCAGTCACCCGACCCGCGGGCTCGCCGGTACGTCCGGCCGGCTTCTCTCACTGCAGGAGAGAAACCCGAGCCCGCGGGTCGTCTGCGTTTTCGGGGCGGCCGCTACGGGCAGAGGCGCTCGAGGCGCCACTTCCCGTCCTCGAGGACGTAGCGCAGCCGGTCGTGGAGCCGGTTCTCGTGCCCCTGCCAGAACTCCAGCGCGTCGGGGACGATCCGGATGCCGCCCCACTCGGGCGGGACGGGGACCTGCTCGCCCTCGGGGTAGCGCTCCGCGAGTTCCGCGTAACGGTGGTCGAGCTCGGTGCGGGATGCGATCACCCGGGACTGCTCGCTCGCCCAGGCGCCCAGCTGGGAGCCGTGCGGGCGGGAGCGGAAGTACGCGGCCGTCTCGTCGCGGCCGACCCGGGAGGCCGTGCCGGTGACGATGACCTGGCGGGCGATGGGGTGCCAGGGGAAGAGCAGCGCGACGTGCGGGTTCGCGTCGATCTCGCGGCCCTTGCGCGAGCCGTAGTTGGTGTAGAAGACGAAGCCCCGCTCGTCGAACTGCTTCAGCAGCACCGTGCGGGAGCTGGGGCGGCCGTCGGGGGTCGCGGTCGAGACGACCATCGCGTTCGGTTCGAAGAGGTGCGAGTCGGCGGCCTGCTGGAACCACACGGCGAACTGCCGCATGGGGTCCTCGGCGAGGCTGTCCTCATGGACGATCTCCGAGCGGTATTGCTTGCGCATCATGGCGGGGTCAATGTCCTGGTCGGTCACGCCAGCCATCCTGCCGCAGGAGTGCTTGCGGCAGTGTGCCGTATGTCACGCTTCCGCCTGCCACCTGGAACCGCCAAAATCTTGGGGCCGGTCCGGAGGTCCCCACGTGGGTGACCGACGGCCGTGCCGGGCATCAACGGGGATGACCGCGCCGGACCGCGAGTCACGCCGGGAGCCGCGCGTGTTCGCACTATCTGAGGAGCCGCCTGATGTCCGACTTCGTACCCGGGCTCGAAGGGGTCGTCGCGTTCGAAACGGAGATCGCCGAACCGGACAAGGAAGGCGGATCGCTCCGCTACCGCGGCGTCGACATCGAGGACCTGGTGGGCCACGTGTCCTTCGGGAACGTCTGGGGCCTGCTGGTCGACGGGGCGTTCAACCCCGGACTGCCCGCCGCCGAGCCCTTCCCGATCCCGGTGCACTCCGGTGACATCCGTGTAGACGTGCAGTCCGCCCTCGCGATGCTCGCCCCCGTGTGGGGTCTGAAACCGCTGCTGGACATCGACGAGCGGACCGCCCGCGACGACCTCGCGCGCGCCGCCGTGATGGCGCTGTCGTACGTCGCCCAGTCCGCGCGCGGGCAGGGCCGGCCGATGGTGCCGCAGAGCGAGATCGACAAGGCCGAGTCCGTGGTGGAGCGGTTCATGATCCGCTGGCGGGGCGAGCCGGACCCGAAGCACGTCAAGGCCGTCGACGCCTACTGGACCTCCGCCGCCGAACACGGGATGAACGCTTCGACGTTCACCGCGCGGGTGATCGCGTCGACCGGTGCGGACGTCGCCGCCGCCCTCTCGGGTGCCGTCGGTGCCATGTCCGGGCCGCTGCACGGCGGTGCGCCGTCCCGCGTCCTCGGCATGATCGAGGAGATCGAGCGCAGCGGCGACGCCGTGGCGTACGTGAAGAAGGCCCTGGACAAGGGCGAGCGGCTGATGGGCTTCGGGCACCGCGTGTACCGGGCCGAGGACCCGCGCGCCCGTGTGCTGCGGCGCACCGCCAAGGAGCTGGACGCGCCGCGCTACGAGGTGGCCGCCGCGCTGGAGAAGGCCGCGCTGGAGGAGCTGCACGCGCGCCGCCCCGACCGGGTGCTCGCGACGAACGTGGAGTTCTGGGCCGCGATCATGCTGGACTTCGCGGAGGTTCCGGCGCACATGTTCACCTCGATGTTCACCTGCGCCCGGACCGCCGGCTGGTCGGCGCACATCCTGGAGCAGAAGCGCACGGGCCGCCTGGTGCGCCCGTCGGCCCGCTACATCGGCCCGGGCCAGCGCAACCCCCGCGAGATCGCGGGCTACGCCGACATCGCCGAGACGGCCTGATCCTTCGTCCGGCAGTCACCGGTCGCCGTCACCGGTCACCGGTCGCCGGTTGCCGGTCGCCGGTTGCCGGTCGCCGTTACCGGTCGCTGGTCGCCGGTCAGGGCGCCGCGTCCCGCAGTACGGGGTGCGGCGCCCTCGGCGTTCCCGCCCTCAGCCGAGGGTGTCGTCCAGGATCCGGGACCACTGGGCGACCACGCGTGCGCGGCGGGCCGTGTCGTCGGTGAGGACGTTGGCCAGGCCGAGGCCGCGGGCCATGTCGAGGAAGCCCTGCACGGTCTCCCGTACCCCGGGGACGGACTCGTCCGCGCCGAGGAGCTCCACGGCGATGCGGTGGGTCTCGCGGCCCACGCGGGCCTCCAGTCGGGTGACCTGGGGGCGCAGCTGCTCCTCGTTGGAGGCGGCGACCCACAGCTGGAGGGCGGCCCGGAAGAGGGCTCCGGTGTAGAGGTCGACGAGGGCTTCGACCACGGCGGGGCGGGCGGCGGGTCCGGCGTGGAAGAGGTCGCGCAGGGCGGCGGAGCGTTCCTCGGCGACGTAGGCGACGGCGGCGGTGAACAGGTCCTCGCGCGTCGGGAAGTGGTATTGGGCCGCGCCGCGGGAGACACCGGCGCGTTCTGCGACGACGGCGACGGTGGAGCCGGCCCAGCCCTGTTCGGCGAGGCAGGAGACGGCCGCTTCCAGGAGGTGGCGCCGGGTGACGCGGCTGCGGGCCTGCTTGGGGCCCGGCTGGGTGTCGTTCGCGGGATCGGCGTCGGTCACAGGGCCCATGACGGGTCCCGGCGTTCGAAGCGGGCGGTGATGCCTTCGCGGGCCTCGGCGGAGCCGAAGTGGTGTGCGGACAGTTCCGTGAGCGCGGCGCCGTCCCGGGCGAGGACGGCCAGCACCGGGGCGGTGAGCAGTTCCTTGGTGGCGGCGAGGGCCTCCGGGCCGGCCTTGCGCAGGCCCGCGAGCACGGGGGCGAGGACCTGGTCCACGTCGTCGCCGTGCAGGGTGAGCAGGCCGATCCGGGCGGCTTCGGCGGCGTCGAAGGCCTCGGCGGTCAGGAAGTACCGGGCGGCCGCGCGCGGGTCCAGGCGCGGGAGCAGCGGCGCGGAGATCACGGCCGGGACCACGCCGAGGTGCGTTTCGGTGAAGGCGTACGTGGAGGCTGCGCCGGCGGCGGCGATGTCGCAGACGCCGAGGAGGCCGAGGCCGCCCGCCCGGACGTGGCCGGTGACGCGGGCCACGACCGGCTTGGGAAGTTCGGCGATCTCGCGGAGCAGGGCGAGGAAGTCGGCCGGGTCGCAGGGGGACTTCAGATCGGCGCCCGCGCAGAACGTGGTGCCGGTGTGGGTGAGGACGATGGCCCGGGCCTCCGGGTCCGCCGCCGCGGCGGCGAGGGCCGTGCGCAGCTCGCCGACGAGGTCCGCGGAGAGTGCGTTGCGGTTGGCCGGGGAGTCGAGCGTGAGGGTGGTGATGCCACGCGCTCGCGCGGCGCCGACTGGGCGGGTCATGCAGTGTCCTCCGGAGGTTGAGCGGGTGATGCGGATCGGCCCGGCGGCCCTTCCGGACCTGCCGGTCCGGTGCGGCCCGGCGGCCCGGCGGCCCCGGGCGCCGCGGCCCGGTGTCCCCCGTTGTGCCGGGGCACCCCCGCAGGGCCGGAACCATTGTCCGGGTCGCCGCGGCCGGGTGTCGCCCGTCCTGCCAGGGCTGCGGCCGCCGGGCCCGGGTGGCCCCGCAGAGCCGGGCCGCAGGTCAGTAGGACTTGGGGAGGCCCAGGGTCTGGTGGGAGACGAAGTTGAGGATCATCTCGCGGCTGACGGGGGCGATACGGGACACCCGGGAGGCGGTGATGAGGGAGGCCAGTCCGTACTCGCGGGTGAGGCCGTTGCCGCCCAGGGTGTGGACGGACTGGTCGACCGCCTTCACGCAGGCCTCGGCGGCGGCGTACTTGGCCATGTTCGCGGCCTCACCGGCGCCCATGTCGTCGCCGGCGTCGTAGAGGTGGGCGGCCTTCTGCATCATCAGGCGGGCGAGTTCGAGGTCGATGTGGGCTGCGGCGAGGGGGTGGGCGATGGCCTGGTGGGCGCCGATCGCCTCCTTCCAGACCCGGCGGGTCTTCGCGTAGTCGACGGCCTTGGCGAGGGCGTGGCGACCCATTCCGATGGCGAAGGCGGCGGTCATGATGCGCTCGGGGTTGAGCCCGGCGAACAGCTGGAGCAGGCCCGCGTCCTCGTCGCCGACGAGGGCCTCGGCGGGCAGCCGCACCTCGTCCAGGACCAGTTCGAACTGCTTCTCCGCCGCCTGGAGTTCCATGTCGATGACGGAGCGGGAGAAGCCGGGGGTGCCGCGCGGCACGATGAACAGGCAGGGCTTGAGGCTTCCGGTGCGCGCGTCCTCGGTGCGTCCGACGATGAGGGTGGCGTCGGCGATGTCCACGCCGGAGATGAAGACCTTGCGCCCGGTCAGCACCCATTCCTCGCCGTCGCGGCGGGCGGTGGTGGTGATGCGGTGGGAGTTGGAACCGGCGTCGGGTTCGGTGATGCCGAAGGCCATGGTGCGGCTGCCGTCGGCGAGGCCGGGGAGCCAGGCCTGCTTCTGGGCGTCGGTGCCGAAGCGGGAGATGACGGTGCCGCAGATGGCGGGCGAGACGACCATCATCAGCAGGGGGCAGCCGGCGGCGCCCAGTTCCTCGAGGACGATGGAGAGTTCGGCGATGCCGCCGCCTCCGCCGCCGTACTCCTCGGGGAGGTTGACCCCGAGGTAGCCGAGCTTGGCGGCGTCGGCCCACAGCTCGTCGGGGTGGCCGCCCTCACGGGCGACGCGGGCGAGGTAGTCGCGGCCGTAGCGCTGCCCGAGGGCGGCGACGGCGGCGCGCAGGGCCTTGTGTTCTTCGGATTCCACGACGGCGCTGGTGGCGGGGCTCATGCGGGCTGTTCCTCCTGGACTACGGCGAGCAGGGCGCCGAACTCGACCTGGTGGCCGAGGGTGGCGTGGAGCGCGGTGAGCGTGCCGGAGGCGGGCGAGACGATGCGGTGCTCCATCTTCATGGCCTCCAGCCAGAGCAGGGGCTGCCCGGCGGTGACGGCGGAGCCGGGGGTGAGGCCCTCGGCGACGCGGACGACGGTGCCGGGCATGGGGGCGAGCAGGGAGCCGGGTTCGGTGCGGTCCTGGGGATCGGCGAACCGGGGGACGGGGGTGAGGGTGTGCGCGCCGAGCGGAGAGTCGACGTAGGTCTCGGCCCCTCCGGCGCCCGCTGTGTTCGATTTGTGTTTCACGTGGAACACCCGGCGGACACCCTCGACTTCGAGGGTGACGCTCTCGGGCTCCGCTGCCAGGATGCGAACGCCGGGATGGTCCACGAGCTCCGGGAGTCCGCTGCGGGCGGGCCGGTAGCGGACCTCGTACTCGGTGCCGGCCGCACTGTAGCGGCGGATCTGCGGCTGGGAGCGGAGGTTGCGCCAGCCGCCGAGGCGGGTGGCGAGCGGGGCGTCCGGGGCCGGCGCGGCGTCCGCGAGGGCGGCTGCGACCGCGGCCAGGGTGGCGTCCGGGGTGCCCTCGGTGAGGGACTCGAGGTGGCGCTCGTAGAACCCGGTGTCGAGCCGCGCCTCGGCGAACTCCGGGTGCCGCAGGGAGCGTACGAGGAGCTCGCGGTTGGTGGTGAGCCCGTGGATGCGGGCTCCGGCCAGGGCGTGGGCGAGCGCGCGGACGGCCTCGGCCCGTGTGGGGGCGTGGGCGACGACCTTGGCAAGCATCGGGTCGTAGTGGACGCCGACGGTGTCCCCGTCGGCGAAGCCGGTGTCCACACGGACCCCGCCGGGGACGGCGAGGGTGTGCAGGACACCGGTCTGGGGGCGCCAGCCCTGGGCGGGGTCCTCTGCGTACAGGCGGGCCTCGACGGCGTGGCCGGCGGGCTCCGGGGGCGTCAGCGGCAGGGCCGCGCCCTCGGCGACGCGCAGTTGCAGGGCCACGAGGTCGAGGCCGAAGACGGCCTCGGTGACGGGGTGTTCCACCTGGAGGCGGGTGTTCATCTCGAGGAAGTACGGGCGCCCGTCGGCGGCGACGAGGAACTCGACGGTCCCCGCGCCCTGGTAGGAGACCGCGCGGGCGGCGGCCACGGCGGCCTCGTGGAGGGTGGTGCGCAGCGCCTCGGGGAGTGCGGGTGCCGGGGCCTCCTCGATGACCTTCTGGTGGCGCCGCTGGAGGGAGCAGTCGCGGGTGCCGAGTGCCCAGACGGTGCCGTGGGAGTCGGCGAGGATCTGGACCTCGACGTGGCGGCCGCGCTCGACGTAGGGCTCGGCGAAGACCTCGCCGTCGCCGAAGGCGGAGCGGGCCTCGGCCGCCGCGACGTCGAGCTCGGCTTTCAGGTCGTGGAGGTCGCGGACCACGCGCATGCCGCGGCCGCCGCCGCCCGCCGCGGCCTTGAGCAGGAGGGGCAGGTCGGCGGCGGTGGCGCCCGCCGGGTCGACGGCGTCGAGGAGCGGGACCCCGGCGGCGCGCATCAGCTCCTTGGCCCGGGTCTTGGAGGCCATGGCCTCGATGGCCTCGGGCGGCGGGCCGATCCACGTGAGTCCGGCGGCGATGACCTCGCGGGCGAAGCCGGCGTTCTCGGAGAGGAACCCGTAGCCGGGGTGGACGGCGTCCGCGCCGGCGGCGAGGGCGGCCTTGATGACCAGGTCGCCGCGCAGGTAGGTGTCGGCGGGGGCGGCGCCGGGGAGGCGCACGGCCGCGTCGGCCTCCCGTACGTGCAGGGAGTCGGCGTCGGGGTCGGAGTGGACGGCGACGGTGGCGAGGCCGAGGGCGCGGGCGGTGCGGAAGACGCGGACCGCGATCTCGCCGCGGTTGGCGACCAGTACGGAGTGCAGGGGCTGCTGGGTCATGTGCGGGCTCACATCCGGAAGACGCCGAAGCCGCCGCGGGCGCCCTCGACGGGGGCGTTGTGGACGGCCGACAGGCACAGGCCGAGGACGGTACGGGTGTCGCGCGGGTCGATGACCCCGTCGTCGTACAGCCGCCCGGACAGGAACATCGGCAGGGACTCGGACTCGATCTGCGCCTCCACGAAGGCGCGCATCCCGGCGTCGGCCTCTTCGTCGTACGGCTGCCCCTTCGCGGCGGCCGACTGGCGGGCCACGATGGAGAGCACGCCGGCGAGCTGCTGGGGGCCCATGACGGCGGACTTGGCGCCGGGCCAGGCGAAAAGGAACCGCGGCTCGAAGGCGCGGCCGCACATCCCGTAGTGGCCGGCTCCGTAGCTGGCACCGATGAGGACGGAGAGGTGGGGGACGCGGGAGTTGGAGACCGCGTTGATCATCATCGAGCCGTGCTTGATGATGCCGCCCTGCTCGTACTCCTTGCCGACCATGTAGCCGGTGGTGTTGTGGAGGAAGAGGAGCGGGATGTCGCGCTGGTTGGCGAGCTGGATGAACTGGGCGGCCTTCTGCGACTCGGCGCTGAACAGCACGCCCTGGGCGTTGGCGAGGACGCCGACCGGGTAGCCGTGGAGGGTGGCCCAGCCGGTGACCAGGCTGGTGCCGTAGAGGGGCTTGAACTCGTCGAAGTCGGAGCCGTCGACGATGCGGGCGATGACCTCGCGGGGGTCGAAGGGGGTCTTGAGGTCGGCGGGGACGATGCCGAGGAGTTCCTCCGGGTCGTACGTCGGCTCCTCGGCCCGGGGCGGGGCCGGGTGGGCCCTGCGGTGGTGGAGGCGGGCCACGACCCGGCGGGCCTGGCGGATCGCATCGTGCTCGTCGAGGGCGTAGTAGTCGGCGAGGCCGGAGGTGCGGGCGTGCATGTCCGCTCCGCCGAGGGACTCGTCGTCGCTCTCCTCGCCGGTGGCCATCTTCACGAGCGGCGGACCGCCGAGGAACACCTTGGAGCGGTCCTTGATCATGATGATGTGGTCGGACATCCCCGGGATGTACGCGCCTCCGGCGGTGGAGTTGCCGAAGACGACGGCGACGGTGGGGATGCCGGCGGCCGAGAGCCGGGTCAGGTCGCGGAAGATCGCGCCGCCCGGGATGAAGATCTCCTTCTGGGAGGGGAGATCGGCGCCGCCGGACTCGACGAGGCTGATGCAGGGCAGGTTGTTCTGCCGGGCGATCTCGTTGGCCCGCAGGGCCTTCTTCAGCGTCCAGGGGTTGGAGGCACCGCCGCGGACGGTGGGGTCGTTGGCGGTGACCAGGCACTCGACGCCTTCGACCGTGCCGATTCCGGTGACGATGGAGGCACCGACGGGGTAGTCGCTGCCCCAGGCGGCGAGCGGGGACAGCTCCAGGAAGGGGGTGTCCGGGTCGAGGAGCAGCTCGACCCGCTCGCGGGCGAGGAGCTTGCCGCGGTCCTTGTGGCGGGCCGTGTACTTCTCGCCCCCGCCGAGGAGGGCCTTGGCGTGCTCGGCGTCGACCTCGGCGAGGCGGGCGGTGGCCGCCGCGTGGTGGGCGAGGTAGTCGGGTGCGTGGGGGTCGACGGTGGTGGTGAGGCGGGTCATGAGCGGGTCCCCTCCGGGGTGAGCAGGAGGTGGGCGGGGATGTCGATGTGACGGGCGCGCAGCCATTCGCCGAGGGCCTTGGCCTGGGGGTCGAAGCGGTGGGCGGAGGCGACGCCGGCGCCGAGGATGCCGGGGATGGTGAAGTTGAGGGCGCGCAGGTTGGGCAGGACGTGGCGGGTGACGGGCAGCGGGCCCGTCTCGGGGAGCAGCGCCTTGAAGGTGTCCACCGTGAGGGCGGTGTGGAGCCAGGCCCAGGCCTCGTCGGATTCCACCCACACCCCGACGTTGGCGTCGCCGCCCTTGTCGCCGCTGCGGGCGCCGACGAGTCTGCCGAGCGGTACCCGGGCGGTCGGCCCTGCCGGCGCCTCCGGCGGTACGGTGCGGGCGGTCGGCCCTGCGGGGCTCTCTCCCGGCCCGCCCCTTCCCGAAGCCGTGGGCACCGCCCCCGGACCCCCGTCCCGGGGCTCCGTCCCGGACCCGGCGGGGGCTGCGCCCCCGGACCCTTCCCCGGCTACCGCCAGGGGGACCCCCCGGTCCTCAAACGCCCGACGGGCCGAAGTCGCGAGCCGGGTCCCGTCCGGGAGGACGGACACGTGGGGGACCGAGGCCGCCGGGACGGCCGACGACGTGAAGACCCCGTACGGCTGGGCCGGGCCCGGCGGGGAGGTGACGTGGAACCCCGGATAGCTGGCCAGGGCCAGTTCGATGGCCTCCGAGGTCAGCGCGCGGCCCACCCGGTCCGGCGACGGGTCCCGGACCACCAGACGCAGGAGGGCGCTCGCCGTCTCCTCCGTCGGGGCGTCCTCGTGGTCCGTGCGGGCCAGGGTCCAGTCCGCCGTGGCCACCTGGGACAGGGCATCGGCCAGCTGCGCCCGGACGAGGGCCGCCTTCGCCTCGATGTCCAGGCCGGTGAGGACGAAGACCACCTCGTTGCGCCAGCCGCCGATGCGGGTCACGCCCACCTTGAGGGTGGGGGGCGGGGCCTCGCCCGTGACGCCCGTGACGGCGACGCGGTCGGCGCCCGCCTGCGCGAGGCGGACCGTGTCCAGCCGGGCCGTGACATCGGGGCCGAGGTAGCGGGGGCCCTGGGTTTCGTACAGGAGCTGGGCCGTGACCGTGCCCACCGAGACGACCCCGCCCGTACCGGGGTGCTTCGTGATCACCGATGAGCCGTCCTCGGAGATCTCCGCCAGCGGGAATCCGGGCCGGCGCACGTCGTGCGCCGTGAAGAAGGCGTAGTTGCCGCCGGTGGCCTGGGTTCCGCACTCCAGGACATGGCCCGCCACCACCGCCCCCGCCAGCCGGTCGTAGTCGTCCGGCGCCCAGTCGAACCACCAGGCCGCCGGCCCGCTGACCAGGGCCGCATCCGTGACCCGGCCGGTGACGACCACGTCCGCGCCCGCCCGCAGGCAGGCCGTGATGCCGGCGCCGCCGAGGTAGGCGTTCGCGGTCAGCGCGCCCTCCGCGAACGGCATCAGGTCGTCGCCCTCGACGTGGGCGACCGACACCGGGACCCCGGCCTTGGAGGCGAGCTCCCGGATCGCGTCGGCCAGTCCCGCCGGGTTCAGGCCGCCCGCGTTGGCGACGATCCGTACGCCGCGCTCGTGCGCGAGGCCGAGGCCCTCCTCCAGCTGGCGCAGAAAGGTCTTGGCGTAGCCGAGGTCCGGGGTCTTCAGCCGGTAGCGGCCGAGGATCAGCATGGTCAGCTCGGCGAGGTAGTCGCCGGTCAGCACGTCCAGGGGGCCGCCGGTCAGCATCTCCTCGAAGGCGCTGAAGCGGTCCCCGTAGAACCCGGAGGCGTTGCCGATGCGCAGCGGCCGACGGCCGGTCATCGCGTGGCCCCCGGGGCGCGGCCGGGGCCCGCCGGGCCCGCGAAGGCCTGGGCGATGTCCAGCCAGCGCTCGGCGTCGGGGCCGGTCGCGGTCAGGGCCAGGTCCGCGCGGTGGGCCCGCTGGGTCACCAGGAGGCAGAAGTCGAGCGCCGGGCCGGCGACCCGGTCCGCCGCGTCCTGCGGGCCGTAGACCCAGGGATCCCCGCCGCCCGGGGGGACGAGTTCCACCCTGAACTCCCGGGCGGGCGCGGGCAGTCCCCGTACGGCGAACGCGTAGTCGCGGGCCCGTACGCCGATCCGGGCCACGTGCCGCAGCCGCGCGGTCGGGGTGCGGCGCACACCGAGCGCGTCCGCGACGTCCTGGCCGTGTGCCCAGGTCTCCATCAGGCGGGCGCTCGCCATGGAAGCGGCCTTCATCGGCGGCCCGTACCAGGGGAACCGGGCGTCGGGTGAGGCCGCGGCGAGCGCCTCGTCGAGGGCGGTGCGCCCGGCCCGCCAGCGGGCCAGCAGCTCGGCGGGCGGGAGCGCGGCGCCCTGTGCCGCGCCCTCGTCCACGAAGGAATCGGGGGACTTCACCGCCTCCTCGACCATGGCGGCGAAGCCCTCGGCGTCGGTGAGGGAGACCAGCGCGGCCCGGTCGGTCCAGTGCAGGTGGGCGATCTGGTGGGCGACGGTCCAGCCGGGCGCGGGGGTGGGCCCGGCCCATCCGGCGTCGGGCAGGTCCCGTACCAGGGTTTCGAGTTCGAGGCCTTCCTCGCGCAGATCGGCGAAGACGGCGACAGCTGACGGATCGAGCACGGCGGGCTCCCCTTTCGGCGTGAGGGGAAGACTGGCAGCCGCGAGCAAAACAATCAAGCATGCTTGCATGATTTGGTCAGAGAACACCGCCTTCGCGCCATCACCTCCAACCGGCGGACACGAAGGGGTATTTGACGTCCGGCGCCACCCCGGGCAGGTCCGGGACCGCCGCCCCCGTCAGCTGCGGAGGGGGCGGTTCAGGCCGTACGCCGGAAACCGCCGAAACATCACCGGATGTCGCACCGATACTGAACGCTTCGTCCCCCGCTCCGGGCCCAGAGCGCGCGCACCGAACGTTCATGTCACTCGACGAAGAGGATGAACCGACGTGATCCCAGCCGCCTTCTCCCTCTATCCCGAACTCGACGCGACCACCCTCACCGCCTTCGTCGCCGCCCTCGAGACCGGTGACGTCACCGGCCTCGCGCCCGCCCGCGCCGCCGAGGTCGCGGACGCCCGGTCCGTCGCCGTCTTCAGCCGCGCCAAGATCGCCGGCGCCGACGGGGACCTGCTCGACGCCGCGCTGTGGCGGCACAACGGGGGCCGGCCGCGACCGGTGATCGTGATGCCCTCGCCGTGGACGAACCACGGCTGGCTCCCGTACGCCGTCCAGGCCAGCGTGTTCGCGGCGCGCGGCTACAACGTCCTCGCCTACAGCACCCGCGGCTTCGCCGGCTCCGAGGGGCAGGTCGACGTGGCCGGCCCGCTCGACGTCGCCGACGGCAGCCGCGCCCTGGACCACCTCATCGAGCGCACCGCCGGCCCGGTCACGAAGATCGGCTTCCTGGGGGACTCCTACGGCTCGGGCATCAGCCAGCTCGTCGCCGCGCACGACACCCGCGTCGACGCGGTGGTGGCGCTCAGCACCTGGGGCGACCTCGGCGAGGCCTTCTACGAGAACCGCACCCGGCACGTGGCCGCCGTGGAGGCGCTGCTCAAGGCCGCCTCGAAGGCCCGGCTGAGCCCGCAGACCCAGAGCGTGTTCGAGAACGTCCTCGCGGGCCGCGACATCCGGGGCACCCTGCGCTGGGCCGAGCCGCGCTCGCCGTTCAGCCACATCAAGGAGCTCAACCGCCGCCAGGTCCCGGTCTACTTCTCGCACGCCTGGCACGAGACGCTCTTCCCCGGCAATCAGACCCTGAAGATGTTCAACGAGCTCACCGGCCCCAAGCGCCTCGACTTCTCCATCGGCGACCACTCCGGGCCCGAGATGACGGGCATGATCGGCCTGCCCAACCGGATCTGGACGAACGCCCACCGCTGGTTCGACCACCACCTCAAGGGGATCGACAACGGCATCGCCGCCGAGGGCCAGATACTCAGCGAGGTCATGTGGGGCCAGGCCCTGGAACCCCGCCCCACCTGGCATTCCGTCACCGAACAGGTGCGCCGGCTGCACCTGGTGGGCAGTGGGGAGCTCGCCGACGAGCCCGAGGCCGGCTGGAGCGCGAGCGTCCTGTGCGGGGTGGACACCCCGGCGACCGTCGCCGACGAGATCGTGCGGTCGGGGTACGACGAGATCGCGGGCCGCCCGAAGGCCTACCGGACCGGCGACATCGACCGCACCGTCGCCGCGGTCTGGGCCGCGGACCCGGAGGCGGAGACCACCCGGCTGCGCGGCACGCCCCGGCTGCGCGTCACGTACCGGGCCGCGAACTCCAAGTCCTCGTTCGTCGCGTACCTGCTCGCCGTGGCGCCCGACGGGACGGCGCACATCGTCACGCACGCCCCGTACTCCGACCTCGACTCGCCGCCCGACAGCCTGGTCAGCGCCGACATCGAGCTCCAGGCGACGGCGTACGACGTCCCGCGCGAGCACCGGCTGATGCTGGTGATCGACGCCCGCGACCCGTTCTACGGGGACGCCAACCTGCCGCGCGCGACGCTGGCCTTCACCTCCCCGGAGGCCACGCCGTCGTATCTGGACCTGCCGCTGGGATGACGGCCGGCCCAAGGGCGCGCCCGCCCCGCCGAACACCCCCGTAGCCGGCGGGGCGGGCACACGGACTCAGGAGGGCTGCCCGGTGCGGCGCGTCAGGTCCATCGTCCAGTTGAGGAGCCAGGTCGTGCCCTCGTCGAGGGAGAAGTACTGCTCCCAGCGGGCGGAGTCGGCCTGGATGTCCGTCCACACGAACCGCACCCGGACCGCCTTGCCGTCGTGCGTGTCCTCGCCCTCGAAGATGCCGGTGCCGTCCGTGAAACGGCCGGCGACCGGCGGGAAGAGGGTCCCGGTACGGGCACTCGCCCAGTACAGCGACCACTGCCCGAGCGCCGGGTCGTACAGGCGCAGGGTCAGGCCGGCGAAGCCGGTCGTCGGGAACTCGATCTCGTCGAAGCTCGCGGCGCCGTCGAAGTGGCGGGAGGCCCGCGACACGGCCGGGAACTCCTCCCACGCGCTGTCCGGGTCGAGGAAGTCGGTGCGCCGGCGGTTGGCGACGTCCCAGGTGCCGAGGAGAAAGTCGAAGTCGTTCATGCGGCGAACCGTAGGAGCAGTCCCCTGACATCCTGTGTCAGTGAAGTCCAGCCGACTGCTGTCGATCCTGCTGCTGCTCCAGACCCGGGGGCGGATGACCGCCGCCGAGCTCGCGCAGGAGCTGGAGGTGTCCGTCCGTACGGTCTACCGCGACGCGGAGGCGCTGGCCGCGGCGGGCGTCCCGCTGTACGGGGACGCCGGGCACAGCGGCGGCTACCAGTTGCTCGCCGGCTACCGGACCCGGCTGACCGGGCTGAGCACGGGCGAGGCGGAGGCCCTGTTCCTGACGGGGATGCCGGGTCCCGCGGCGGAACTCGGCCTCGGGCGGGACCTGTCGGCGGCCCAGCTGAAGCTGCGGGCGGCGCTGCCGGCGGAACTGCGGGAGCAGGCGGACCGGATGCGGCTGCGGTTCCACCTGGATGCGCCGGGGTGGTACGCGGAGCACGACCAGACCCCGTACCTGGCGCAGGTCGCGGACGCGGTGTGGCGGGGGCGGGTGATCGAGGTCCGCTACCGGCGGTGGAAGGAGCCGCAGGAGGTGGACCGGCGGCTCGAGCCGTACGGGCTGGTGCTGAAGGCGGGGCGCTGGTACCTGGTGGCGAGGCCGGCCGGGGCCGCCGGGGCAGCCGGGGCCGCCGGGGCCGCCGGGCCCACGGGGCCCGCCGGGCCGCGGACGTACCGCGTGGACCAGATCCTGTCGGTCCGCGAGACGGCGCAGGAGTGCCGGCTGCCGGAGGGCTTCGAGCTGGCGGCGCACTGGCGCAGGACGCAGGAGGACTTCCATGCGCGGCTCCACCCGGAGGAGGCGGTGGTACGGCTCTCCCCGCGGGGTGCTGCGCGCCTGACGGGGGTCCAGGCCCGGGCCCTGGCGGCCGGGGGCACCCCGGACCCGGAGCTGGCGGGGTGGACCCGGGCGGTCCTGCCGATCGAGTCTCAGGAGCAGGCGCAAGCGCAGTTCCTGGCCCTGGGCGTCGATGCGGAGGTCCTCTCCCCGCCACCCCTGCGGGCCCGGATCCGGGACGCCTTGACGGCGATGACGGCCCGGTACGAAGACTCCGACCGGTCCGGCCCCGGCGCCTGAGGGGCAGGCACCCGGGACCGGACACCCCCTAGGGGGTGTCCGGCGGATCAGGGCCGGATAGCCCGGGTCGTCTGGTGCCGTGGATTGCAAGGCGGAGGAGGGAGCCAATGCGGTGGGGGCACC
>NZ_JBFAJR010000045.1:0-56126 GCF_040655295.1 Streptomyces sp. NPDC050448 | reverse complement strand
CGCGGGCCTACTCGGAGACCTTCAAGGGATCATGCGGGAAGGTACGCCCTCCGCGTGCCTTCCCGGAACCGATCCACAGGTCCTGAGCATTGCTCGGCCACGGGCGGCGTTACGCAAAGTGACTGTGAGCGAGGGGTGGCCTTGCGCCAAGGCGTGGGGGACCCGTGGCAACTTGTGCGGTGCTTCGGGGACGCTAGCCGGAAGAGCCTTCCTGAGCTTCGCGGTTGCGGTAGAAGTGCGGGACGCCGAGAAGTCGGTGTGGCGAACGCCTAACGGCCCTCGATGGAGCGGGATCGAGGAGGACACAGCCGGATGGAAACGGATAGATATGTCCGGTCCTTCGGCATTTTCGCAGGTGAGACGCGTCACTGAAATGGGTTCGAGTCCCACCCGCCCCACCACCGCTCGATGGAGCAGAAACGTTCTGACCAGCGTCTTAGCTGGCAGGGCCGGAAGCTCCGGGTCCTGACGGCTCCTGCTGATCAAGGTTTCATGGTCGACAGGACGCCCTGTGGACGTCGATGTCCGTCATGTCGGACGCAGTCCAAATGACCTGAAGTGCGGCCCGGTTGAGGCAAGTCTCAACTGCGGGATCAGGTCCGCTGTGCGAGCAGGGCGGTTTGGCCGCCAGATGCCCGAGTTGGACCCTGCGGTCGGGTGGGTCGGGGCTGATCTTCCCCTGATTGACCCTGATCTCGAACGCGCCGCTGGTGGCGGTCGCACATCTGAAGCAAGCAGGCCCCGTCTTCAGCAGCAGCGGGATTTTCCTCCCCTGCCGCGATGAATGTTGGCGATGTATCGTGGATGCATACATTGCCCTCAAGGAGGTGATTGCTGTGTCGGTGACCCAGATTGATCTCGATGACGAGGCGCTCGCTGAGGCCATGCGGTTGATGGGCGTCACGACGAAGAAGGAGACGGTCAACGCGGCCTTGAAGGACTACGTGAACCGGGTGCGGCGGCTGGAGGCCGCGGAGAGGCTGGCTGCCCGCGGGGCGCGGGGCGAGTTTGAGCAGGCCGCTGCCGCATACGACGCTGCGAAGCAGGCGCGGCGGGCGGCCTTCGAGTGATCTCCTACCTGCTCGACACCTCTGCGCTGTGGCATCTGTTTCGTACTCCGGGGGCGCTGCAGCCTTGGGAGGTGCATATCGCCGCGGGGGTGTTCCGTGTCTGCGAGCCCACGAGGACCGAGTTCCTGTACTCGGCCACCAGCCCGCCCCACAGGGATGAGCTGGCCGAGGAGTTGGATGCGTTGTGTCCACTGTCCGCGGTGCCGAAGAACGCGTGGCGCTGGGTGGACACTGCCCAGTACAGGCTCACCCAGCGCGGCCAGCACCGTGCCGCCGGGCCGATCGACCTGTTGGTGTGCGCGACCGCGGTCCACCACGGCCACACTGTGCTCCACGTGGACAACGACTTCGCAGCCGTGGCGAGTGTCCTCAAGGATGTGCAGCAGCGGGACATCCGCACCTGAGCCGGACGCGGGCACTGCGCACTCCTCATCAGATCAGAAGACATGGCCATCGCCTCGCCGTGCAGAAATCGGAGGCGGGAACTCTGGTCGAGGTTCTGGCCTGGACCACTACCAGGTCCGCACCTGGACCGCCTGGCACCGACACATCCCCCTGGCCGTGCTCGCTCTCGCGATCCTGGCGGCGGCCGTCGACGACGTGAGGTCAACCCGACCCGCGGACCCGAATCGGCCCGCCCGAAGCAGTGAGCCGGTCGACCTCATCATCCCGGAGATCCGCCGCTTGATCGGCGCAGTGTTCAGCCCGCCGATCACGTCCCTGGACGTGCTCCTGCAATGCCTTCCGGGCCTGCCGCGTGGGCAGACGTCACTCCAGGCCCGTGGCCTCGAGGTGGGCAAGGAAGGCCGTGACGAGCCGAGGGCGCGTGACCTCGGGGACCGGAGCGTCCTGCACCTGTCCCTCGCAGGCCTTGCGGGCAACGGCGGAGCGGTGGTAAGCACCGTCACCTCCTGATCGATCGAAGGATTCACTGATGACGAAAATGCTGGTGCGCATCCGGCCTTCGCTGATCGCGCTGCCATTCCATCGCGTGTTCACCAGGCCACTGGTGGAGATCGACGGCATCGAGCGGGAAGCGGCGTGGGGAACGACGGAAGTCCCCATTGAGGCGGGGGCGCATCGTCTGGCGGTGTACTTCCGCTATCGCGGACAGCGGACGGCCCGGTTGGGCGTGGGGCGCGAGGAGTTCACGGTGGACGGTTCGATGCCTGAACTCCGAGTGACCGCACGGCTCGGCCCGCGCAACGGGAGCAGCTTCCGCGTGGTCATCGGCTGACGGGAGCGAATCGCCGCCCATCCGGCGGTCGGCGTTGCGAGTCCCGTCCGAAACCGCTGCGGGCCGCAGGCGAAGGAGCCTTCTCGCCTGCGGCTTTGGCGTTTCGGGGCTAGAAGTTCTCCGTTTCGTCCGCCAAGTGGTGCAGTACGTCGTTCAGGTCCTGGCGCCGGGCGTAGGCCGCGCGTTGGCGGTGGGCGCCCGAGCCGTCGCGCAAGAGGCCTCCCAGGGTTTTGGCCGCGTGGTCGAGCTCGCCCGCCGCCGCAAGTTCCGGGGCGGCCAGGTCCAGCAGGGCCTCCGCCAGGTCCGCCGCCGGGAGTTCCGCCCCCGTGTACGGGTCGAGGCCGAAGCCCTCCAGTCCGTCGTGGGCCGCCCGCCAGCGCGCGAGGCGCAGTACGTCGTCCCGCAGCGCCGGTTCGGGTCGCTGCTCCGCGATGTCCCGCAGGATGGTGGCCACCAGGGCGCGGACCAGCTCGGCCTGGAGGATCGCCGTGTCGATGTCCGGGGACATGTCGGGCGCCCGGATCTCGAGCGTCGGCCAGTGCCCGGACGGGCGGAGGTCCCAATAGACCATCTTCGTGTCCAGGGCCGCCCCGGAACCGAGCAGGGTCTGCACCGAGCGCCGGAAGTGGGCCGTGGACGTGAAGTGCGGGGGCAGGCCCGCCGAGGGCCAGCCCGACCAGGCCATCGCCCGCCAGCTGGCGTGACCCGTGTCACGGCCGCCCCAGAAGGGCGAGTTGGCGGCCAGCGCGATCAGCGTGGGCAGCCACGGTCTGACCCGGTTCGACACTGCCACCGCCGTGTCCACGTCGAGGGTGCCGATGTGGATGTGGCGGCCGCAGCTGACCAGGGTGTCGGTGAGCGCGCCGAAACGGCGGTGCTGCTCGCGCTGGCGCGGCTCGTCGTCGGTCAGGTGCAGCGGCCCCTGCACGGCCACGACCGGCGAGGGCGCGGCCAGCAGCCGGCAGCCGTGGGCGCGGGCCGCCCGGGCGAGGGTGCGCCGCAGGGTGGCGAGCTCCTCGCGCAGCACGGGCGCCGAATCGGCGACCGGGGTGGAGATCTCCACCTGGTAGCGGGTGCCCTCGGGGTGTACCTCGTGGGGCAGGCCCGCGGCGGTGGCCAGGACGAGCGGGGCGGCCGGGACCACCCGGAAGGTGCGGGCGTCGACGAGGAGGAACTCCTCCTCGACACCGACGGTCAGCTGGGCCGTGAGAGGGGTGGCGTGGACTCCGTTGTCCTCGCTGCCGGTGCTCGTGGTGCTGTTGCCAGGTTCGATCACTACGCCTCCCTGGACATACGAGTCTTTCATCATGAGCTGAACACGAGGAGGGGAGCGCACGTCGATTCAGTCAAATGTCCGGTGACTGTGGCGAGTTACCGGCAAGGACCGGCTCTGTCTGAGACCGCGGATCCGGGTGGGGCGACTGGTGCGGGTGCGTGAACCGGCCGAATCGGCCCCGGGCCGCCGACCGGCCGCCGGTTATCATCCGCTGTGACCGGTACGAGTACACCCACCCGACGCCCGACGCGGATATTCGCCGACCTGACCCCGCTGCGCACGTCGCCGGACTACCGGCGGCTGTGGGTCGGCGGCACCATCTCCTGGATGGGCCAGGCGATGACCGCCCTCGCGATCTCGCTCCAGGTCTACGACATCACCCGGTCCAGCTTCTCCGTCGGGCTCGTCGGACTCTTCTCCCTCGTCCCGCTCGTCGTCTTCGGGCTCTACGGCGGGGCCATCGCCGACACCGTGGATCGGCGCAAGCTCGGCCTGTACAGCTCCCTCGGCCTGACGGCCCTGTCGATCGCGCTGGCCGGCGCCGCGCTGCTCGACTACCACCGGCTCTGGCTGCTGTACTCGGTCGTCGCGCTCCAGGCGGTCTGCGGCGCCCTCAACGGGCCCGCCCGGTCGGCCATGATCCCGCGGCTGCTGCCGGCCGAGCAGCTGCCCGCCGCCAACGCGCTGAACTCGGTCACGATGACCTCCGGGACGATGATCGGCCCGGTGCTCGGCGGGCTCGCCGTCGGCTGGTGGGGCTATCAGGCCGCGTACCTGATCGACGCCGTCACGTTCTGCGCCGCGCTCTACGCGGTGTGGCGGCTGCCGGCGATGCTCCCCGAGCGGGAGAGCGGCAAGCGGGGACGGGCCTCCGTACTGGACGGGCTCCGCTTCCTCGGCACCCGGCCGAACATCCGGATGACCTTCTTCTCCGACATGGCCGCCATGGTGCTGGCCCAGCCGAAGGCGCTGTTCCCGGCCATCGCCGTGCTCTGGTACGGCGGCGACGCCAAGACCGTCGGCCTGCTGGTGGCCGCGCCCGCCGTCGGGGCGCTGCTCGGCGGGCTCTTCTCCGGCTGGCAGGGCCGGATCCGCCGGCACGGGCTGGCGATCCTGATCTCCGTGGCCGCCTGGGGGCTGGCCATCGCCGTCTTCGGACTCACCCGGAACCTGTGGCTCGGGCTTTTCTTCCTGGCCCTGGCCGGCTGCGCCGACACCATCTCCATGGTGTTCCGCTCCACGATGATGCAGGCCGCGACCCCGGACGAGATGCGCGGCCGCCTCCAGGGCGTCTTCATCGTGGTCGTCGCGGGCGGGCCCCGGCTCGGGGACTTCCTCGCCGGGACCGTCGCCGACCTCACCTCCCCGACCGTGGCCGTCACGGGCGGCGGGCTCGGGTGCGTCCTGGTGCTGGCCCTGCTCGCGGCGCGCTGGCACGGGTTCGCCCGGTACGACGCGAGGTCGCCGCAGGCGTGAGGACGACCCGATGCGGCCCGGGCGTGACGCGTGGCGGCCCGGGCGTGGCGCGTGGCGCCCCGGGAGCGCTCAGGCGTGGCGTCCCGGGACCGCTCAGGCGTCGACCGGTTCCCGGGTGCGCTCGCCGCCCGCATCGCCCGTGTTGACCGTGCCGGCCGGCTCGAACAGCAGGATCGAGACCTCCTCGTCCGCCGCCGGGCAGTGCTCGACCCCGCGCGGGACGACGTACAGCTCGCCGGGGCCGAGGACCACGTCCCCCTCGCGGAGGCGGATCGTGAGGGTCCCGCTGACGACGAGGAACAGCTCGTCGGTGTCCTCGTGGGTGTGCCAGACGAACTCGCCCTGGAGCTTGGCGGCCTTGACCTCGTAGTCGTTGATCCGGGCGATGCGGCGCGGGGCCCACTGCTCGTCGAACGCGGACAGCTTCTGCGCGATGTTCACCGGGCGGGCGGGATGCGTCGGGTGCGTTGTCATGGGGAAAGGCTGCCGCAGCGGGGTGGGGCCGTCTTGTACGTTCCTGGCATGGCCGCGAACCATCCGCGCAGCACCGTCTCCGCCTGGCAGCCGTCGGTTGCCGGCATCGCCGAGGTCTTCCACGCCCGTTTCACCGACCACGCGTACCCGGCGCATGTACACGACACCTGGGCGCTGATGATCCTGGACGGCGGCCGCGTCGACTTCGCGCTGGACCGGGAGCGGCACGGCGTCGGGGTCTCGGACACCGTGGTCCTGCTGCCGCCCGGGGTCGTGCACGACGGGCGGACCGTCACCGAGGCCGGCTTCCGCAAGCGGGTGCTCTACCTCGACACCTCCGTCCTCCCGGAGCACCTGACCGGCGCCGCCGTCGACTCGCCGCTGCTGTTCGACCGCGCGCTGCGGGAGCGCGTCCACGGACTGCACCTCGCGCTGGGCTCGGTGCGCTCGCGGGCCGAGTCCTTCGAGGCGGAGTCGCGGCTGGCCTTCGTACGAGAGAGGCTGCGCATGCGGCTGGCCGGACGGGAGACCGCCCCCGGCGACGAGCCCGGCGCGGGACTCGCCGTACGGCTGCGCGAGCTGCTCGATGCGCGGGTCGTCGAGGGGATCGCCCTGGAGGAGGCAGCGGCGGCGCTGGGGCACGTCCATCCCACGCACCTGATCCGCAGCTTCCGGAAGGCGTACGGGCTGCCGCCGCACGCGTATCTGACCGGACGGCGGGTGGCCCGGGCGCGGCGGCTGTTGCTGGCCGGGATGCGGCCGGCCGCGGCGGCCACGGCGGCCGGGTTCTACGACCAGGCGCATCTGACACGGCACTTCGGGCGGTACGTGGGGATCAGCCCGGCACGGTTCGCCCGATCAGGGCGGGCGTGAACGGGAGTCTCCGGGGCGGTCGCCCCGCCGGCCGGAGCGGCTGCGGAGGACCGGTCCCACGCCTGCTCGCCGTACCTGTCGGTCGCCGGCTACTGCGATGCCCTCGACAAGACCACGGTCGACGGACGGCTGGTGGGCGGGATCTCCGGGCTCGCCCTCGCCCGGGACGGGACGGTCGCCGGCATCTCCGACCGGTCGGCGCTGTGCACGCCGGACGTGGAGCGCGGGGACACCCCGACGGCCGGGGCCACGGCCTGGCGGCCGCCGGCCGACGGCGGGGGCAAGGTCCTCGACTCCGAGGGGATCGTCGTCGACCGGGACGGCTCGTACCCGGTCACCGACCAGTTCGCGCCCGCCGTCCGGCGGTACGGCCGGGCGGGGGAGGTGCTGGGCACGCTGCCGGTGCCGGAGGCGTTCCGCCGGTCCCGGAGGGCCGCGCCACCGCGAACCCTGCCCGACGCTCGGGGGCGCCGTCCAAGCTGCCGCAGAACCATCCGCTGGTGGACAACGTGGAGGGGCTGGCGGTGACCGGGCGCGCCGCGGGCCGGGTGCGGTTGCCGCTGGTCAGCGATGACAACGAGCTGCCGCAGCAGGTGACGCGGCTGTATGCGGTGGACGTGCGGGTGCCGCAGCGGCGGTGCTGGGGCCGCCGCTGCCGGGGCGGGGGCGGGGTGGGAGCGGGCAGGCGGATTCAGGCGGGGCCGACCACGCCGCGCGAGACGCCGAGGGCGACGAGGTCCTGGGGGCGGATGCGGAGTTGGTCCGCCGTGGACGGAGCCTCGGACGGGGGGCGCTTCAGGATGGCCGCGGCCAGTTCGGGGGCGATCACCGAGAAGTAGCTGTCCGGCGTGACCCAGGTGTTCCCCGGCGCGGCCAGCGCAAGGGCTCCGCCCGAGCCCCCCTCGCCGATCAGGAGGGTGGTCACCGGGACCCCGGCCGCCGCGACCGCCGCGAAGGTGTCCGCGATGGCCGCTCCGGCGCCCGCGCCCTCCGCCGCGGCGTCGTTGGCCGCGCCGGGGGTGTCCACCAGGGTGAGTACGGGGATGCCGAGGCGGTCCGCGAGGCGGATCACGCGGGCGGCCGTACGGTAGCCCGCCGGGCGGGTCGCGGTGCCGCACTGGGCGGCGTACGCGACGGCCCGCCCCTCCCGCAGCCCGAATCCGCACAGCATCCCGGGGTCCGTGCCCCCCGCCCGGTCCCCGGAGAGGGGGAGGCGGAGCGCGAAGTACGCGTCCAGGTACGCCTCGGCGCGCGGCCGGTCCGGGTGGCGGGCCTGCTGCACGGCGTCCCAGCCGGTGGCCGGGGGCGGTACGTCCGAGAGCGCCGCCGGCGGCTCGACCGGCTCGGCGGAGCGGGGCGCGGCCAGGACGCGGAGCCAGTCGGCCAGGGTCGCGGGCAGCTCGGCGGCCGGGACCACCGCGTCGACCTGCCCGGCGGCGTACTGGCCCTCGGCGGTGTACGCCGCCGGGTCCGCGTCCGCCGGCCGGACCCGGGAGCCCGCGAAGCCGACCTGCGCACCCGGGAGCGCGAGCACGACGTCCGCCCCGGCGCCGAGCGTGGCCCAGCCGCCGCCGGTGGTGGGATCGCGGAGGACGGCGATCTGCGGGAGCCCGGCGGCCCGGGTCAGGACGGACTGGCGGGCCACGCGCTGGAGTTGGGTCAGCGCGAGCATGCCCTCCTGCATCCGGGAGCCGCCGGTGGCGATCAGGGACACGAGGGGGAGGCGGTGTTCGCGAGCGTACGTGTACGCGGCTTCGAGCCGGTCTCCGGTGCGTTCGCCGAGGGAGCCCCCGAGGAAGCCGAACTCGAAGGAGATCACGGCGGCTTGGCTGCCGCCGACGAGGGCGGTTCCGGTGACGACGGACTCCTGTTCGCCGGTCCGCGTCGCGGCGCGGGAGCGGGAGTCGTCGTAGCCGACCCAGGTGAGGGGGCCGTCGGGGGCCGACTCCCGGTGGGACGCGGGAAGTTCGGCGAAGCTGCCGGGGTCGGTCACGGAGGCGATGGCCGCGCGGGCCGAGAGGCGGGTCGTCGTCACGGGATCACCCTAGGGCGTCATGTCAGGCGGGGCAGGGGGAAGGCGATCTTCAGGGCGTAGGCCGCGACGAGGCCGTAGCCGAGGCGGAAGGTCCAGGCGCGGGCGGTGGGGGAGATCGTGCGGCCGGCGAAGGCGCCGACGGCGACGAGGGTCTGCTGCCAGAGGAGGGAGGCGGTGGCGACTCCGGTGAGGAAGGCGGCGGCGGTGGCGGGGGTGGTGAGGGCGGAGGCCTGGGCGGTGGTGAGGGCGGCGAAGTAGAGGGCGGTGGTGGGGTTCACGGCGGTCAGGCCGACGTACCGCCCGTACACCCTGACCGCCCCGGCCCCGGCCCCGGCTCCGGCCCGGGCCCTGGCCCGAGCCCCGGCTCCGGCCCCAGTCCACGGCTCGGCCCCGGTGCCCACCCCGGGCTCGGCCCCGGGCCCCGCCAGGGGGTCCGCTGCGGGGCGAGACTCGGGCTGGTCTGTGAGTTCGGGCCCTGCGGGCGGCAGTTCCCCACCCCGCCCCTTCCCGAAACCGGGGCTCCGCTCCAGGCCCCGCGCCTCAAGCGCCGGTGGGGCTGAGGGATCGGGGCTCCGCTCCAGGCCCCGCGGCTCGAACGCCGGTGGGGCTGAGGGGTCGGGGCTCCGCTCCAGGCCCCGCGGCTCGAACGCCGGTGGGGCTGAAGGGTCGGGGCCCTGCCCCAGGCTCCGTGCTTCAAGCGGCGGTGGGGCTGAGGGATCGGGGGCGCTTCGCCCCAGGCCCCGCGCCTCAAGCGCCGGCGGGGCTGAAAGGTTGGGGCTGTGTCTCGGGCCCGAGGGGGTGAAGTGGAGGCCGTGGGCGGCGATGCACAGGAGGATCGCCGCCGAGGCCAGGCGGATCCAGGCCTCGACCGGGGAGACGTGGGAGGCCACCCACGGGCCCAGCGCGGCGGCCAGGGCCGCGTAGCCGAGGTCGACCGTGGCGATGCCCGCCGCCGCGGCCATCGCCGTGCGGCGGCGCCGCATCGCCTCCTGGAGCAGCAGCACGCTCATCGCACCCATCGGCATCGCCACGCCCAGGCCCGCGACCGCGCCCGACAGGGCGGGGGAGAGAAGTTCGCTCATGGAGGGGAGGGTGGGGTGCGGGGGCCCGGGTCGTGGGCCCTGTTCCGGCCCCGGCTGCGAGAATCGCGGTATGGACCGCCTCGACAGGGAAATCCTCGGCATCCTCCAGCAGGATGCGCGGATCTCCTACCGCGATCTCGGCGTCCGCGTCGGGCTCAGTGCCAACGCCACCGCCGACCGGGTGCGCCGGATGCGGCGGGACGGGGTGATCCGCGGGTTCACCGTCATCGTGGATCCGGCCGCCGACACCCGGGGCGGGCTCGTGGTCTTCATCGACCTCGTCCTGCGGCAGGACACGACCAACGAGGAGTTCGAGCAGCGGGTCGCCACCCTTCCCGGGATCACCGAAGTGGTGCACGTGACGGGGGAGTACGACTACCTCGTGCGGGCCCGGGCCGCCGATCCCGCCGCGCTCGACGCGCTGCTGCGCCGGCTCAAGCGGGAGGCCGGGGTGGCCCAGTCCAGTACCCGGATCGCGCTCCGGGCCGCCCACCGGCACGCAGGGTTCTAGAGCGCCGACTCCCACCTCAGCGTCGTCCCCCGTGTCCCCGCCTCCGTACGGCCGTCGTCCGTGACCGTCAGGCCGACCCGGGTCGGGGTCGCGTCCACCTCGACCTCGATCGAACCGACCTCCGAGCGCCGGTGGGCCGCGGCCAGGGCGCCGCGCAGGGCGGCGAGGAGGGCGCCCGCCACCGGCTCCGGGAGCAGGGTGTCCACCGCGCCCGTGAACTGCACCGAGGGCTGGAAGCCCAGCAGGGCCGCCGCCCCGCCCGTCTCCCGCAGGACCCGGCCCCGGAAGGCCGTCGGGGCGTCGGTCGGCGGTTGCTGGAGCGCGAAGATGGCGGTGCGGACCTCCTGGATGGTGGAGTCGAGTTCGTCCACAGCCCGGCCGAGTTCGTCGCCCACCGTGTCCCCGGACGGCGCGGACGCCGACCGCTTCTTCGTGCTCTCCAGCATCATCTCCGTCGCGAACAGCCGCTGGACCACCAGATCGTGCAGGTCCCGCGCAATCCGGTCGCGGTCCTCGTAGACGGCCAGCTGCTCCCGGTCGCGCTGCGCATCCGCCAGTACGAGGGCCAGCGCGGCCTGGGAGGCGAACTGCGAGGCCAGCAGCCGGTCCACGGCGTCGTACGGGCGCCCGCCCCGGGCGCGCGGCAGCGCGAGGGCGCCGATCAGCTGGCCGCCGCTCTGGAGGGGGAGCATCATGCTCGGGCCGAAACGTTCCCGCACATGCGTCGTCATCCGGGGGTCCGTGGCGCAGCCCTCGATGAAGACCGGTTCGCCGCCGAGGAGCTGTTCCAGGACCGCCGAACCCGGCGCGATGGCCGTGCCGACCAGGTCCCCCGGGTCCCCGTGCGTGGAGGCGGCCACGATCTCCATGCCGCCCTCCGGGGTCGGCTGGAGGACCACGCCGGCCGCCGCGTCCGCGAGCAGCCGGGCCCGTTCGGCCACGCACATCAGCGCGTCCGCGGCCGGCCGGCCCGCCAGCAGGGTCGTGGTGACTGCGGCGGCGCCCTCGATCCAGCCCTCCCGGCGGCGCGCCGTCTCGTACAGCCGCGCGTTGCCGATCGCTATCCCCGCCTGGGAGGCCAGGACCCGCACCAGTGCGAGGTCCTCGTCCGTGAACGGCCCGCCGCACCGCTTCTCGGTGAGGTAGAGGTTGCCGAAGACCTCCGTGTGGACCCGGATGGGGACACCGAGGAAGCTGCGCATGGGGGGATGGCCCGGCGGGAACCCCGCCGAGCGCGGATCCTTCGACAGGTCCTCCGGCTTCAGCGGGCGCGGACCGGTGATCAGCGCGCCGATCAGGCCCGAACGCCCGTCGGGCAGGCGGGGGATCGAGGCGCGCTCCGCCTCGCTCAGTCCCGTCGTGTACAGCCCGGTCAGCCGGAGGCGCTCGGGGTCGACGACCCCGAGCGCTCCGTACCGGGCCGCGCACAGCTCGGTCGCCGAGTCCACGATGTGCTGGAGGGTGGCCTGCAGCTCCAGTTGGGAGCCGACGCCGAGCACCGCCTCCAGGAGTACGGGCAGACTGGCCCGTCGCCCGGGACCGGCCGGCCCGGGCGCCGTGTCCGTCATTCGGTCAGAGGGTTGAGGACCATCGGGGCGATCTTCCCTTCGAGCATCATGCCGAGACCGAGCACGGCGCACACGTCCGGCCGTTCCGCGATGGCGACGGGCATGCCGGTGGCGTCGCGCAGCATCTGGTCCAGGCCCGGCAGCAGGGCGCTGCCTCCCACCATCATGATCCCCCGGTCCGTCAGGTCGGCGACCAGGTCCGGCGGGCAGTCCCGCAGCACCTTGCCGATGCCGTCGAGCACGGCGGTCAGCGGGGTGTGGATGGCGTCCCGCACGGCGGCGGTGTCCACGTGGACGGAGCGGGCCAGCCCGGTGGCCACGTCGCGGCCGTGGATGAGGGTGGAGGTGGGGCCGTCGGCGGTGATGCCGTTGCCGTGCAGGGCCACCTGGAGCGGCCGGACGGCCTGGCTGGGCAGCATCAGTTCGTGCGCGTGGCGCAGGTGCTGGACGACGGCGTGGTCGATGGCCTCGCCCCCGACCGGGATCCGCTGGGCGGTGACGATCGAGCCGAGGGAGAGGACGGCGATCTGGGTGGCGGCCGCCCCGCACACCATGATCATCGTCGCGATCGGCTGCTCCACGGGCAGGCCGCAGCCGACGGCCGCCGCGATCAGGGTGTCGACGAGTTCGACGCGCCGGGCCCCGAGCCCGACCATCGTCTCCACGGCGGCCCGCTGGGCGAGCGGGTCGGCGTCGTGCGGGGTGCAGGCGGCGGCCCGCAGCCGGGGCTTGCGGCGCAGGGCGCGCCGCAGCTTCTCGCCGAGCAGGTGGCGCAGCATCCGCTGGGCCATCTCGATGTCGACGACGGTGCCGCCGGAGACGGGGCGCACGACCCGGATGTAGTCGGGCGTACGGCCCGTCATCCGTTCGGCGAAGGTCCCGACCGCGATGAGTGCACCGGTGCGGGTGTTCACGGCGGCGACGCTGGGCTCGTCGACGACCAGGCCGGCGCCCTTGACGTACACCCGGGTCCTGGCGGCTCCCAGGTCGACGGCGACGTGGCAGCGGCGCAACTGCTCAAGACTGACGGTCACGGCAGATCCTCCCGAGAGAGCGCTGACGCAAGAAGACCGGCGGCTGCCGGTTGCACTTCATATCTTCTCGGGCGAATGGGCCATATCGCCCGTTGTGCTGCTCCGGCCGGGTGTGGCGCCGGGGGCGAGAGGTGCTGCACGGGGGTGGATTTCTGTACCGACAGGCAGCGCGATGCGCGCACCTTCCGCTTTACTCGCGCGTAACAAGGTAAGGGGGACCCCCTGCTGACGCCCCGCCAGAGACTGCTCGCGCTCCTGGCGCTCTGCCCGGCACTCCTCGCGCCCTTCCCGGCGCAGGCCGCCGCCGGTGTGCAGCCGCACAACCCAGTGGTCTTCGTCCACGGCTACAACGCCGATCCGGGCGTCTGGGGCGGCCTGCGCGAGGACCTGCGCGCCGCCGGGTACGCCGACTCGGACCTCTTCTCCTGGGGCTACGACACGCACCAGTCCGTCAACGAGGTGCTGGCCGGGCGGCTCGGCGCGTACGTCGACCAGGTCCGCCGGCAGACCGCGGCCGCCAGGGTCGACATCGTGGCGCACTCCTTCGGCTCGCTCGTCGGCCGCTGGTACGTGAAGTTGGGCCTGGGCCGGGACCCAGCCTGGACCTGGACCTAGGCCCGGCTCTGGACCTCGACCCCGTCGACCGACACCCGCTGGAGCAGGCCGTACGTGAACTCCGCCACGCACGGCCGCCCCTGCGCGGTGAACGCGAGGCGCCACCGGGTCGGCGCGGTGCCCTCCATGGGACGCACCGGGGCGAAGGCCCGCGCCACCTCGTCCACCGTGGCCGACCAGGGCCGCAGGTCCTCCGCAGCCTCCAGTACGGGCCCCCGCGCGCCCGGGGCCCGTACCAGCCACTCGTTCCACACCGCCCCGTCCGGCGCGGCCAGTACCTCGAAGCGCAGGTCCGGCCAGAGCGGCACCGGCCACAGCAGGGCCTCGCACTCCAGGTCGCCGATGGTGCGGGCGGCCGTGGACTGCGGCGGGCCCAGCACCGAGCGGTAGCGGGCCAGCGCCCCGCGCGAGCGGGGCGAGCGAACCATCGCCTGCCAGCGCTTGTTCGCCTCCCGCTGCTCGGCGAGCGAGGCGCCCAGCCGCTGCCGCGCCTCCTCGGCGAGGTCCGGCTGGAAGTCCGCCATCCGGCGCAGCAGCACCAGTTGGAAGGCGGCCGGACCGAACGGTCCCGAGGGTGCTGACGGAGTCATGGAAGCCACGATTCCACACAGGACCTTTACGAACCCGCGATACGGATGTTGCGCGGAACCACGTAGCGTGCGGACGTCATGGACTACTGCCACGCATGCCGGAGGCACCTCAACGGCGCTCTGGCGTGCGCCGGGTGCGGAACCCCGGTCGAGTACCTGCCGCCCGTCGCGCCCGGTGGCCCTGCCGTGCCCGCCGCCCCGTACGGCTCCGCGCCGCCGGAGCCCGCCGACCCGTTCGCGGACTCGATCGTCGTGCTGTCCGGAGCGCACCGGGGCCGGTCCGGTGCGCGGCGCCGCGCCACGCACCGCCGGCGCCGCCGGACCATGCTGACGGTCGGGCTGGGCCTGGCAGTCGCGGTCGGGGGCACGGTCGCGCTCGCCCGGATGGTCACGGAGGGGCAGAAGACCGACCGGGCCGCCGAGGTGGTGCTCACCGACGGGAACGGCCCGCAGGACCCGGCTCCGCTGCCGAGCGGCGACGGGGTTCCCGCCGCGCCTTCGGCGCTGAAGCCGGTGAAGGCCTCGGTGACCGCGAAGGCCGCCGCGGGCGGAACGCAGCCGGCCCAGCCCGGGGCGTCCGCCGAGGTGCCGTCGCAGCCGGGTCCGTCGTCGTCGGCCTCCGCACCGGGGAAGACGGGGCCGACGAAGGGTGCCACCGGGAAGGGGCCGTCCGTAAAGCCCGGTCAGTCGGGGAAGGCCTCCCCGAGCGCTTCCGGGACGGCGCAGCCGCCGTCTCCGGCGCCGAGCCCGAGCCCCACGCCGACCAAGGGCGGCTGCTGGTTCATCTTCTTCTGCTGAGCCGCCTGCGGCTCAGCCCAGCATCCGCTTGAGCAGGTCCCGCAGGACCGCCCGCTCGGCCGTGGACAGCCCGGCCAGCGGTTCGCGCGCGAAGTCCAGCGACTCGCGCAGCCGGTCCGCGGTCTGCAGGCCCTCCTCCGTCGGGGCGGCCAGCTTGACCCGGCGGTCGGCCGGGTCCGGCCTGCGCTCGACCAGGCCGCGCGACTCCAGCCGGTCCACGATGCCCGTGATGTTCGAGGGCTCGCACTTCAGCTGCTGCGCGATCCGGCGCATCGGCATCGGCTCCAGGGACAGCAGGTTCAGCACCCGGGCCTGGGCGCCGGTGAGCTGGTGGCTGGCTGCCGCGTGCTCGTACTCCTCGTGGTAGCGGGCCACGACGGTGCCGATGAGCTCGACAACCTCAAGGGTCAGGGGATCTACGCGACGACTGGGCATGGATCCAGCGTACCCATTTACTTGACAACATGAAATATCCAGGCGCATGGTTGTTTCAGTTACTGAAGTATTCGTCGATTCCTCGATTCGGGAGCGCCCATGTCTGAGATCCCTGCCGTCAGCCGCGAGTGGCACCTCGTCCGCCGCCCGCAGGGCTGGCCCGTAGCCGAGGACTTCGCCCTGCGCGAGGTCGAGGTCGCGGCCCCGGCCCCCGGCCGGATCCTGGTGCGCAACCTGCACATGTCCGTGGACCCCTACATGCGCGGCCGGATGAACGACGTGAAGTCGTACATCCCGCCCTTCCAGCTGGACAAGCCGATGGACGGCGGCGCGGTCGGCGAGATCGTGGCCTCCGCCGCCGAGGGCTTCGAGGTCGGCGACCACGTGCTGCACGGCCTGGGCTGGCGCGAGTGCGCCGACCTGGACGCCAAGCACGCCACCAAGGTCGACGCCTCGCTCGCACCGCTCTCCGCCTACCTCGGCGTGCTCGGCATGCCGGGCCTGACCGCCTACGCCGGCCTCTTCGAGGTGGCCTCCTTCAAGGAGGGCGACTCCGTCTTCGTCTCCGGCGCGGCGGGCGCGGTCGGCAGCCTCGTCGGCCAGTTCGCGAAGATCAAGGGCGCCTCTCGAGTGATCGGCTCGGCCGGCTCGGACGAGAAGGTGACGCTCCTCACGGAGAAGTACGGCTTCGACGCCGCCTTCAACTACAAGAACGGCCCCGTCGCCGAGCAGCTGAAGGAAGCCGCCCCCGAGGGCATCGACGTCTACTTCGACAACGTCGGCGGAGACCACCTCGAGGCCGCCATCTCCTCCCTGAACGTGCACGGCCGGGCCACCCTGTGCGGGGCGATCGCCCAGTACAACGCCACCGAGCCGACCCCCGGCCCGCGCAACCTGGCCCTGGTCATCGGCAAGCGGCTGCGCCTGCAGGGCGTGCTGGTCGGCGACCACGCCGGGCTCCAGCCGCAGTTCGTCCAGGACGTCGCCGGCTGGCTGCGTTCCGGTGAGCTCGTGGCCGACGAGACCGTGGTCGAGGGCGTGGAGAACGCGACCGAGGCCTTCCTCGGAATGCTGCGCGGCGACAACACCGGAAAGATGATCGTTTCTTTCACCGGCTAGGCTCACTGCACACCGTCGTGATCGTGGGCGCGAGTCACGGCGATTACCAGGAGGATCTCTTCTCATGTCCATCCAGCAGTCCGACGTCGTCTACACCGCTGTCGCCACCGCCGAGAACGGCCGTGACGGCCGCGTGGCCACCAACGACGGCCGGCTCGACGTCGTCGTGAACCCGCCGAAGGAGCTGGGCGGCAGCGGCGCCGGAACCAACCCGGAGCAGCTCTTCGCCGCCGGTTACAGCGCCTGCTTCCAGGGCGCCCTCGGTGTCGTCGCCCGCAACGAGAACGCCGACATCTCCGGCTCCACCGTCACCGCCGAGGTCGGCATCGGCAAGAACGACGACGGCTTCGGCATCATCGTCAAGATCTCCGCCGTGATCCCGAACGTGGACGCCGCCACCGCCAAGGACCTGATCGAGAAGGCCCACCAGGTCTGCCCGTACTCCAAGGCGACCCGCGGCAACATCACGGTCGAGCTCGCCGTCTGATCCGGCACGCGCTCCGCGCGAAGGCCGCACCCCGACCCCTGGGTGCGGCCTTCGCCGTGTGCCGTCCGCCCTAAACTTGCCCCCATGCGTGATCTTGCGGGGGGATTCGGCTACCTGCTGGCCGGACAGAGATGGGTGCTGCGGCACGGCCGCTGGCTGGGCTTCGGCCTGCTGCCGGGACTGGTCGCGCTGGTGCTGTACGCCGGCGCACTGGTCGGGCTCGGCTACGGCGCCGACGACCTGACGGCCTGGGCCACCCCCTTCGCCGACGGCTGGTCCGCGCCGTGGCTCGGGCTGTTCCGGGGCTTCCTCACCGCCCTGGTCTTCTGCCTCGGGCTCTTCGTCGCGGTGATCACCTTCACCGCCGTGACCCTGCTGATCGGCCAGCCGTTCTACGAGTCCCTCTCGGAGCAGGTCGACCGCAGCGAGGGCGGCCACGCCCCGGAGTCCGGGCTCCCGCTCTGGCGGGAGCTGTGGATCTCGGCCCGGGACAGCGTGAAGGTGCTCGTCCGGGTGCTGCTGTACGGGATCCTGCTCTTCGCGCTCGGGTTCATCCCGGTGATCGGGCAGACCGTCATCCCGGCGATCGGGTTCTGCGTGTCCGGGTTCTTCCTCGCCGAGGAGCTGACCGCCGTCGCGCTGCAGCGGCGCGAGGTGGAGCTCACCGACCGGCTCGCCCTGCTGCGGACACGGCGGATGCTGGTGCTCGGCTTCGGCGTCCCGCTGGTGCTGGCGTTCCTGGTGCCGCTGGTGGCGGTGTTCCTGATGCCGGGTGCGGTGGCCGGGGCGACGCTGATGGTCCGGGACCTGACCGGCGAGGACGAGGCTCCGGCGGCCGGGACCGACACGGAGAAGGACACCGCCACCGACGCGGGCACGCGGGCTCCGGCCGGGGGTGCCGCCGGGGGTTTCGGACCGCCGCCGCCCGCGTACTACGCGTAGACCGCCGCCCGATCCGCCGGCGCGTCTCGGAGAAGGTGCCCGCGGCCCGGCTGCGTGCGCCGGAGAGGGACGGCACGGTCCACCGCGAGGTCCGCGACGAGGGCCGCCGCGCGTGGCGTACGCGCTGACCCCGCCGGGCCGGGAGCTCAACGCGGCCCCGGAGGCCCTGGGCGCATGGGGAACCCGGCACCTTCTCCCCGAACCGGCTCCGCGGACGGTACGGCTAGCTAGGCCTGGGCGCGGGTTCCACCCACAGGGCCTCGCCGACCGCGCACAGATCGCCGTCGGCGGTGGCCAGGGCCGTGCCCACGCGGTACTTGCGGCCCTCGGTGCCGAGCAGCCAGGCGTACGAGACCAGGCCCGCGCCGACCCGCACGGGCCGCAGCAGCCGCGCGGTCAGGGCAGCCGTGACCGCACCGGCCCGCCGGTCGTCGAGCAGCCGGCCTGCCGCGTTGCCCGGGCAGTCCAGCGCGCCCCACACCAGCTCGGGCGGCAGCAGTCCGTCCGCGTCGCCGAGTTCGGGACCGGGGGTCCAGGCGGCGGCGACGAGCCCGGCGGCGGACACCCGACCGCAGTGCAGGCGCAGTCCGGTGGCGGGCGTGCGGTGCAGACCGCAGCCGAAGCAGTCGACCATTCCGTCCGGAGGAGCCGCCCGGTACGCGTCGGCCGCCGCCTGCGCCTGCTCCCAGGACGGCGGCTCGGCGGCCTCCACGGCCGGCTCGGCAGGGGTCGCCACCGCCAGCAGGAGCTCGCCGTCCAGCAGCTCGACGCCGCCGTCGGCGGTCGGGGCGAGCCGGACCGGGGCGTCCGTGGGCACCGGCCGGCGGAAGTCCACCCGTACGGTCTTCGCGGCCGCCCGCGTGGCCAGCACCCCGGCCACATAGCCGCCGAAGGCCACCCCGGGATATCCGCAGAGGTGAGCCGGAACCGTGATCGTCTCGAAGTCGGTCATGCCCGCCACCTCATCACACACGTCGCCTTCGTCACAGCGCGTCGGGCTCGCCACAGGCGTCGGGCCGCGGGACCGGCAACTATCGCGGTTGCCCGTTCGTCCTCCATCCTGGAGAGACGCGCACCGCGCGCAGGGGCTTCGGAGGTGGCCGGATGGCCGAACAGCCGTGGGGGCAGTCGTACCCGGTCCACCCGCAGCAGCAGTCGTACGGGCAGCCGTGGCAGCCCGTACACACCTCGCAGTCCGCGATGCGCGCCTCGCACACCGACCGCGACCGGACGGTGGACGTGCTCAAGGCCGCCTACGCGGAGGGCCGGCTCTCCCGCGAGGAGTACGGGCAGCGCTTCGACGCCGCGTACAAGGCACAGACGTACGGCCAGCTCGCGCAGCTGGTCGCGGACCTGCCGGCCGGGCCGATGGTGGCCCCGTTCGGCGCCGCGGCGGCGGCCCTGCCGCCCGCCTACGGGCCGATGCCGATGCCGTTGCCGATGCCCGTGCCGGCCCGCCCGGTCAACGGGATGGCGATCGCCGCGCTCGCGCTGGGCGTGCTCAGCCTGCCGACGCTCGGCGCCGCGGGCCTCGGCGCCGTGATCACCGGCCACATCGCCAAGGCGCAGATCCGCGCGCGCGGCGACGAGGGCGCCGCGCCCGCGACGATCGGCCTGGTGCTCGGCTGGCTGTCGTTGGGCGGCTGGGTGCTGCTCTTCGTGCTCGCCGGATTCGGGGCCCTCAACTGACACCCCGCCCGTTATAGGCGGCCCGATAGTATGCGTGGCGGCAAGAGCCGAGGCTGTCCCACACCGTCCTTGAGTCCGCCGCCCTCGTCCGGAGCATCGGACCTGCGGGCCCGGATCCGGGCAGTGGCTTGCCGAGAACGACGACCGGCCGTCGCGCCGAGTACCGACCAGCAGTAGGGACACCGTCAGTGACAGTCAGTACCGAGGGGTCGGCGGCCGTGCGCCCGGGTCCCCCGAGCGGACCGGCCGCACACGCCCTCAGCAGCTCGGAGTCCTCGGGTCCGGCCCCGCGGCGCGCACTGCGCTCCCGCGGCGGGCTCCTGTTGCTGGAAGCCGCCGTGGCGTTCGCCGCGGCGCTGGTCCTCCCGCTCCTGGCACGTGGTCTCAAGCTCAATCCGCTCAACCGGATCGCGCAGGTCAGCGGCCTGGCCGCGATCCAGCTGCGGTTCGCGCTGATCGGGCTGCTGTTCGTCGCCGCCGTGGTGCTGGCGATGCGGCTGCGCGGCGGCCGCCACTTCGATCTGGCCACCCGGATAGCCGCCGCGGCGGTCGCGGGCCTGGCCAGCGGTTTCGTCGCGGCGGGCGCGGTCGTCGCCCTGCTGGGCACGCCGTGGCCGATGTTCGGCCTCAACGGCGACAGCGGCCGGATCGTCGAATGGGCCCACGCCGTCGCGAACGGGCAGCCCTCGGGCTCGCCGGTCTATCCGCCGATGCCGCTGTACACCCTCGGCTACTACGCCGAGTGGTTCCACGGCGGCAACACCGCGTACGCCTTCAAGGACCTGCAGATCCTCGGTGCCGCCGCCTTCGGGCCGCTGGTCTACCTCGCCTGGCGGATGCTGCTGAGCCCGGTCCGGGCGCTCGCCTTCGGCGTCGTGCCCGCCTTCGCGCTGATCGACTCGTACAAGCCGTACAGCCAGACGGTGCTGGTGCTGCTGGTCCCGGTCCTGGTGGCGATGGTCGTGTCACTGCGGCGCAGCGGCACGGAGGGCTGGCGGCCGCTGCTCCTCAAGGGCGCCGGGTTCGGCGTACTGCTGGGCGTGCTGTTCCTCACGTACTCGGGCTGGTTCCTGTGGAGTGCGGCCGGCGTGCTGTTCGCCGCCCTGCTGTACTTCCCGTGGCGCACCGGCCGGCTCAAGGGCGCGGCCTTCATGGGCACCGCCCTGGCGGCCTTCCTCGTGGTGGCCGGGCGCTACCTGATGGTCATGCTGAAAGAGGGGCAGACCACCAAGGACTACAACTTCCGCTTCGACAACTTCACCGACCCGGCCTACTACCTGATGTGGCGCACGGACATGCCCGGCAAGGTGGGCGACTGGCCGCCGCCCGGGGAGTTCGGCGGGGTCGGGCTGTTCGCCCTGGTGACCTTCGTCTGCCTGGGCGCCGCGATCTGGCTGGGGCTGCGCAAGCCGCTGGTCGTCACCATCGCCGCGATGTTCATCAGCGCATGGGTGATGCGGATGTACATCGCCTCGCACATGTACGAGACGCAGACGGTCCAGCTGTACACGCGCACCGACAACCAGCTGCTGTACTGCGGTCTGATCCTGTGCGCACTGGTGGCGCACATGGTCTCGCTGAAGCTGGCCGAGCGGCGCACGGCGCCGGGCTTCCCCGGCCGCGAGGGCGCGGTGATCGGAACCCTCTGCGCCCTCCTGCTGCTCCTCGGCACGGTCTCCTCCTCGATGGCCGACCGGTACATGCCGGCCCAGGACGGCACCTACCGGATCCTGCCCTGGGTGTCGCACACCATCCGGCAGCAGGACGGAAAGTGCCCGAAGTTCGCGCCCAAGCACGAGTGCTCCAAGGACGGCGACCAGAGTTGGCTGAGCTACGTCCGATGATCAGAAGGAAGCGATGATCTCCGCACCGACGCGCCTGGCCGACTGGTCGGCCCGGACCCCCAAGCGGCTCTGGGCCATCGCCTTCGCGCTGTTCTTCACGCTCGCGGCCTCCTGGTCCGCAGCCAGCCCGCTCGGCGGCTCCCCCGACGAGCACGCCCACTTCATCCGCGCGGCCGCTGTCGCCCGGGGCCAGATCGGCGGCCCCGAGGTGATGGTTCCGCACAGGGTGGCGGGCATCGAGGGCAAGTTCGCCGAGACCGGGGTGCAGCTCCCCGAGTGGTACAAGCAGCTCCCCACGCAGCACGAGTGCTACGCGTGGCACGAGGACAAGCCCGCCTCCTGCGCCCCCAGGATCGGGCACTCCGAGGAGACCGTCCAGGTCACCACCGCGGCCGGCCGCTACCACCCGGCCTACTACCTGGCGACCGGCTGGCCGAGCCTGCTGGTCAAGGGCCCGCACGGGCTGTACCTGATGCGGCTGATGTCGGCCGCGCTCTGCTCGGCGCTGCTGGCCAGTGCCGTCGTCACGGCCGCCGAGTGGCGGCGCCGGCGCTCGCTGGCGGTGCTCGGCGTGTTCACCGCGGCCACGCCGATGGCCCTGTACATGGCCGGCATGGTCAACCCCAGCGGTGGTGAGATCGCCGCCGGCATCCTCGTGTGGACCGCCCTGCTGTCGATCCTGATGTCGCCCGATCCGCGGTTGCTGAACCGGCGGCTGGCCCGGGTCGGCATCGGCGGGCTGGTGCTGATCAACATCCGCCCGCTCGGACTGATCTGGTTCGCCGGGGCGGTCTTCTTCGGCCTGCTGCTCGCGCACCGCGGCGTACTGCGTTCGGTGCTGCGCCGCAAGGCCCTGTGGGTCTGGACGGCGCTGCTCGGCGCGGCCACGGCCGGCGCGCTGCTGTGGGCCGGGCAGCACCCCGACCACTCGGTGATCAACACGCCCAAGACGCTCACCGCCAAGGAGGCCGCCCGGCAGACCTTCGGCAACACCGAGACGTACGTGCACCAGATGCTCGGCTACTTCGGCTGGCTGGACACTCCGGCGCCGGCCTTCACCTGGCTGGTCTGGCTGGGGGTGATCGCGGTGGTCACGGCGCTGGGCCTGGCGTACGGCCGGGGGCGCGAGGCGGTGGCGCTGATCGGCATGCTGGTGGCGATCGTGGTGGTGCCGGTGGCCGCGCAGGCCTCCCAGGCGGAGCAGCTCGGCATGGTCTGGCAGGGCCGCTACCTGCTGCCGTTCGCCGTGGGCCTGCCGCTGATGGCGGTGCTGATCTGCGCGAGCCGGGCGCCCGAGCAGGGTTTCCCGTGGCGCAGGCTGGTCGGCTTCGGCGCGGCCGGGCTCGCGCTGGCGAACGCGGCGGCGTTCTTCTGGGCGCTACGGCGCTTCGCGGTCGGAACCAGCGGCCCCTGGGTGCCGTTCTCGGCCCACTGGGTCCCGCCCGGCGGCTGGGTGCTGTGGACCGGCGTCTACACGGCGGCGGCGTTCGCCCTGGTGCTGCCGGCGCTGATGCGGGACCGCGAGCCCGTTCCGGGGGACGATCCGGCGGAGCGGGACGGCGGCGTGCGCTCCGGTCGGCACTCGAAGGTGCCGGCGATCGGCTGACCCCGATCGACCCCCGGGTGACGGTCGGCCGTCGGGCTGCCGGGCCGTCGGGCCGTCAGGCGCCGACCTCGGCCGTCACCACGGAGGGCGTACGGTCGTCCGCCTCGGCCAGCAGTGCGCCGCCCGGAGCCCAGAGCGCGGCACCGCCGCAGCCGGTCCACGGGCCCGCCGGACCGACGTGGTTGCCGAGGACGACGTACAGCCCGTGCTCCCGGGCGATCCCGGGGTACACGGTGGCCCGCTCCCGGATCCCGTCGCCCGTCCCGTACAGGGAGCTCGCCAGGTGGACCCGGCAGCCGTCCGCCGCCGCGCGGCCGGTGAGCTGCGGGAAGTGGTTGTCGTAGCAGACGCCGAGGGAGAAGCGGATCCCGCCGAGTTCGAAGCGGCCCTGGCTCTCGCCGGCCGCGAAGACGCCCTGCTCGTGCCCGTACAGGTGCTGCTTGGCGTACGTCGTCACGTGCCGGCCGTCCGGCCCGTAGACCAGGGTCGCGATGGCGGGCAGCGGGCCGGTGGTGCGCAGCGCGACATTGACCGCGACGGCGATGCCGGCGGACCGCAGCGGATCCAGGCGGGGGTCGTCGGCATCCGCCATCCACAGGCCGGGGTCGGCGTCCATGGCCTCCAGCTCGTAGCCGGTGAGCGTGAACTCGGGGAACACCACGAGCTCGGCGCCCTGCTCCCGGGCCTCGGCGGCGAGCGCGACGCTCCGCTCCGTGTTGGCGGGTATCCCGGCCGGGATGCAGGTGAGCTGGGCTGCGGCGATCTTCACGACCCCAGCATGCCAGCCCGGCCGCGGATCCGGCCGCGGGGGCCGACGTGCGGGCCGACGCGGGGGGTCGACGGGGGAGCGCGGCGGAGTGATGCTGTAACGGACCGCGTGTTCACCGCAGTTGACGGAGGATCGGCTGATGCCCGACTGGATCCACCCGGTCCTCGCCGGCGCCTTCCTGGTCGTGTCGTACGGCGTGGTCCGCACGAGCGGCGTCGGGCTGCGGGTGGTGGTGCTCCTCATGGCCCTCCTGAACGCGGGCGTGCTGTGGCTGCTCGCGGCCACCGGGCCGCCCTGGGCCGTGGTTGCGGTCGCCCTCGTGTCCCTGGCGGCCGCGGTCCACAGCCTGCACGCGGCGATGCGGACCCTGGCGGCCCGGATCCAGCGGGTCGACACCGACGCCTTCCGGGGTCTGGTCCGGCAGGCCGCGAACGCCACCGGCCCCCAGGTCATGGGCGTGTGCGTGGTGTTCGGCGGCTCGCTCGTCCTCACCGCCTTCGCCGACGCCGCCCACCCGGAGGGCCGGCAGTTCCACGTGCCGCCCGGAGCGGACTGCCCGTTCTGCCTGGTGGAGGACCAGATCCGGGATTTCCTCGGCCCCGCGGACCCGCTGCTCGGCGCGTACCGCACCCACCTGAAGGCGGGCAGCAGCCGCCACCTCCTGGTCAAGCGGCGCTCGGAGCGGGAGCCCTGGACGGGACGCCTGCGCGACCGGGTCTACTACCGGGTCCCCGTCCCGGCCCGGCGCCCGCCCTGCGCCGTCCACGACCCGCTGCTGGGCCGGCCCTGAGGGAGCCCTTGAGCCGTTCTCACCCCGCTTCCGGCCCCCGCAGCAGCGTCACCTCCCCGACGGCGCTCGCCGCCTCCTGGGACCCCGCGCTCGCCCGCCGCGCCGGCCGCCTCCGCCCTGCCGCTGGACGCCGCCCCCAGCCGCACCGTCGCCCTGACCGGAGCCGCCGCCCGCGCCGCCGACACCGCCGTCGTGGTCGTCGCCACCACCGAGCGCGTGGAGTCCGAGGGCTTCGACCGGCGGGACCTCGCACTGCCGGGCCGCCAGGACGACCTCGTGCGCGCCGTCGCCGCCGCCAACCCCAGCACCGTGGTCGTCGTCAACGCCGGCTCCCCGGTGGAGCTGCCGTGGCGGGACAAGGTGGCGGCCGTACTCCTGACCTGGTTCCCCGGGCAGGAGGGCGGGGCCGCGCTGGCCGACGTACTCCTCGGGCACGCGGAGCCGGGCGGGCGGCTTCCCACCACCTAGCCGGCCCGCCGCTGGCGGCGGATCGGCGGCGCGTACGAGGTCCGCGCGAGCCACGCCCACGGCGACACCCGGCTCACGGCGACCCTGGAGGTCTGGGGCGCCGCGCCGAGTGGCCGGAAACCACCCGTGAACCGGACCGGGGGCGGGCCCTGACACTCTTCCAGCTACCGCTGGGAGGTACCCCCCAAGCCTCCGGTCCCCGGCCGGTCCGTCAGCGCGGCGGCTCGGCCGCCGTCACCTGGCGGTGCGCCAGCTCCGCGAGCCGCGCCTGTCCGTCCTTGCCCGGGTGGAACCAGTCCCAGTGGCTCAACTGGTCTGCGGCGAAGGGGTACTGGAACACCGCACCGCCGTCGTAGCGGCACAGCGCGTCTTTCGCGCAGACCTCGCGGAGCACCTCGTTGTACTCGACGACCCGCGCCCGCACCTGCTCGCGCCGGGCCGTCGCCCCGGCCGCCGCCGACAGCGGATCCGCCAGCATCGACTGACAGATCCCCAGCTTCCAGATCTGCCGCACCATCGGGCTGTCCTTGCCCTGCTCCCACAGCCGCTGCAGGTCCGGCACGCTGGAGACGTACACCTGGGAGGCCGGGGAAGCCGCCCGCAGACCGGCGAGGGCCTTCTCGAACCCGGCCCGGAAATCCGCCACCGGCGTCATCGACGAAGCCGACGGGCGGCAGGCGTCGTTCGAGCCCACCATCACCGTGACCAGGTCGGGCTTGTGCTCCGCGGCCGAAGCCAGCTGCCCCGCCAGGTCCGCCATCCGCGAGCCCGTCACCGCGTAGTTCCAGCTGCGCGCGGGCGCTTCGGCCTCCCCGAGCAGCCGGGTGGCGAGGGAGTGGACGGCGGGGTCGTTTCCGGTGGCCCAGGAGACCTCCGGGCAGTCCGCCAGCACCGAACAGGCGTCGAAACCCCGCGTGATGGAGTCGCCGACGGCGGCGATCGACGCGGGCGCGGTGTTCCAGCGCGGCCCGGCCTGCGCGCCCCGCTCACCCTCCGTGGCCGACCCGTCCGACTGACACCCGCTCAGCGCCCCGGCCAGGACGGCCATCGCCGCCGCCGCGCCCCCGAGAGTCCGACGCGCGCGGCGGCGCATGGCGGTGGTGCGCATCGGGTGGTTCCCCTCCTCGTCGCCCCACGTCCTCCGGGGCGTCCTGCTGAGTGAATGCTCTGGGTTTGGCGGCCTCGGACCGACCGTACGTCACACCATGACCCCTGGCGCACGGTAGCTTTTTCCCGTGGCGTTTCGGCCGCAGGTCCCGTAGCGCAATGTCAAATAATTTCCGTTAGATTACATCACGTCACATACTGTCCGTTTTCTGGAGTTTATTCCCGACCTCGTCCCACACTGGAGGTCCCGGTGACGACACGTGGAGTTCTGTACGTGCATTCCGCACCGCGCGCGCTCTGCCCGCACGTGGAGTGGGCTGTTGCGGGCGTGCTCGGGGTGCGGGTGAACCTCGACTGGATCAGGCAGCCCGCCTCCCCCGGCACCTGGAGAGCCGAGTTCTCCTGGCAGGCCGAGGCCGGCACCGCGTCGAAGCTCGCCTCCGCGCTGCGCGGCTGGCACCTGCTGCGCTTCGAGGTGACCGCGGAACCCTGCCCGACCGCCGAGGGCGAGCGCTACAGCTCCACCCCGGAGCTCGGTATCTTCCACGCCGTCACCGGCATGCACGGCGACATCCTGATCCCCGAGGACCGGCTGCGCGCCGCCCTCGCCCGGTCCGCGCGGGGCGAGACCGACCTGGAGGCGGAGATCGCGAAACTGCTCGGCAAGCCCTGGGACGACGAGCTGGAGCCCTTCCGCTACGCGGGCGAGGGCGCCCCGGTCCGCTGGCTCCACCAAGTGGTCTGAGCGCGCATGCATGCGGAAGGCCCACCCGGATTCACCGGGTGGGCCTTCCGCATGCGGGTGCCGGTCAGACGGTACGGAACGCCAGGGTGACGTTGTGGCCGCCGAAGCCGAACGAGTTGTTGATCGCGGAGATCGGGCCGTCGGCCGGCAGCTTGCGCGGCTCGCCGACGACGATGTCCGCGTCGATGTCCTCGTCGAGCTCGTCGACGTTGATGGTCGCCGGGGCGATCCGGTGGTACAGCGCGAGCACGGTCGCGACGGTCTCGATACCGCCGGCGCCGCCCAGCAGGTGACCGGTCATCGACTTGGTCGCGGAGATCGCGATGTGGTCGAGGTCGTCGCCCAGGACCTTGCGCAGGGCCTTCAGCTCGGCCGTGTCACCCTGCGGGGTCGACGTGGCGTGCGCGTTCAGGTGGACCAGCTCGGCCGGGTCGAGACCCGTGTTGTCCAGCAGGTTCTGCACCGCGGCCGCGACACCGCGGCCGGTCGGCTCCGGCTGCGCGATGTGGTGGCTGTCCGCGGACAGGCCCTGGCCCAGCACCTCGCAGTACACCCGGGCGCCGCGCGCGGCGGCGTGCTCGGCGGACTCCAGGATGACGACGCCCGCGCCCTCGCCGAGGACGAAGCCGTCGCGGGCCTTGTCGTACGGGCGGGAGGCCTGCTGGGGGTTCTCGTTGTTCTTGGACATCGCCATCATGTTGGCGAACGCGGCGATCGGCAGCGGGTGGATCGCCGCCTCGGTGCCGCCGGCGACGACCACGTCGGCGCGGCCGGTACGGATCATCTCGACGGCGTAGCCGATGGCCTCGGCGCCCGAGGCGCACGCGCTGACCGGAGTGTGCACGCCCGCCTGGGCGTTGACCTCCAGGCCGACGTTGGCCGAAGGGCCGTTCGGCATGAGCATGGGGACGGTGTGCGGGGAGACCCGGCGCACACCCTTTTCCTTCAGTACGTCGTACTGGTCGAGCAGGGTGGTGACGCCGCCGATACCGGAGGCGATCACGGTGCCCAGGCGCTCGGGCGCGATGGCCGCGTCCTCGCCCGCCGGGGCGGTGTAGCCGGCGTCGGCCCAGGCCTCGCGGGCGGCGATGACGGCGAACTGGGCCGAGCGGTCCAGCTTGCGGGCCAGCGGGCGCGGCAGGACCTCACTCGGGTCCACGGCTACGGGTGCGGCGATACGGACCGGGAGTTCGGCGAAGCGCTCGCCCTCGAGGGGCTTGACGCCGGAACGACCGGCGAGCAGACCTTCCCAGGTCGAAGCGCTGTCGCCACCCAGCGGAGTGGTTGCGCCGATACCGGTGACGACCACGGTGCGATTGGTCGGGCTCACAGGAATTCTTTCTCCACGTCTCAGGGGGTGCTGAATTGTCACGGCGCCACCGCCGGGTGGCGACAAACGCTCGTCAGGCTCAGGCCTGGTGCTTCAGGATGTAGTCGGCGGCGTCGCCGACCGTCTTGAGGTTCTTGACGTCCTCGTCCGGGATCTTGACCTCGAAGCGCTCTTCGGCGGCGACGACGACCTCGACCATGGAGAGCGAGTCGACGTCCAGGTCGTCGGTGAAGGACTTCTCGATCTTCACGTCCTCGACCGGGATACCGGCGATCTCGTTCACGATTTCCGCGAGACCCTCGACGATCTCTTCCTGCGTGGCGGCCATGTGGCGCTCCTTCTATAGCTAACTGGGGTGAAACAGGGCGGGATGTGGATCCCGGGCCCTAGGGGAGGGTAACGACCGTCGCGGCGTAGACGAGTCCCGCCCCGAAGCCGATGACGAGCGCGGTGTCGCCGCTCTTCGCCGCTCCGGTCGCCAGGAGCCGCTCCATTGCGAGCGGGATCGAGGCGGCCGACGTGTTGCCGGTGGTCTCCACGTCACGGGCGACCGTGACGTGCTCCGGCAGCTTCAGAGTCTTCACCATCGAGTCGATGATCCGCATGTTTGCCTGGTGCGGGATGAAGACGTCCAGGTCCTCCGCGGTGATCCCGGCCGCGTCGAGCGCCTGCTGGGCCACCTTGGCCATCTCGAAGACGGCCCAGCGGAAGACCGCCTGACCCTCCTGCGTGATGGCCGGGAACTTCTCGCCGCCGTCCTTGCCGAGGTACTCGTCCCACGGCACGGTCTGCTTGATCGTCTCGGACTTGTCGCCCTCCGAACCCCACACCGTGGGGCCTATGGCCGGCTCGTCCGAGGGGCCGACGATCACGGCGCCGGCGCCGTCGCCGAACAGGAAGGCCGTCGCGCGGTCCTCCAGGTCGGTCAGGTCCGACAGCCGCTCCACGCCGATGACGAGGACGTACTGGGCGGAACCTTCCACCACCAGGCCCTTGGCGAGCGTCAGGCCGTAGCCGAAGCCGGCGCAGCCCGCGGAGATGTCGAACGCGGCGGGCTTGACCGCTCCGACCCGGTGTGCGATCTCGGTCGCGACAGCCGGGGTCTGCTTGAAGTGCGAGACCGTCGAGACGATCACGGCACCGATCTGCTCCGGCGAAATGCCCGCATCGGCCAGCGCCTTGCCGGAGGCCTCCACCGACATCGCGGCGACGGTCTCCTGGGGCGAGGCCCAGTGCCGGGTCGCGATACCGGAGCGGGAGCGGATCCACTCGTCCGACGAGTCGATCGTCTCGAGGATGACCTCGTTGGAGACCACGCGGGTCGGGCGGTAGCCGCCGACGCCGAGGATGCGGGCGTACGGGGAACCCTTGGCAGGCTTGATCTTCGACATGCTGTGTGGGCTCCTTCTCTCAGGCCGCGTGCTCGGCAATGAGCGCCGCGGCCTTGTCGAGATCGTCCGGGGTCTTCAGGGCCACGTTCGGCACGCCCTTGAGCGCACGCTTGGCCAGACCCGTCAGAGTGCCACCCGGGCTGAGCTCGATGATCCCGGTGACGCCCAACTCGCGGAACGTCTCCATGCACAGGTCCCAGCGGACCGGGTTGGCGACCTGGCCGACCAGGCGGGCGACGACGTCGGCGCCCGTGGCGACGACGAGGCCGTCCTTGTTCGAGACGTACGTCAGCTCGGGGTCGGCCGGAGTGAGGGCCTGCGCGGCCTTCTCCAGCGTGGCGACCGCAGGAGCCATGTGGTGCGTGTGGAAGGCGCCCGCGACCTTGAGGGCGACGACCTTCATGGAGCCCTCGGGCTTGTCGGCCACCAGGGCCTCGATCTGCTCGACCGTGCCCGCGGCCGCGATCTGGCCGGCACCGTTGATGTTGGCCGGGGTCAGCCCCAGCTTCTCCAGGTGCGCGACGACCACGTCCTGATCGCCACCGAGCACCGCGGCCATGCCCGTCTCGGTGACGGCGGCGGCCTCGGCCATGGCCAGACCGCGGGTCCGTACGAACGACAGCGCGTCCGCGTCGGACAGCACACCGGCGTACGCGGCGGCGGTGATCTCGCCGACGCTGTGGCCCGCGACGGCACCGAAGGCCGTACGTGAACCCAGGGCGGAGGCGGACAGCAGACCGGCGGCCACCAGCAGCGGCTGGGCCACCGCCGTGTCGCGGATCTCGTCCGCGTCGGCCTTCGTGCCGTAGTGGGCAAGGTCGAGCCCGATGGCGTCCGACCACACGGCGACGCGGTCAGCGGCGCCGGGAAGTTCGAGCCAGGGAGTCAGGAAGCCGGGCGTCTGTGCGCCTTGGCCGGGAGCGACGAGTACGAGCACCCTCACACTCTCTCTTGTGGATGGTCCCCGCCGCCCGTGGGGACAGGGACGAAGAACCGTCGGGCTAATTGTTGATGTCCGACAAAAGTCTAGGACTGCTGATCGCCGTCGGCCAGACGCCCGAGGATCAAGGCGATCCGCAGCGTGAACGCCGAGCGGACATCGGACGGTGACCAGCCGGTGACGTCGGTCACACGTCGGAGCCGGTAGCGCACCGTGTTCGGGTGCACGAACAACATCCGCGCCGCCCCTTCCAGGCTGCTCGCCTGCTCCAGATACACGCTCAGCGTCTCCAGCAGCGCCGACCCCGCCTCTTCCAGCGGTCTGTAGATCTCCTCCACCAACTGCTCCCTCGCGGAGGGATCCGAGGCGATCGCGCGCTCGGGCAGGAGATCGTCCGCCAACACCGGCCGCGGGGCGTCCTGCCAGGCCGTACACGCCTTCAGCCCGGCCGCCGCGGCCTGCGCGGACTTGGTGGCGTTCAGCAGATCCGGAACCACCGGACCGGCCACCACCGCCCCCGCCGCGAACGGCCCGATCAGCGACTTCGCCACCTGGATCGGATTGTCGCTGCCGCCCGCGATCACGACCAGGCGGTCACCGAGCACGCCCGTCAGGACCTGCAGCTTGTGGTGCCGGGCCGCGCGCCGGATCGCCTCGACCGTCAGCTCGCTGTCGCCCTCCGGCGCGGTGCCGAGCACCACGCACACGTGCTCCGGCGAGTTCCAGCCCAGCGCCGCGGCCCGCGACAGCGCGCCCTCGTCGGCCTCGCCGGACAGCACCGCGTTCACGACGAGGGACTCCAGCCGGGCGTCCCACGCCCCCCGCGCCTCGGCGGCCTGCGCGTACACCTGGGCCGTCGCGAACGCGATCTCCCGGGCGTACACCAGCAGCGCCTCGCGCAGGATCGACTCGTCGCCCGGGGCCGCGACCTCCTCGATCGCGGCCTCCATGACCTCGATCGTCGTGCGGACCATCTCCACCGTCTGGCGCAGGGTGATCGCCCGGGTCAGCTCGCGCGGAGCCGTCCCGAAGACGTCCGTCGAGATCGCCTGCGGGGTCTCCGGGTGCCGGAACCACTCCGTGAACGCGGCGATACCGGCCTGCGCGACCAGGCCGATCCAGGACCGGTTCTCCGGGGGCATCGCCCGGTACCACGGCAGGGTCTCGTCCATGCGGGCGATCGCGTTGGCGGCGAGCCTGCCGGAGGACTTCTCCAGCCGGCGCAGCGTCGCGGCGTGCGGATGGGCGGGAGCGGGATGCGCGGGGGAATGCTCACGTTCGGGTTGGGGCACGGGACAAGACTGCCTTATCGGGACGGCGGCGCGGAGTCCGGTCCCACGACGGCCTCCCGCCGGGGGCTACGGTGACCCCCATGATTGACGTACGCCGCGGGGCCGACCGGTACGGGGGCGGAGATCCGGGCGCCGGGATCACCACGCTGCACGCCTTCTCCTTCGGCCGGTTCTACGACCCGGACAACCTGCGCTTCGGCCCGGTCCTGGCCTGCAACGAGGAGACCCTCGCCCCGGGCGCCGGCTTCGACGAGCACCCGCACAGCCACACCGAGATCGTGACGTGGGTCGTCGAGGGCGAGCTCACCCACAAGGGCAGTACCGGCGAGAGCACCCTGGTCGGGCCCGGCGACGTGCAGCACCTCGGCGCCGGATCCGGCGCCCGGCACATCGAGCGCAACGACGCCGCGGTGCCGCTGCGCTTCGTGCAGATGTGGCTCGCGCCCCTTGCCTCGGGCGGGGAGCCCTCGTACACGCTCGTCCGCGGGATCGCCGACGCCGCCCCGTACGAGGTCCCCGCGGCCGGCGCCGTCCTGCACGTACGCAGGCCCGGCGCGGGGGAGCGGGTCGCCGTACCGGCGGCGGAGCGGGTCTACCTGCACGTGGTACGCGGGGACCTGCGCCTGGACGGGGAGGAGCTCGGACCCGGGGACGCGGCGCGGATCACCGGCGAAACGGACCTGGAGATCGTCGCCGGGTCCCCGGGGGAGCTGCTGATCTGGGAGCTGCCCTAGGGGGTGTCCGGCCCTGATCCGCCGGACACCCCCTAGCCGCTCGGCTGCCGTGGCCGCTCGGCTGCCGTGGCCGACCGGCTGCCGCGGCCGAGCGGCGGTCAGCGGCCGGCGAGCTCGGCGAGGACCGCGTCGGTGAACGGAGGCCAGGCTTCCACGGCCCACGGGCCGAACGCGCGGTCGGCCAGCGCCACACACGCGGCGCGCGCGTCCGGGTCCACCCACAGGAAGGTGCCGGCCTGCCCGAAGTGGCCGAACGTGCGCGGCGAGGACGAGGCGCCCGTCCAGTGCGGGGCCTTGCCGTCGCGGATCTCCAGGCCGAGCCCCCAGTCGTTGGGGGACTGGATCCCGTACCCCGGGAGCACGCCCTTGAGGCCCGGGTGGACCACCGAGGTGGCCTCCGCGACCGTACGCACGTCGAGCAGCCGGGGCGCCTGGAGCTCCGCGGCGAAGCGGACGAGGTCGGAGACGGTCGACACGCCGTCCTTGGCGGGCGAGCCCTCCAGCGTGGTCGACGCCATGCCGAGCGGCTCGAACACCGCCTGGTGCAGGTACTCCGCGAAAGGGATGCCGGTGGCCTTGGTGATGTGGTCGCCCAGCACCTCGAAACCGGCGTTCGAGTACAGCCGCCGCGTACCGGGCGCCGCCATCGCGCGGTGCTCGTCGAAGGCCAGCCCGCTGGTGTGCGCGAGCAGGTGACGGACCGTCGAACCCTCGGGCCCGGCCGGCTCGTCCAGCTCGATCGCCCCCTCCTCGTACGCGACGAGCGCGGCGTACGCGGCGAGCGGCTTGGTCACCGACGCCAGCGGGAAGCGGTGGCCGACGGGCCCGTGGGAGCCGGCCAGGCTCCCGTCGGCGCGTACGACGGCCGCCGCGGCGGTCGGTACCGGCCAGTTCTCGATGATCCGCAGGCTCTGCAGGACTTCCACGCTCTCCATGCGGCCGAGCCTACTTGCTTGGAGTGCACTCCAAGGTTTTAGCGTGGTCGCCATGAGCCTGACGCAGACGCGGTACACGATCAGCGAGGTCGAGGCCCGGACCGGTCTGACCCAGCACACCCTGCGCTGGTACGAGCGGATCGGTCTGATGCCGCACGTGGACCGCTCCCACTCGGGACAGCGTCGGTTCAGCGACAAGGACCTCCACTGGCTGGCCTTCGTGGGCAAGCTGCGCGCCACCGGGATGTCGGTGGCCGACATGGTCCGCTACGCCGAACTCGTGCGCGAGGGCGAGCACACCGTCGACCGGCGCCGCGAACTGCTGGAGCAGACACGGCGCGAGGTGCGCGCGCGGATCACGGAGCTGACCGACGCACTCGCCGTACTGGACTTCAAGATCGATATGTATGCCATGGGCACGACCGCGGGGAAGGCGACACAGCAATGACGCAGAACACCACCATCGAGCAGGTCGAACTCGGCAAGGGAGGCCCCCGGGTCGGCGTCCAGGGCCTCGGCTGCATGGGCATGAGCGAGTTCTACGGGGACACCGACGAGGCGCCGGCCCGCGCGACCCTGGACGCCGCCCTGACCGCCGGGGTCACCCTCTTCGACACCGCGGACGTCTACGGGCGCGGCCGGAACGAGGAGTTCATCGCGCCGTTCGTGGCCGCGCACCGGAACGAGATCACCCTCGCCACCAAGTTCGCCATCGAGCGCACCGACGACCCGCAGTACCGGGGCATCCGCAACGACCGCGCGTATATCCGCCAGGCCGTGGAGGGCAGCCTGCGGCGGCTGGGGACCGATGTGATCGACCTCTACTACATGCACCGGCGCGACCCGGCCGTACCGTTCGCCGAGTCGGTGGGCGCGATGGCCGAGCTGGTGCAGGAGGGGAAGGTGCGCCACCTGGGGCTCAGCGAGGTCACCGGCGCCGAGCTGCGCGAGGCGTACGCGGTGCACCCGATCGCGGCGCTCCAGTCGGAGTGGTCGCTGTTCAGCCGGGACGTGGAGCACAGCGCGGTGGGCGCGGCGGCGGAGCTGGGCGTGGCCTTCGTGCCGTACTCCCCGCTCGGGCGCGGCTTCCTGACCGGCGCGTTCGCGGACGCGGGGGAGCTTTCGCAGGGCGACTTCCGCGCCTTCCAGCCCCGGTTCACCGGCGACAACGCCAAGGCCAACGCGGCGCTGCTGGCGCCGGTGCGGCAGATCGCGCAGGCCCACGGGGCGACCCCGGCGCAGATCGCGCTGGCCTGGGTGCACCAGCAGGCGCAGGTGCACGGGCTGACGGTGGTCCCGATCCCGGGCACCCGCAAGCCGAGCCGCCTCGCGGAGAACACCGCGGCGACCCGGATCACCCTGACGCCGACGGAGCTGGCCCTGCTGGAGCCGATCGCCGCCCAGGTCCTGGGCGACCGCTACCCGGACATGAGCTCCACCTCGGCGGCCCGCGAGGACTAGGTCGTCTTCTTTCGGGTCTTGCCGGTCGGGCCCGCGGTGCCGGGCGCCGCGGGCCCGGCACGATCCGCAAGAGACGGCCCGGAGTCAGGCGTCGGCGGCGAAGCGGTCGCGCAGGGCCGCGTACTCCGCGTCCGTCAGCAGGCCCGCGCTGTACAGCTCGCCCAGGTGGTGCAGGCGTTCGTCCGTGCGGGCCGCCGGGACCGAGGCCACCGGGGTGCGGCCGCGCAGGGCGGCGAGGACGGCCGCCGCGAACGGCAGCGACTCGTGCACCGCCCCGTACCCGACGCCGAACACCGCGGCCGCCAGGTCGTGGTCGGGCCGCGGGTCGCCGGTGGCGTCCCGCCGGAGCAGCCGCAGGTGGCCGCCCGGCCCCTCCGGCGAGCTCCACTCGACGCCGGTCAGCGCGGACAGCGGGTAACGCTGGTCGCCCGCCTTCCACTTGGTGCTCGTGGCGCCCGTACGCGACCAGTGGAAGGTGACGGCCGAGCCGTCGAAGCCCAGCCGCGCGTCGTACGCCTTCAGCTGCATCGGCGGCTCCGGCACCCCGACCAGGAAGCGCCCGGCCGGGTCGGCCGCCTCGGGGCCCAGCCGGGCCCGTACGGCGTCCGCGAACCCGGCCGCCTGCGCGGCCCGGTCCCCCGGCAGCACCAGCCGGTACGGGTCGCAGGACTCCCGCAACTGCCCGGCGGCGGCCTCCATCAGCGGATCCGCGCCCGCCCGCGGCACGGCATGCAGAACCACCGCGTCCCGTTTCCCCCCGGACCCGGTCGTGCTCACGGTCACCCCCGACAACGCCTCGAAGGGGATCCGCCGCGCCCCGAGGGCATGCCAGAGTCGTGGCGTCCGCATCCCCCGTGCGAAGCGGATGAGCACCGAGTCCGAGTCGAACTCCCAGACGGCATGGTTTCCGGCCAGTACGTCACCCATGCGGCACATGGTAAAGGGACGCACCCCTGTGCGTCCCCCTCGGTGCAGAGCCCGTTTTCCGAGGCTCTACGCGTGTCAGTCCCCGTCTGTCCCGGAAATTCCACGCCGGCACGCATCGTCGCCGGTCGCACACACAACGGAACCGAACTCACCGGTTCCGATTTTGGCGAAGTTGTCCAGGGATCCGGTACCTGGCTCGAAATAGCCGGTATGGAGCTTCGCCCCGGCCGAGGACAGCAGCCGCGACCCGAAGGCCGGCGACACCGGATCCGCCCCGTGGCCGACCCCGCCGACCTCCAGGTGAGGTACGTCCGCGATCCAGTCACCGGCGTCCCGCGTCGCCCACACCCGCGCCGACGCGTGCAGTTCGGCCGCCGAGCCCACGCGCATCCCCGGGCTGCCCGCCACCACCACGTCCGTCACCCGCTTCGGCAGCGCGTGCGCGGCGACCCCGCACACGACCGAGCCGTAGCTGTGGCAGAACAGCGCCACGCTCGCGTCCCCGGGCAGTGCAGCGGTCAGGGCCTCCAGCCGTACGGCGCCGTCCACCGCCATGCGGCCGGTCGCCGCGTCCATGCCGACCCCGGTGGGCGCGGTGTAGCCGGCCCAGGCGATGACCGCGGTCCGGCTGCCAGGAGCCGCCGTGCGCTGGGCCTCGTACAGCGACTGCGCCATGCCGACGGGGGCGATGAGGCGGCGCTGCGTGCGCTCGAAGGTGAGGACGTCGGTGTCGACGCCGGGGACGACCACCGAGATCCGGTCGGCCTGGTCGAGGTCGCCGAACACCTCGGCGACGCGGCCGCCGCCGGTGGGGTCGAAGGTGAGGATCTGGCGGCCCGGCTCGGCCAGGGAGGCGAAGCGGTGCATGCGCCGGCCGGCCGTGGTGCGGTCGGCCGGCGTCAGGCTGACGTCCCGGCTGCGGGCCTCTTCCACGCGCTCGGCCTGCTCCAGGGCGCGCAGATTGGCCCGGTAGCGCAGCGGAGCCGGCACCCCGTCGAGGTTGCCGACGGCCAGGGGGTAGCCCTCGGCGAGCCGGGCCCGCTGGGAGCCGTCGAGGTCGGCGAAGAACCGGGCCACCGTCCGTACGGGGGCGTCGGCGGGCGGCACCGGCCGGCCGTCGATCCGGGCCGTGGACCAGGAGGCGAGGGCGGCGGCCCGCAGCGAGGTCCCGGCGTCGGGCCGGTGCACGGCGGTCCAGCCGGTGGTCGCCAGCATGATGAAGACCACCGCGAGCGCGAGCAGGGTGCGCAGGGCGGCGGGGCGCGGGTCGGCGCCGGAGGTGGAGTGGGCGAGGCCGGGCAGGTTCACTGGGACCAGCGTATGAGACCGGATCCGGGCACGGGGCCCAGGGTGACCGGGTTCACGGCCGACGGCGGCACCTCGTACGGAGGTTCAGCGCCAGTCCGCGGCCAGCGCCGGGCCGATCTGGTCAAGGCAGGCCTCGGTCATCCGCCGGATCGAGGCCACGCCGGCGTCCTCTCCCTGCCCCCACAGGCGCCCCGTGACCCTCGTCACCCCGCAGAACGCGGCGACGGCCACCCGGGGCCGCGGGTCGGCGTCCACGTCCAGACCCTCGCGCTCGGCGATCAGCCGGGCGATCCGCTCCTCCAGCGCGGTGGAGCGGCGCAGGTGGACGGCGAGCAGCGCCGGGGTCGACTCGATGAGCCGGTAGGTGCGCATGTACAGGTCGACCGGGACCACGTCGGAGAGCGCCTCGTCGAGGGTGTCCCAGGCGCCGAGCACGGCCCCCCGCAGCGCTTCGAGCGGGCCCTCGGCGGGCGGCCGGGAGCGCAGCGCGGCGACGAAATGCGACTCGGCCAGGTCCTGGACGGCGAAGGCGGCCTCCTCCTTGCTGGCGAAGTACCGGAAGAAGGTGCGCTGGGAGACGCCCACGGAGTCGGTGATCTCGTCGACCGTGGTGTGCTCGTACCCCTGCGCGACGAAGAGGAGGAGGGCGGCGCGCAGCAGCGCGTCCCGGGTGCGCCGCTTCTTGCGTTCGCGCAGCCCGGGCGCCGGCACCGGCCGTTCGTCGGTCATCACCGGGGGGTGTCCTTTCCGCATGCTCCGCATGCCGAATCTGACGCCGAGTGAGCGGTCAGGGTACCGGTGGCGGACCTGACGGCTGCTGTCTCGTCAACCCGCTGGTGACGTGTCGGCCGCCGTCACCGCCCGTCCCGCCGTCTCCGGCACGGCCACGGCCGCCCCGGTCGGCAACCCGTTCGGGGACAACCGGGAGCGGGTGCAGCCGCCCCGCTCGGCGCGCAGGCGTCAACCGCGTCCGTACGACAGCCCCGCCGGACGGTTCCGGCGGGGCTGTCGCCTATCCGGGTGGACCGGCCCGCGGCCCCTTCCGCCCGGCCGTCCTCGCAGGTCAGCGTGGGGTTCGAGGCGCTGCGGAACCGGTCCGGGGCGCCCTGGTCCACAAGGAGTTGACCTGTCATGCGTACGAGTTCACCCGCACGGTCCACCACCGCCCTGGCCGCCACCGTCCTGGCCCTCGCCGTGCTCATCCCGAGCACGGCAAGCGCCGCACACGCCGCCGGCCCGCCGCCGGGCAAGGCCCCCGCCTGCGCCACCGGGCAGCTGTGCCTGTGGGCGAAGCCGGAGTTCAGGGGCACCCGCCACGCCCACGAGCTGAGCACCCTGGACATCAACAGCTGTACGGCACTGCCCGCCGGGACCAGCGCCCAGTCGCTGGTCAACCGCACCGGGCGGCCGGTGACCACCTACCAGTCGGCCGAGTGCGCCGAGACCGGCGAGTTCCAGACCTACCCGGGCGACGGGGTCTGGCTGCCCGAATCGCCCTACCTGGTCAGGGCCTTCAAGGTGTGGGACCGCTAGCGGCACCCGCCGTCGGGGCCGCTTCGGGCACCTGGGCCAGTACGTCGGCCCCCGCGCCCGGGGCGACTGCGGTGCCCGGCACGCCGGCCGCGGCGTGGGCGGCGGCCCCGCCCGCCCCGCCCAGCCGCCCGATCTCGGCGCGCAGCGCCCGTACCTCCGCGGCCAGTTCGGCGATCGCGGCGGTCTGCGCCCGCTCCACCTGGTCGTCGAGCTCGAAGCGGGAGATGAACCAGGCCGCGATGTTGGCGGTGACCACGCCCAGCAGCGCGATCCCCGACAGCATCAGCCCCACCGCGAGCACCCGGCCGAGCCCGGTGGTGGGGGAGTGGTCCCCGTACCCGACGGTCGTCATCGTGGTGAAGCTCCACCACACGGCATCGCCCAGGTTCTTGATGTTGCCGTGGGGGGCGTCCCGCTCCACGCTCAGCACCGCGAGCGAGCCGAACATCAGCAGCCCGACCACCGCCCCCGCCACATACGTGGTCAGCCGGATCTGCGGAGCCATCCGGGCCCGCCGGCCCACCAGCAGCAGCGTGGACACCAGCCGCAGCAGCCGCAGCGGCTGCAGCATCGGCAGCAGCACCGCGCCCAGGTCCAGCCAGTGGGTCCGGACGAACGCCCTCTTGGCCGTCGACAGGGCCAGACGCATCAGGTAATCCGTGGCGAACGCCGCCCACACCACCCACTCGGTGACCGTGCACGCCCGGTGCACGTCCGCATCCGCGTCGGGCACGACGATCGGTACGGCGTACGCGACGGTGAAGGCCAAGGCGAGCACGAGCAGCGGGGTCTGGCTCCGCCGCTCCCACCGCAGCTGGCGGGAGGGTTGCTTCATACGCAGCATCGTAAGGAACAGGTAAAACGAAGCGGGCCCCCGGTGCTGCCGAGGACCCGCCTCGACGGCGGTCCGGGGCCGAAGCCCCGGGCCCGCCGTCATTCGCCCGTCCGGGCCATTCGCGCCGCAGTGCGCTACGCGTCGCCGCCGGCCGCGCCCGGGTCGGCCGCCGACACGTCCAGCAGCCGGTACCGGTCCACGGCCTGCTTCAGCGCGGAACGGTCGATCTTGCCCTCCTTGGCCAGCTCGGTCAGCACCGACAGCACCACCGACTGCGCGTCGATGTGGAAGAAGCGCCGGGCCGCGCCGCGCGTGTCCGCGAAACCGAAGCCGTCCGCACCCAGCGAGGTGTACGCACCGGGCACCCACCGCGAGATCTGGTCCGGGACGGCCCGCATCCAGTCCGAGACCGCCACGAACGGCCCCTCCGCACCCGACAGCTTCCGCGTCACGTACGGGACGCGCTGCTCCTCCTCCGGGTGGAGCAGGTTGTACTCCTCCACCTCGACGGCCTCGCGGCGCAGCTCGTTCCAGGAGGTCGCCGACCAGACGTCCGCCCGGACGTTCCACTCGTCGGCCAGGATCCGCTGGGCCTCCAGCGCCCACGGCACCGCCACGCCCGAGGCCAGGATCTGCGCCCCGATGGAGCCCGCCGAGCCCGTGGACACCCGGTGGACGCCCTTCAGGATGCCGTCCACGTCGACGTCGGCCGGCTCGGCCGGGTGCTGGATCGGCTCGTTGTAGACGGTCAGGTAGTAGAAGACGTCCTCCGCGTCGGGCCCGTACATGCGGCGCAGACCGTCCTGGACGATGTGCGCGATCTCGTACCCGTACGCCGGGTCGTACGCCACACAGCCCGGGTTCGTCGACGCCAGCAGCTGGGAGTGACCGTCGGCGTGCTGCAGGCCCTCACCCGTCAGGGTGGTCCGGCCGGCGGTCGCACCGAGGACGAAACCGCGCGCCAGCTGGTCGGCCATCTGCCAGAACTGGTCACCCGTACGCTGGAAACCGAACATCGAATAGAAGACGTAGACCGGGATCAGCGGCTCGCCGTGCGTCGCGTACGCCGAACCCGCGGCGATCAGCGAGGCCGTGCAGCCCGCCTCCGAGATGCCGTCGTGCAGCATCTGGCCGGTCGGGGACTCCTTGTACGCGAGCAGCAGGTCGCGGTCGACCGCCTCGTACTGCTGGCCCAGCGGGTTGTAGATCTTGGCGCTCGGGAAGAACGCGTCCATGCCGAACGTGCGGTACTCGTCCGGGGCGATCAGCACGAAGCGCCTGCCGATCTCCTTGTCCCGCATCAGGTCCTTCAGGATGCGCACGAACGCCATGGTCGTGGCGATCGACTGCTGGCCCGAGCCCTTCTTGGCCGCCGCGTACGCCTTGTCGTCCGGCAGCTGCAGCGGCTTCGCGCGCACCACGCGGGTCGGCACGTAGCCGCCCAGCGAGCTGCGGCGGTCGTGCATGTACTGGATCTCCGGCGAGCCCGGGCCCGGGTGGTAGTACGGCGGGGCGCCGCCCTCCAGCTGCGCGTCCGTGATCGGGATGTGCAGGCGGTCGCGGAAGCGCTTGAGGTCGTCGACCGTCAGCTTCTTCATCTGGTGCGTCGCGTTGCGGCCCTCGAAGTTCGGGCCGAGCGTCCAGCCCTTGACCGTCTGCGCCAGGATCACCGTCGGCTGGCCCTTGTGGGCCTTGGCCGCCGCGTACGCCGCGTAGATCTTCTTGTGGTCGTGGCCGCCGCGGCCCAGGTGCAGCAGCTGCTGGTCGCTCATGTTCTCGACCATCGCCCGCAGCCGCTGGTCGTCGCCGAAGAAGTGGTCGCGGATGTACGCACCCGTCTCGGTGGCGTACGTCTGGAACTGTCCGTCCGGCGTCGAGTTCATCTTGTTGACCAGGATGCCGTCGCGGTCCTGCGCCAGCAGCGGGTCCCAGGAGCGGTCCCAGATCAGCTTGATGACGTTCCAGCCGGCGCCGCGGAACTGCGACTCCAGCTCCTGGATGATCTTGCCGTTGCCGCGCACCGGGCCGTCGAGCCGCTGCAGGTTGCAGTTCACGACGAAGGTCAGGTTGTCCAGGCCCTCGCGCGCCGCGATCGACAGCTGGCCGAGCGACTCCGGCTCGTCCATCTCGCCGTCGCCGAGATACGCCCAAACGTGTGACTTCGAGGTGTCCGCGATCCCGCGCGCCTCCATGTACCGGTTCATCCGGGCCTGGTAGATCGCGCCGAGCGGGCCGAGGCCCATCGAGACGGTCGGGAACTCCCAGAAGTCCGGCATCAGCCGCGGGTGCGGGTAGCTGGACAGGCCGTACGGGGCCTTCGACTTCTCCTGCCGGAACGCGTCGAGCTGCTGCTCGGAGAGCCGGTCCAGGAGGTAGGCGCGCGCGTAGATGCCGGGGGAGGCGTGGCCCTGGAAGAAGATCTGGTCGCCGCCGTCACCCTCGTCCTTGCCCCGGAAGAAGTGGTTGAAGCCCACGTCGTAGAGGGATGCGGAGGAGGCGAACGTGGCGATGTGGCCGCCCACGCCGATACCGGGGCGCTGGGCGCGCGAGACCATGACGGCCGCGTTCCACCGGGTGGCGTTCAGGACCTTGCGCTCGATCTCCTCGTTGCCGGGGAAGAACGGCTCGTCCTTGGTGGCGATCGTGTTGACGTAGTCCGTGCTGCGCATCTCGGGCACGGCCACGCGCTTCTCGCGGGCCCGCTCGATCAGCCGCAGCATCAGATAGCGGGCGCGCTCACGGCCCCGCTCGTCGACGGCGGCGTCCAGGGAGTCGAGCCACTCCTGCGTCTCCTCCGGATCGAAGTCCGGGACCTGGCTCGGCAGGCCGCCAATGATGATCGGATTGCGATCGGATGCGGAAGCCACGCTGTTCCTTCGCTGTCAGGGGAGTCGTGCCATGGGGTTTCGCCGCCTCCCATCGTCTTACGCTCGGTCGGAATCGTCACCTGTACCACTGGGTAATCACTGGAGTCCGCGGCGGTTCGTGGCGCCGTCGGCGGCGGGTCCGGCCAAACCGCAACCTTACGCCCAAGACGATCAGCGGGTCCGTAAGGCCGTTCGTCCCTCAAACAGGTAGGAAAGCCGGGAAGCGTCGCCGATGATGCCGATGATGCCGAATGAGCTGGAATGGTGTGGGATGAATCACCAGAGGTGCACGCGGGAAGGCTGAAAGTTGCGGCGAGACGGCCGTAATCGTCACCGTTTCGACGGTCTCGACGGCCGGGTACTTGCGCGATCCGCCGCGCCCGTGTGGACTACGCCCAATGCTGCGCGTACGCGCGCCGCCGAGAGACATTCACCGAACATGAGCAGGAGGCACCCCGTGAGCGCGACCGCGGACCACGCGGAGAACCTGGCCGCCCGGCTGGGTTTCCAGTCCGAACAGGTGGTCCAGGAGATCGGCTACGACGACGACGTCGATCAGGATTTCCGTGATGTCGTCGAGGAGTTCGTCGAGGAGTTCGTCGACGAGGACTACGACGACGTCGCCGACGCGGTGCTGCTGTGGTTCCGGGAGGACGACGGCGATCTGACGGACACCTTGGTCGATGCCACCGAGCTCGTCGAGGACGACGCCCTGATCCTGCTGGTCACCCCGAAGACCGGCAAGACCGGCTTCGTCGAGGCCAGCGACATCAGCGAGGCCGCCACGACCGCCGGCCTCTCGCTGGCCAAGGGTCTCCCCATCGGCAAGGAGTGGACGGCCACCAAGCTGGCCACGCCCAAGGTGGCCAAGTCCAAGCGCTGAGCCGCGCCCCGCAGCCAAGCGGACACGCACCCCGTCGGCCGGATTCCAACCCGGTCGGCGGGGTGCGTGCGTTCCGGGCACCCGGTCCCCCTAGGCTGGGGCACCCGAACAGCCCAATGCAGGGATGCAGGAACGAAGGGATGCGAGAGATGGCGATCGAGGTCGGCAGCAAGGCCCCGGACTTCGAGCTCAAGGACAACCACGGCGCCACCGTGCGGCTCTCCGACTTCCGGGGGGAGAAGGCCGTGGTGCTGCTCTTCTACCCGTTCGCCTTCACGGGTGTCTGCACCGGCGAGCTGTGCGAGCTGCGCGACCAGCTGCCGCGGTTCCAGAACGAGGACGTCCAGCTCCTCGCGGTCTCCAACGACTCCGTGCCGACCCTGCGGGTCTTCGGCGAGCAGGAGAACCTGGACTACCCGCTGCTGTCGGACTTCTGGCCGCACGGCGAGACCTCCCGCGCGTACGGCGTCTTCGACGAGGAGAAGGGCTGCGCGGTCCGCGGCACCTTCGTCATCGACAAGGACGGCGTCGTGCGCTGGACCGTCGTCAACGGCCTGCCCGACGCGCGCGACCTGAACGAGTACATCAAGGCCCTCGACAGCCTCTGAGCCCGTCGGGGCCTCGGGTACCTGATGCACTTCGGGCGGGTTCCGGGAAGAGTTCACCGGGAAAGACGCCGGCAGGCGGGAACCCGTCACTAGGATCGAAACGTTGATCCCGGTAGAAACCGCACGACGGGGCACCGCCCCACACATGAACCCAATGGAGGACCCGTGGGAGTCAGCCTCAGCAAGGGCGGAAACGTCTCGCTGACCAAGGCCGCGCCGAATCTGACGGCGGTCATCGTCGGTCTGGGCTGGGACGCTCGCACCACCACCGGCGTCGACTTCGACCTCGACGCCAGCGCGATCCTGACCAACGACCAGGGCAAGGTCGCCAGCGACTCGAACTTCGTGTTCTTCAACAACCTGAAGAGCCCGGACGGCTCGGTCGAGCACACCGGTGACAACACCACCGGTGAGGGCGAGGGCGACGACGAGGCGATCAAGGTGAACCTGGCCGGTGTCCCGGCCGATGTCGCCAAGATCGTCTTCCCCGTCTCGATCTACGAGGCCGAGAGCCGCCAGCAGAGCTTCGGCCAGGTCCGCAACGCGTACATCCGCGTGGTGAACCAGGCCGACAACTCCGAGCTCGCCCGCTACGACCTCTCCGAGGACGCCTCGACCGAGACCGCCATGGTCTTCGGCGAGCTGTACCGCAACGGCGCCGAGTGGAAGTTCCGCGCCATCGGCCAGGGTTACGCGTCCGGCCTGCGCGGCATCGCCCAGGACTTCGGCGTCAACGTCTGAGCCTGCCAGCTGTCACCCGTCCGGCGCCGTGCACTGTGTGTACGGCGCCGGACGTGCTTTGCAACGATTCACCGCCGGCCCGCCACGCGTGCGCGCCGCGATCACCACGTCGTCCGGGGAGGACCACAACATGGGCGTCACACTCGCCAAGGGGGGCAACGTCTCCCTCTCCAAGGCCGCACCGAACCTCACCCGGGTCCTGGTCGGTCTCGGTTGGGACGCGCGCTCGACCACAGGGGCCGATTTCGACCTCGACGCCAGCGCGCTGCTGTGCCGCGACGGCCGGGTCCTGGGGGACGCGTACTTCGTCTTCTACAACAACCTGAAGAGCCCCGAGGGCTCAGTCGAACACACGGGGGACAACCTCACCGGCGAGGGTGAGGGCGACGACGAATCGATCATCATCGACCTGACCAAGGTGCCGGTCGAGGTCGACAAGATCGTCTTTCCGGTCTCGATCCACGAGGCGGAGGCCCGCCGACAGAGCTTCGGCCAGGTCAGCAACGCCTTCATCCGCGTCGTGAACGACTCGGACGGCCAGGAGCTGGCCCGCTACGACCTCACCGAGGACGCCTCCAGCGAGACCGCGATGATCTTCGGCGAGGTCTACCGGTACGGCGGCGAATGGAAGTTCCGCGCAGTGGGGCAGGGGTACGCGTCGGGGCTCCGGGGCATCGCTCTAGACTTCGGGGTCAACGTTTCGTAAAGCCGTACAAGACGATGGGGTGCCAGTGGTTCTCAAAACCTTCGGCTGGTCGTTCGCAGTCACTGCGCTCGGTCTGGTCGCAGCGGTGTTCTACGGGGGGTGGACCGCATTCGGGATCGTGGCGATCCTGTCCATCCTTGAGATCTCGCTGTCCTTCGACAACGCGGTGGTCAACGCCGGAATCCTGAAGAAGATGAACGCCTTCTGGCAGAAGATCTTCCTCACGGTCGGCGTGCTCATCGCCGTGTTCGGCATGCGCCTGGTCTTCCCCGTCGTGATCGTCGCGATCACCGCCAAGATCGGTCCCATCGAGGCCGTGAACCTGGCGCTGAACAACAAGGAGATGTACCAGCAGCTGGTCACGGACGCCCACCCGGCGATCGCGGCCTTCGGCGGCATGTTCCTGCTGATGATCTTCCTCGACTTCATCTTCGAGGACCGGGACATCAAGTGGCTCGCGTGGCTGGAGCGCCCGCTCGCCAAGCTCGGCAAGATCGACATGCTGTCGGCGTGCATCGCGCTGATCGTCCTGCTCATCACGTCCATGACCTTCGCCGCCCATGCCCACCAGCACGGCGGGGCCCACGTGGACAAGGCGCAGACCGTCCTGGTCTCCGGCATCGCCGGCCTGATCACTTACATGATCGTCGGCGGTCTCTCCGGCTACTTCGAGAACCGCCTCGAAGAAGAGGAAGAGGCCGAGCACGAGGCCGAGGAAGCGGCCAAGAAGGGCGGCAGCCCCGTCACGGCCGTCGCCATGGCCGGCAAGGCCGCCTTCTTCATGTTCCTCTACCTCGAAGTCCTCGACGCCTCCTTCTCCTTCGACGGGGTCATCGGCGCCTTCGCCATCACCAACGACATCGTGCTGATGGCCCTCGGCCTCGGCATCGGTGCCATGTACGTCCGGTCGCTCACGGTCTACCTGGTCCGCCAGGGCACCCTCGACGACTACGTCTACCTGGAGCACGGCGCGCACTACGCCATCGGCGCGCTCGCCATGATCCTGCTCGTCACCATCCAGTACGAGATCCACGAGGTCATCACCGGCCTCGTCGGCGTGCTGCTCATCGCCTGGTCCTTCTGGTCCTCGGTGCGCCGCAACAAGCGGATGGAACTGGAGGGTTCCGCCGCCGAGGCATGATCACGGCGGTAATGCGGAACGCTCCAATTGCGGGGCGGCCGGGCTGGTCTGCGGACTGCCGGGCCGCCCCGTCCGCATAGAAAAGGGGGGTAGGGGAATGGGATTCTTCGACGGGATCAGGGGCAGCCGGGCCCTGCAGTTCGACTCGGGCAGCGCCTCGTCGAACGCGATCGAGCTGACGAAGCGACATCCGACGGTGTCGCTCACCAAACAGGGGGCGGTCCACGGGAACCTCCGGGTCAACCTGTCCTGGCGCATGCGCAGCTCGGACATCGGCGGCCGCGGCGGCGAGGGCGGCCGGCTCCTGCGCCACCCGTTCAAGCTGTTCAAGCCCGACATGGTGCAGGCGCACACCCAGGGCATGGTCAACGTCGACCTCGACCTGGGCTGTCTCTACGAGCTGGCCGACGGCACCCGGGGCGTCGTCCAGCCGCTGGGCAACCTCCACGGCGACATCAACAGCCCGCCGTACGTGAAGCTCAGCGGCGACGACCGGTTCGGGGCGCCCTCCGGGGAGACGGTCTTCGTCAACCTCGACCATGCCGACGAGATCAAGCGGCTGCTGGTGTTCGTCTACATCTACGACCAGACCCCGGCGTTCGACCGGACACACGCCATGATCACCCTCTACCCGATCACCGGACCGCGGATCGAGATCCCGCTGGAGGAGCGGCACCCACAGGCCCGCTCCTGCGCGGTGCTCACCCTGGAGCACGTCAAGGGCGAGCTGATCGTGCGGCGCGAGGTGAAGTTCGTGTACGGGTTCCAGGCCGAGCTGGACCGGCTGTACGGGTGGGGCCTGCAGTGGGGGCGGGGCTACAAGAGCACCAAGGCCTGACCGGGCCCTCGGCGGGGGCCCGGTCAGGCAAGGCGCAGCGGCGGCCGAAGCGTCGGGGGCGTCGCGGGCAGCCGGGCGCCGGGGCGGCTCCGGCAGCCCGGGCGGCCCCGCCCCGGCGTCAGCGGCGGATGAACTGCGGGCCCTGCACCGGCAGCCGGAACGTCGGGTCGCCGCCCTGACCCGGCACCGGCACCGGGGACACCGGCTGCGGGTACCCGTACGCCGGCTGCGCGGCCGGCGGGGCCTGCGTCAGCGGTGCCTGCGGGGTCGGCGGAACCGGCGGGCGCATCGCGGCCGTCTGCTCGGCGGTCGGCCCGGCGGCGGGGGCGGCCCCGGACGAGCCCTCGGCGGCGTTCTCGTCCACGGAGATCCCGTGGTCGGTCGCCAGCCCCACCAGCCCGTTCGAGTAGCCCTCGCCCAGCGCGCGGAACTTCCACCCGTCGCCGCGGCGGTACAGCTCCCCGCAGATCAGGGCCGTCTCGGCGCCGGTCTCGGGCCGCACGTCGAAGTAGGCCAGCGGCTCGGAGCCGCCGGTCGCCGTGGCGTCGTACAGCAGGATCCGCAGGTCCTGGACCCGCTGGAAGGGCACGTCCTCCGCGGAGGCCACCACCAGGATCCGGTCCACCACCGGGGGCACCGCCCGCAGGTCAGCCTGCACGGCATCGGTGATCCCGTCGCCGACCTGCTTCTTGCCGAGCCGCCAGACGGACCCCGAGGGGTGCCGGGGCTGGTTGTAGAACACGAAGTCCTCGTCCGAGCGCACCCGCCCGTCCGGGCCCACGAGCAGTGCCGAGGCGTCGACGTCCGGCACCTCGGGGCCGCCGGTCCAGCGCAGCACCACCCGGACCGCCACGGCGGTCACCGGGATGTTCGAGCCCTTCTGCATCGCGTGCGTCATGCCCGTCATCCTGCCCTCCCGGGGCGGCGCGCAACAACGCGGCCCCCCGCAGGGCCTTGTCGCGGACGAAAGACCTGGGCATGGTGCAAGAGGGTTACCTGAACTTCATGTGCTTGAGGAACTTTTGACTCACATTCGTACGTACTATTACCGGCCACGCCAGTTGGGCCGCCGAGGCAGTACGGGGGAAGCACATGCGTCACTTTGGGCATATATCGCCCACCGTCCGTAAGGACCTCTTCCACCAGGAGCCGGCCGAGTTCACCGCTGCCTCGCCCGCCCGCATCCTCGCCGCCGCCCTCGGAGCCACCCTCTACAGCCCGGCCACCCGCCCCAGCCTCGCCGGTGACGTCCACAAACAGGCCGACCGCGGAGTCGTCTCCATGGTCCTCTGCCTGGAGGATTCCATCAGCGACGCCGAAGTCGCGGACGCCGAGGACAACCTCGTCCGGCAGTTCGCCGCCCTCGACGCCGACGGCGGCGAGCTCCCGCTCCTCTTCATCCGGGTCCGCACCCCCGAGCAGATACCCGACCTCGTGCACCGCCTCGGCGGCTCCGTACGAAGACTGGCCGGATTCGTACTCCCCAAGTTCACGGAGAGCCGCGGGACCGCCTTCCTCGACGCCGTGGCCCAGGCGGAGGCGGAAAGCGGACAGCACCCGCTGTACGCGATGCCCGTCCTGGAGACCCCCGACCTCCTCCACCTCGAAACCCGCGTCGAGGCCCTCGCCGGCATCTCCCGCACCGTGGGCCGGTACCGCGACCGCGTCCTGGCCCTGCGCCTCGGCGTCACCGACTTCTGCTCGGTCTACGGACTGCGCCGCACCCCGGACATGACCGCCTACGACGTCCAGATCGTCGCCGGAGTGATCGCCGACGTGGTGAACGTGCTCAGCCGCGCCGACGGCACCGGCTTCACGGTGACCGGACCGGTGTGGGAGTACTTCCGCAGCCAGCAGCGCCTCTTCAAGCCCCAGCTGCGCCGCAGCCCCTTCCTCCAGGAAGGCGCCGAGGAACTGCGCACCACCCTCATCGAGCACGACCTCGACGGGCTGCTGCGCGAGATCGAACTCGACCGGGCCAACGGACTCCTCGGCAAGACCTGCATCCACCCCGCCCACGTCACCCCCGTCCACGCGCTGTCGGTGGTCTCCCACGAGGAGTTCAGCGACGCCCAGGACATCCTGCGCCCCGAGCGGGGCGGCGGCGGAGTCATGCGCTCCGCCTACACGAACAAGATGAACGAAGTGAAGCCCCACCGGGCCTGGGCCGAGCGCACCATGCTGCGCGCCGAGGTCTTCGGTGTGGCCAAGGAGCAGGTCGGCTTCGTCGACCTGCTCACCGCCGGGCTCCAGGTGTGAGTCCGCACGTGAACACGGAGAGGGACAGGACGATCGACGCGGTGTGGTCGGGAACGTGGGTCGCAGACCGGCTGGGCGTACGCCTGGAGGAGGCCGGCGACCCGGGATCGCCACGGCTGGACGAGCTGCTCGGGCTGGCGCTGCGGCGCAACCCGAAGCGGGCCCACCTGCTGGTCTCGCAGGTGCTCGGCAAGCACGTCCCGCAGTCCCCGGAGGCCGTCTACGCCGCCGGACACGGGCTCGGCGAGCGGGTCCGCACCCTGCTGGGCGACGATGCCGGCTCCGCGGTGGTCCTCGGGTACGCCGAGACCGCGACCGGCCTCGGCCACTGCGTGGCCGACGGCCTCGGCGCGGCCCCCTACCTGCACTCCACCCGCCGCCCCGTGCCGGGCGTGGAGCCCGCCGGCGGGTTCGAGGAGGCCCACTCGCACGCCACCTCGCACCTGCTGCTGCCGGAGGACCCGAAACTGCTGGCCGGCAGCGGCCCGCTGGTCCTCGTCGACGACGAGTTCTCCACCGGCAACACGGTCCTGAACACCATCCGGGACCTGCACGCCCGCCACCCCCGCGCGCACTACGTGGTCGTCGCCCTCGTCGACATGCGCTCCCCGGCCGACCGCGACCGGCTCACCGCGTTCGCCGCCGAGCTCGGCGCGCGCGTCGACCTGATCGCCCTGGCCTCCGGCACGGTGCACCTCCCCGAGGGGGTCCTGGCCAAGGGACAGGCCCTGGTCGAGGAGTACGAGCGGCAGGGCCCGGGCACGGCTTCCGCCGTTCCGGCCCGTGCCGCTTCGGCTCCGGCCGTCCCGGCTTTGGACCCTTCGGCTCCGGCTCGGGCCGCTTCGGCTCCGGCCGGCCCGGCTTCGGGTCCCGCCGTCCCTGTTACCGCTCCGGCCGCTTCCGCCGTTCCGGCCGCGGTCGGGCGGGTGGTGCTGGACTGGCCCGCCGGGGTCCCCGACGGCGGCCGGCACGGGTTCACCCCCGAGCACCGCACCCGGCTCGAGGCGGCCCTGCCCGCGCTGGCCCGGCAGCTCGCCGACGCGCTCGGCGCCGAGCCCGGGAGGGTCCTCGTACTCGGCAACGAGGAGCTGATGTACGCGCCGCTGCGCCTCGCGCGGGCCCTCGAGGAGTCCGGGGCCGCGGCCGGGGTCCGGTTCTCCACCACCACCCGCTCGCCCGTGCTCGCCGTCGACGACCCGGGCTACGCCATCCGCACCCGGCTCGTCTTCCCCGCCCACGACACTCCCCCAGCCACCTCTGGGGGCACCCCCACCGCCGACGGGCCCGGCGACCGGTACGCCTACAACGTCGCGGGCGCCGGCTTCGACACCGTCGTCGCCGTCGTCGACACCCACGGGGACACCGGGGCGCTGCACGCCCCCGACGGGCTCCTCGCGCGCCTGGCCCCGCACGCCGGCCGGGTCCTGCTCGCGGTGGTCCCCTCGTACACCCCCGACGTTCCCTGCGACCGGCGGGAGCCGATCAGGCCCGAGCCGATCCTGCCCGAGCCCCTGCGCGGACCCGCCTTCTCCTCCTACGCCGCCGAGGACGTCGGCTGGCTGCTCCAGGACCTCTCCGACGTGGCGCTCGAGGCCCCGACCGAGGAGCGCGAGGAGGCCATCCAGGCGGGCGGCGCCCACTACGCCGAGTCGCTGCCCGTCGAGTACCAGCCGTCCCCCCAGTACCAGGAGCTGTACCGCAGCGCGCTGGCCGCGTCCGCCGCCCGCATGGCCCGGGCCGTCGGCACGGTCACCGAGACGGTCCTCGCCGAGCGGTCCCCCACCCCGGTCCTCGTCTCGCTGGCCCGCGCCGGCACCCCCGTAGGCGTCCTGATGCGCCGCTGGGCCCAGGCGCGGCACGGCCTGGACCTGCCGCACTACGCCGTCTCCATCGTGCGCGGCCGCGGCATCGACCCCAACGCGCTGCGCTGGCTGGCCGCTCACCACGACCCCGCCGACGTGGTCTTCGTGGACGGCTGGACCGGCAAGGGCGCCATCACGCGCGAGCTGGCGGCCGCGCTCGTGGAGTTCCCGGGCTTCAACCCGGAGATCGTGGTCCTCGCCGACCCCGGCTCCTGCGTCCCCACGTACGGCACCCGCGAGGACTTCCTGATCCCCTCCGCCTGTCTCAATTCCACTGTTTCCGGACTGATATCGCGTACGGTGCTCAGGTCCGACCTGGTCGGGCCCGCCGACTTCCACGGCGCGAAGTTCTACCGCGAGCTCGCCGGAGCCGATGTCTCCACCGGCTTCGTCGACACCGTCGCCGCCCGCTTCGACGAGGTGGCCGAGGCCGTCGACGCCGAGGTCAAGGAGCTCCTCGCCGCCGACCGCACGCCCACCTGGGAGGGCTGGGCGGCCGTGGAGCGGATCAGCGAGGAGTACGGCATCCACGACGTGAACCTGGTCAAGCCCGGCGTCGGCGAGACCACGCGGGTACTGCTGAGGCGCGTGCCGTGGAAGATCCTGGCCCAGCGCGGCGCCGGGGCCGACCTGGACCACGTCCGCCTGCTCGCCGAGCAGCGGGGCGTGCCGGTGGAAGAGGTCGACGGGCTGCCCTATACGTGTGTAGGACTCATCCACCCCCGCTTCACGCGCGGCGCCACGGGCGCCGACGGAAAGGCTGTGGCCTCCAAGTGACTGTCCTGGTAGCCAGTGATCTCGACCGCACGCTCATCTACTCGACGGCCGCGCTCGGCCTGACCATGCCCGACCCGGAGGTCCCGCGGCTGCTGTGCGTCGAGGTGCACGAGAGCAAGCCGCTGTCGTTCATGACGGAGAAGGCGGCGGCGCTGCTGGCCGAGCTGACCGCCGATCCCGCGGTGGTCTTCGTCCCGACCACGACCCGCACCCGCAAGCAGTACCAGCGCATCCGCTTCCCCGGGCGCCCGGCGCCGTACGCGATCTGCGCCAACGGGGGGCAGCTGCTGGTGGACGGCGTCCCGGACCGGGACTGGCGGCGTCAGGTGGCGGCGCGGCTGGCCGAGGAGTGCGCCCCGCTGGAGGAGGTGCACGGGCACCTGCTGGCGACGGCGGACCCGGCGTGGCTGCGCAAGGCGCGGGTCGCGGAGGACCTGTTCGCGTACCTGGTCGTCGAACGCGCCCTGGTCCCGCAGGAGTGGATCAAGGCGCTGACGGAATGGGCCGAGGGCCGCGGCTGGACGGTCTCCCTCCAGGGCCGCAAGATCTACGCCGTGCCGCGCCCGCTGACGAAGAGCGCGGCCATGCGCGAGGTGGCCCGCCGTACGGGCGCGTCCACGACCCTCGCCGCCGGCGACTCCCTGCTGGACGCGGACCTGCTGCTGGCGGCGGACGCGGCCTGGCGCCCGGGCCACGGCGAACTGGCCGACGCGGGCTGGACCGCGCCGACGGTCACGCCCCTGGCCACGGCGGGCGTCCTGGCCGGCGAGGAAATCGTGCGGGCATTCGCCCGGGCGGCGGGTGAAGTCGGCACACTGGGCGCATGACCAAGGGAAACAGCACCAAGATCACCGATGAGCTGTACCGCTACATGCTCGACCACAATCCCCCGCTGGACACGATCCAGCGGGAGCTGGTGGCGACGACGTACGAGAAGTTCCCGGACGTGGCCGGCATGCAGTCGGCGGAGGAGCAGGGCCCGCTGCTGGCCTTCCTGGTCCGGCTGACGGGCGCCCGCCACATCGTGGAGATCGGCACCTTCACCGGCTTCTCGACCCTGTCGATGGCGCAGGCGCTGCCGGCGGACGGCGTGCTGATCGCGTGCGACGTCTCGGAGGAGTGGACGGCGTACGGCCGCCGGGCCTGGGAGGCGGCGGGCGTCGCCGACCGGATCGACCTGCGGATCGCCCCGGCGCTGGACACCCTGCGCGCCATGCCGCAGGAACCGCACATCGACATGGCGTACGTGGACGCGGACAAGGAAAGCCAGATCGCGTACTGGGAGGAGCTCGTTCCGCGGCTGCGCCCGGGCGGGCTGATCGTCACGGACAACACGCTGTTCCACGGCACGGTCCTGGACGAGTCCGCCACGGGCGCGGCGGCGGGCGTCCGCGCCTACAACGACCACGTCGCGGGCGACCCCCGCATGGAGTCGGTCCTGCTGGCGATCTCGGACGGCCTCACCCTGTCGCGCAAGCGCCGGTAGCACCGGCGCCAGCACCTTCACCGGCGCCGACGGCACGGGCAGGGCAGGGCCGACACGGGCAGGGCCGGCACCGGCAGGGCTAGCAGCAACCGCCTCCGCCGCAGCAGCCCCCGCCGGAAGGCGCGGGGGCACTGCTGGTCCCGCCCACGGCCACGGCGGACAGCAGCTTGACGGTGTCGGCGTGCCCGGCCGGGCAGTCGGCGGGAGCGGACGACTCGGCCATGGGCCGGCTGACCTCAAAGGTGTCGTCGCAGGTCCGGCAGCGGAATTCGTAACGAGGCATGGCCCAAGGCTACAGAGCGGCGGCGCCCGTTACCGCCCTCGCCCGGCGTTCGCGCTCGCCCGTGCCCGGTCCTCGCGGGCGGCCTGCTCGGGATGGCGGGCACGCCAGTACGGATTGTCGTGCGGCAGGGCGCTGCCCACCCGCCCGTACATCCCGAACCACATCAGCATCACGCCGACGATGAAGCTGAACAGCACGTTCTGGATCTCGAAGGCCAGGAAGTTCAGGCTGGTGTCCAACAGGGCCAGATTCACGAACCCGCTGGCGATGAAGGCCAGCCCCAGCACGATGTTGAGGGTGGAGGCGAAGTTCCCGCCGATCAGCATCCCGACGAAGAGCAGCAGCCCGATACAGATCGACAGGACGCTCAACGTGCCGTTGGTGTTCAGCGTGAGCACCCTGGCGCCGCCGGTGTCGAAGAAACCGATCCGGTCGATGAGCCCGAGGATCCCGAAGACGACCAGCAGCAGCCCCGTCAGGCCCGCGCCCACCCGGTACACCTGGCTGAGCTTGTGATCGGAGGGCAGATGCTCGTCGAGCCGGGCATTGACGGGATGCGCGACGCGCCGCACCAGGAAGGGGACGTGCGGTGCCGGAAGCTCAATCGGCTGCCCATGGGACACGTACGGCGCGTAGTGCTCATGGGGCTCGTGGCACCCGTAGGCGGCATGCGGTGCGGTGACAGGGGCTACCTGCGACGCGCGACGCTTGTGGGAAGTCTGGGCAGACATACCGCCCTCCAATGCTCCGTTCCGTGCACCTCCCAGCATCCGCCCATGCCCCTCCCGGGACAAGCTCGGGCCTCAGCCGCCCCCGCGCCGCCCGCGGATATCGGAGACGACCCGCCCCGCGGCGGCACGCACCTGCTCCATCTCCTGAAGGAAATGCCAGTAGTCGGGATGCCGCCCCTCCAACCCGGCGAGCGCCCGCTCCACCCGCGCCACCGACTCGTCCAGCGGCCCCGCATGCCGCGGATCGGGCACACTGCGGCCCTCCATCGCCAGCCGCTGCGCATCCCGGATCGCGAACCGGGTCCGCTGCACCTCCGCCTGCGGATCCCGCGCCACCGCCTCCAGCCGCGACAGCCGGTCCTGCGCGGCCGACACCGCCTCGTCGGTGGCATCCAGCGCACCCCGGACCGACTCGACCAGCGCCCCCACCTCCGACCAGCGCTGCTCATCCCGCGCCCGCGCGGCCTCCCTCAGCTGCTCCTCGGCCCGCGCCACGTCCCGTACGGCCTGGTCGGGCACCTGCTGCAGGTCCTGCCAGCACGCGGCACTGAACCGCCGGCGCAGCTCACTGAGCACCGGATCCACCCGGTCCGCCCGATTGCGCAGCGCCTGCGCGCGGGTCCGCAGGCTCACCAGCCGCCGGTCGATCTCCGCAGCCCGCTCCGGGAGCCGCACGACCTCGGCCCGTATCGCCTCCGCATCACGCAGGATCCGGTCCGCGCGCTGGACGGTCTCCTGCACCCCGTGCTGCGCGGCGCCCTGGTTCAGCAAGGTCAGCTCCGGCCCCAGCGCGGCCAGCCGCGCCGCGAACTCGTCGGCCCGCATGCCCTTGCCGCGTACGTCGTCCAGCGCCGTGCTCGCGGCGAGCAGCGCGGCCCTGGCCCGCTCCCGGGCGGGCGCCACCCGCGCCAGCTGCATCTCGGCCTTGTCCAGCAGCGGCTGCAGCCCCTGCGCGAACCGGTCCAGCTCGCCCTTGACCCGTACGAGCTCGTCCCGCGCCCGCGTCAGCTGCTCCCGCGCCCGCGCGGCGACGGACCCCTCGAGGTCGACCCGGTCGAGGTCATGCGCGTCGACGGCCTCGATGTACACATGGCTGACCTGGTCGATCCGCTGCCCGAGCGCGGCGAACCCCTCCTCGGCCTGCCGCGCCGCGGGCGACCCGTCGGCGGCCGCGATGGTTTCCATGGAGATCCGCAGATCCCGCTGCGCGGTATCCAGCTCGTAGAACGCGGCCGCGGCGGCATCCTTCGCCGCCTGCGCATCCGCCCGTCGACTCTCGTCCCGCCCGCCGAACCACCGCCGGGATGCCGTCGTCACAATCCCTCTCCCGTGCCGCGTCCGCCGTGCCCCGGTCCATTCTCTCCCACGGATGCGGGTTTGCGTGGGGGGTGTGCCCGCCATGTAGGCTGTCCACTCATCCACGGGTGTGTAGCTCAGGGGTAGAGCGCTGCTCTTACAAAGCAGATGTCGGCGGTTCGAAACCGTCCACGCCCACCAGCACGAAGGCCCCCAACCGATCTTGGGATGCCGTTGGTTAATCCGGGGTCCGGGTCACTTCGCCCCGTCGAGTTGTTGCTCGGCGGGGCGAAGTGCTGCCAGGTGGGAGGTCCGGGTGCGG